>DATILQ010000253.1:0-2354 GCA_035476235.1 Burkholderiales bacterium
CCTCGCGCACGTGGACAGTCACCGTGTCCCCGCTGGTGTTCGCCTCCGCCGCGATCGAAAGCTCGTCACCGCGCGACAGGATGAGCAGCCCGCGCTCCGCGCCGGCCTGCTCGATAGCGGTGCGCAGCAGCGTGTCGATCAGCTTCTCGAGCACGATCTCGCCCGAGACCGCCTGCGAGACCTTCAGGACGGTTGCGAGATCGAGGTGCGCCAACGGTGCTGCGATCGTGCCCGTCGGGGCAGGCGCGGTCTCTGCATCGACCAGGTGCGGATACTTGTCGTCGAGCTGGCGCACCTTGCCATCCGCACCCCAGCGGAGATAACCGTTGCGGGCATTTAGCAGATACGCGTGTGCAATGGTCTCGAAGCCGCGAGCGGCGTAGAAGCGCGATGCAAGCTCGTTGGCGAGCGCTTCGTTGTGCACGAAGCCGTTTTCGCGCGCCGAGCGGATCGCCTCTTCGTAGAGGCGCTCGGCGTCCAGCGCCCGGCCTTCGAGGCGCGCGATCTCCGCGCCGACCAGCGCGGCGCGGTTTGCGAAATTCTCCGGGCCGTGCTCCGCCCATGCGAGAAGCTGTCTGTGGTGGGCGCTCAGCGCCTGGGCATGCTGCTGGTATTGCGCGGGGAGCGCGGCATCGCAGGCGGCCGCGTGGCTGAGCGCGCCATAGAAATGCGCTTCCGCCGTCTCAAAGTAGGATGGCGACGTGAACAGCAGGCGTTGCGCGGCCACGGACGCCTCAACGGCCGCGACGTAGTCCCCGGCGAAGAAGCGCGCCTGGAGCTTTCGTATCCAGTACCAGCACTCGGGCAGCGCCAACATCGGGTTACTCGACAAATGGCGCTCGAACTGCAGCTCGTCAAACCGCTCGTCGTTGAAGCAGCCGAAGATCGGCGTCAAGCCGCGCAGGGTGCGGATCAGCCCAAGCTGTACGGCGAATCTGTCGACCACGAAGCCAAACCGGCCTTTCTCGGCAAACTCGAGGCCTTGCTCGGCTTCGCGTTGCACGTCGGCGAGCGGATCACCCGCCGCAAGCAGGTTCGTGATCAGGTTGTTGGAGCTCAAGGCCGCGAACGTCAAGTCGCCGATGGCATTCGCGACATCGAAGGCGCGACGGACCAAATCGCGGCCGGTTCGCACATGTTTGGTCCACGGCATGACGAGATTGCCGAACACCACATAGGTGCGGGCTTTGAAGCGCTGCAACCCGCGTTGGTCGACCAGGTCGCGGGCGAGCCGGCCGAACCGGAAGCCGGCAGAGTAGTCGCCGAAACGCGGTCCGGCAACGGCGGCGGCCATTGCGACATAGCCATGACAGGACGCATCGGTATTGCCGTGTTCCAGGCTGAGATTCACCGCCCGGGAAGCGGTCAGGGAAAATAGATTGTCATACCCCGCATACAACGCAGGTGTCGCGACCTTGGTCAGAACCTCCAGCGTTGCGAGAGACACCGGGTCGCTCATCACGGGCAGATCGATGAGCTCCTCGATCTCGCGGCTGCCGAGCAGTGCCCACGTCCGCTCGTATTCGCGTCGCGCTTCCGCTTCTGTCGGATGCGCTGGCCAATCCACGCCCACGTGACGGAGGTAGGTGAGGCCGACGTCGACCGCGCGGTCGCTCCGATCGAGCGTTATGTACAGGTCGATGCGCAAGCACGCGACGGTCGCTTGCTCGACGGTCGTGGCGGCGCGGGACGCGAGCGTCGTCAAGCGCGCCTCCGCGGCCGCCAGTTCGCCGGTCAAGAACTCGCATTCGGCCCGGTGCAACTCCAGCGCGAATACCAGCTCGTGCCGGCGCTCCCACGCCTCGTCGCGCAACAGCGCCGCGCCGGCGCTCAGATAGACGAGCGCGGAAGCGTAGTCGCCGAAACGCGGTCCGGCGACGACCGAGCCCAGCGTGACATAGCCAAAACAGGACGCATCGGTGTTGCCGTGTTGCAGGCTGAGATTGACCGCGCGGCAGATCGCCAGGCAATACAGATTGTCATATCCCGCATACAACGCGGGTAGCGCGAGCTTGGTCAGAACATCCAGCGTGGCGAGAGACACCGGGTCGCTCATCACGGGCAGATCGATGAGCTCCTCGATCTCGCGGCTGCCGAGCAGTGCCCAGGTCCGCTGGTACTCGCGTCGCGCCTCCTCTTCTGTTGGATGCGGCGACCACTCCACGCCCAGATGACGGAGGTAGGTGAGGGCGACCTCGACCGCGCGGTCGCTCCGATCGAGCGTCATATACAGGTCAATGCGCAGGCACGCGACGGTCGCTTGCTCGACGGTCGTGGCGGCGCGGGACGCCAGCATCGTCAAGCGCGCCTCGGCGGCCTCCAGTTCGCCGGTCAAGAACTCGCATTCGGCCCGG
>DATILQ010000254.1:0-5613 GCA_035476235.1 Burkholderiales bacterium
GCCGGGCCGACGAGCTTCGGCAGCCATTGCACGCCGTGCCAGGCCGGCATGATGCCGAGCATCACCTCGGGCAGGGCGAAGCGCGTCTTCGGATCGTCGAGCGCCACGCGGTAGCGGCAGGCGAGCGCCAGCTCGACGCCGCCGCCCATGCAGAAGCCGTTGACCATCGCGGTGGTGGGGAAGGGCAGCTCGCGCAGCGCCTGGAACACGTCCCAGCCCAGGCGCACGAAGGACATCGCCTCGGCGGGCGATTTGAACCGCGTGAACTCCTCGACATCGGCGCCGGCGATGAAGCCGTCCTTGGCCGAGCGGATGACGAGGCCTTTCGGGCTGGCCAGGCGAATCTCGTCGAGGGCGGCCCTCAATTGCTCCAGCGCTTCGCGCGAGAACGTGTTCGCCGACTCACCCTGCTTGTCGAAGGTCAGCCAGGCCAGTCCGTCGCGATCGGTCTCCCAGTGCCAATGCTTCGTGAGCGTCGCGCGATCCATGTCCTACCCCCTTACAGCGCTTCGACCAGCATCGCTCCGCCGAGGCCGCCGCCGATGCAGATGGAGGCCATGCCTCGCTTCGAGCCCGTGCGTTTGAGCGTTTTCAACAGATGCAAGACGATTCTTGCCCCGGAAGCTCCCACCGGGTGGCCGAGGGCGATGGCGCCGCCGTCGACGTTCAGCCGCTCGGCGTCCAGCTCGCCCATGGCGCCGTCGAGGCCGAGCTCCTCCCGGCAGTACCGGTCGTCCTTCCAGGCCGCGAGGCAGCCGAGCACCTGCGCGGCGAAGGCCTCGTTGATCTCCCAGTAATCGAGGTCGTTCAACCCGAGCCCGTGGCGCTGCAGGATAGGCGTCGCTGCGTGCACCGGCCCAAGACCCATCTGCGCCGGGTCGAGCCCGGCCCACGCGGAGTCGACGATGCGGCCGAGCGGCGCGAGGCCGTGGCGCCGCAGCGCTTCCTCGGAAGCGAGGATCATCCAGGCGGCGCCGTCGGTGATCTGCGAGCTGTTGCCGGGCGTCACGTTGCCGTACTTGCGGTCGAAGAACGGCTTGAGCTTGGCCAGGTTCTCCATCGACGAGTCGCGCCGCACGCCGTCGTCGAGCGGGAAGGTCGCGCCATCGGCGCCGTAAAGCGCCTCGACTTCGCCGCCGCCGGGCGCAAGCCGTCCTTCTTCCTGCGCGCGTGCCGCCCGCGAGTGGCTGCGGACGGAAAATGCGTCCATTTGCTCGCGCGTGATGCCGAAGCGGTGCGCGACGTTCTCCGCGGTCTGGCCCATCAGCAGCCCGACCATCGGGTCGGTGAGCCCTTTCATGATGCCGATCACCGGGGCCAGCAGCGACCCGAAGGGGATTCTCGAAAAAAGAAGCGCTTTTTGTAAAGCAGTTCTCGCAGAGGCCATCTCCGAAAACCATAAAACCATCTTGTCGGCATACAGCAGCGGGGCGCGCGACAGCGCGTCGACCCCGCCGGCAAGAACGAGCTCGGAGCGTCCCGCGAGGATGTTGCTGATGCCCGAGTCGACGGCCTGCATGCCGGAGGCGCAGTTGCGCATCACCGTCCAGCCCGGGACCTGCTGCCCGCAGCCCATGCGCAGCGCCGCGACGCGGCCGATGTTGACCTCGTCCACCGACGGCGCCGCGCAGCCGAGGATGACCTCGTCGAGCTCGTCGGGCGCGAACTTCTGGCGCGCGAGCAGCGTGCGGCCGGCTTGCGTGGCGAGATCGCTGGCCGCGAACGGACCGGGGCGGTTTTTCGACTTGAGGAACGGCGTGCGCGCGCCGTCCACGACGTAAACGGGTCTTGGATGCACGGTGAGTTACGCCGCTTTCGCCTTTACCGCCTGCTTTTCGAGCCTCTCGACGATCTCGGCCCTGCCGAAGTCCGGCGGGAAGTCGTCGACCTTGATCACGCTCTTGCGCAGCGCTTCCTTGCGCTGCCATTGCGCGTGCTCTTCGGGCGTCAGCACTGCCTGCGGATCCTTGAGCCCCTGCTTCTGCGCTTCGCGCAGCTTCTTCTCGATCGGCTCGCACGCAACGGTCGCGACGAAGGCGCTTTCCAGGATGCCCGTGGCGTCGGCCTCGCCCCTGGGCAGGTACATGCCGGCGGTGAGGCGGTCGCGCGCGGACCCGGGCTCGAGCGCGATGCGCGCGCACTCGTGGTTGCGCGAGTCGAGCGGCGGCCTGAACGGCATGCCGCGCGGGAAGAGCGCCACGCGCAGCAGCGTGGCGAGCGTCTTGCTCGGGAAGTTGGAGAGGATCTGGTCGAAGGCGAGCTGGGCGTGGTAAAGCGCATCGCGCACCGACCAGCGCACCAGCGGCAGGTCGTCGCGCAGACGGCCCTGGTCCTCGTAGCGCTTCAGCGTCGCCGACGCGAGGTACATCATCGACAGGATGTCGCCGAGGCGGCCGGAGATCTTCTCCTTGCGCTTCAGCGCCCCGCCCATGGCCATCATCGAGATGTCGGCGAGAAACGCAAAGGCCGCGGAGAGCCGCGAAACGTGGCGGTAGTAGTGCGCCGTTTCACGCGCCGCCCTGGATGGCGCCCATGCACTGCTGGGAACAAGGGCGAAGACAAAGGCGCGGATGCCGTTCGTCATCACGTGCCCGAGGTGCGAGGTAAACGCGGCGTCGAACTCGCGCGACGCCTCGGCGCCCTGCATCTCTTTTGCGGCGCGCATCTCGCGCAGCACGTACGGATGGCAGCGGATCGCGCCCTGGCCGAAGATGATGAGGGTCCTGGTCAGGATGTTGGCGCCTTCCACGGTGATCGCGATCGGCGTCATCTGGTAGCCGCGGCCGATCCAGTTGTTCGGCCCGAGGCAGATGCCCTTGCCGCCGTGGATATCCATGGCATCGTTCACGCACAGGCGCGCCCGCTCGGTCAGGTGGTACTTGGCGATGGCCGAGATCACCGCCGGCTTCTCGCCGGCGTCGACCGAGCCGGCCGTCATCACGCGCGTCGCGTCCATCATGTAGCAATGCGCCGCGATGCGGCCGAGCGCTTCTTCGACGCCCTCGAGCTTGCCGATCGGGGTCTTGAACTGGCTGCGCACGCGCGCGTAGGCGCCGGTGAAGCGCGTCAGCGCCTTTGCCCCGCCCACCGACGAGGTCGGCAGCGAGATCGAGCGGCCGGCGGCGAGGCAGGCCATCAGCATCATCCAGCCCTTGCCGGCGTATTCGGGGCCGCCGATGATCCAGTCGAGCGGCATGAAGACGTCCTTGCCGGAGTTCGGCCCGTTCTGGAATACCGCGTTCAGCGGCAGGTGGCGCCTGCCGATATTGACCCCGGGTGTGTTCGTAGGGATGAGCGCGCAGGTAATCCCTAAATCAGTTTGAGAGCCCAAAAGCCTGTCGGGGTCGTAGAGCCGGAATGCGAGGCCCAGCAGCGTCGCCACGGGTCCCAGGGTGATGTAGCGCTTATCCCAGGTGACCCGCATCCCGAGCACCTCCTTGCCCTGCCACATGCCGCGGCACACGACCGCGGCATCGGGGATCGACGCGGCGTCGGACCCTGCTTCGGGGTTGGTGAGCGCGAAGCAAGGCACTTCGAGGCCTTTTGCCAGCCGCGGCAGGTAGTGGTTCTTCTGCTCGTCGGTGCCGTAATGCAGCAGGAGCTCGGCCGGCCCGAGCGAGTTGGGCACCATCACCGAGATCGCTGCCGCGCTCGAGCGCGTCGAGAGCTTCATCACCACCGCGGAGTGGGCGAGCGCCGAGAAGCCGAGCCCGCCGTATTTCTTCGGGATGATCATGCCGAGGAAGCCCCGCTCCTTGATGAACTGCCAGACGTGCGCCGGGAGGTCCTGCAGCTCGTGCGTGATCTCCCAGTCATTGCACATCGCGCAGAGCTCGTCGACCGGGCCGTCGAGGAAGGCCTGCTCCTCGGCGCTCAGGCGCGGCTCGGGCACGGCGAGGAGCTTGTCGAAGTCCGGCCTGCCGGAGAACAGATCGCCGTCCCACCACACCGTGCCGGCGTCGATCGCCTCTTTCTCGGTTTGCGACATGTCGGGGAGGATGCGGCGGTAGAGCGCGAGCACGCGGTCGGTCACCAGTTTTCGTCGAATGAACGGGATGTTCACCGCCGCCGCGATGATGAGAACCACCGCGACCAGGGTCACGCTGGCCGTGAGCGCGGCGAGGACAGCAAAGGCGGCGGACCACGCGATCAGCGGCAGGCGGAAAAAGCCGCAGACGAAGATCACCACCGCGACGGCGAGGATCAATTCCAGTGTCAGCATGGCGGACTCCCTACGCGGCCTTCCGAATCGTGTTCTTCAGGGGAGCATTCAATCCTGCGGTGAGGAACGCGGCGAGGCGTTCCTCGAGCAGGCGTGCGTCGTAGCGGTCCTCGGGCTTGCAGCCGGCGATCAGCTGCACGGTGTCGGTCGCCGCCAGGGTGTAGGCGAGCGTGCCGAACATGAAGTGAATGCGCCATACCAGCTCCTCGCGCGGCATCTGCGGCAGGGCGCGCTCGAACGCGGCCTTGTAGCGCTCCATGGCGGGGGCGTACAGATGGCCGATCAGGGCGCGGATCGATTTCGCCGGCTCGGTATACGTGCGCCCGAGCAGCCGGATGAAATTGCGCCCGCCGCCCCTCGCGTCCTCGATCATGCGCAGCCCCGGGCCGATGAAGGCGCGAATGATGCCCTCCGGAGCGGGTACCCGGCCCGGCGCTTCCGCCTCCAGCTTGTCGAGCGCCGCAATGCGCGCCACGTTCATCGGGTCCAGGCGCCGGCGGAATACCGCCTCGATCAGCGCGTGCTTGGAGCCGAAGTGGTAGTTGACCGCGGCGAGGTTGACGCTCGCCTTGGCAGTGAGCATGCGCATCGAGGCGCCCTCGAAGCCGTGCTGCATGAACAGCTCCTCGGCGACGTCGAGGATCCGGGTGCGGGTTTCGTGCTGGGGCTTGATGGCGCGCAGGGACATGGGCTGGGAAACGCGAACCGGGATTCAAACGATCGTTTGAAAGATAGGCGATGCCGGCGCCGCCGTCAAGGGGCACGAGCGCTCAGGGCTTGCCCGACGCCGAAATGGCGCGGCGGATGAACGCCTTTTTGCGCGCCGGGTCCTCGATCTCGTCGGCGATCAGGAGGTAAAGCTCGGCTTCGTCGCGCGCTTTCATCGCCGCGCGCTTGACGACCACGCGGCTCAGCGCGCCGATGTACTCGGCGAGCCGCGCCGTGGCGCGGTCCAGCACTTCCTGCGGGAACCGGCTCGCCGCCAGGGCCGTAGGGGGAACGGCGGGCCCGCTCGCCGCGGGAGCCGGAGGTTTCGAGACCGGGCGCGAGATCTCCGAGAACTGCCTCTGGAAGGCCGCGCGGGGGATCGACGCGGAGATGTCCGCCGCGAGCATCTGCACGAGCTCCTCCTGCGTGGCGGCCTTCTTTGCCGCGTTCCTCACCATCACCGGCGCGATCGGCCCCAGGTGCTGGGCGAGCTCGGCTTCGAGCTGCTTGAGGAGGTTCGGGTCGAAGCTCGCGGGAGTCGTCCTGGGGTGAGCGACCTGGGTTCGCGGCGGGATCGGCGCGGCACCGAGCAGGGCTGCGCGCCACTCCGGCACCGACTGCGGCCGCTGGTCCTCGTGGGGAGCGAGCGCCCAGTCGATCGCGGCGAGAAACTCGGGCCGATA
>DATILQ010000255.1:0-7890 GCA_035476235.1 Burkholderiales bacterium
AGCCAGAACAGCAGATGCAGATTCGCCCACAGCGTCGCGCCGTTCACGTGATGGACCGCGTGAAACATGTGGTGGTGGTTGTTCCAGTAAATGCCGGTGAAGATGAAGCTGAGCAGATAGCTGAGGAATACCGGCACGAGCGGCGCGAGCGCGCTCGGGTCGGCGCCGTGCGGTACCTTCATCTCGAGCACCATGATGGTGATGATGACGGCGATCACCCCGTCGGTGAACGCTTCCAGTCTTCCCTTGGTCATGTCAACCTCCCGCCCATGCGGCGATGGCCTCGCCGAGGAACTCCCCCAGCGTCTCGAGCAAATAGAGGACGCCCAACGCGCCAAGCGCGTAAAGGCAAATGACGCCGCCGCGCTTCCAGCCGCGCGAACGAACGAAATACACTGGCAGCGCGACGATCGCAAGCGCCGCCACGCCGACGTTGAGGAGCGGCCCGGCCCGGTAGCCGGTCTGGTCCTTGTCGAGGTGGTACCACCAGTAGATCGGCAGCAGCGAGAGGAAGCTGCCGCCGAGGTCGAAGTTGCTGAAAGGCTCGACGCGACCCGTCACCAGCGTCTCGACGATCGGCGTTACGAGCGTGATCGCGGCCAGCAGTGCAAGCGCGTAACGTTTGCTGCTCAGAGCTTGCAGCCGCCTTCCCCCAGGGGGCGGAACGCCTGCTCGGCAGGGATGGTGGAGAGCAGCTTGTAGTAGTCCCACGGACCCTTGGACTCATCGGGGCGCTTCACCTCGAAGAGATACATCGGGTGCATCTTGCGCCCGTCCTGGCGGATGGTGCCCCTGCCGAAGAGCGGATCGTCCGTAGGCATGGATTTCATCGCCGCCACGACCGCCCTGCCGTCGGCGGCGCCGCCGAGTTTGTCGACGGCCTTCAGGTAATGCAGCGTGCCGGCATACACGCCGGCCTGCATGTCATTCGGCATGTTTTTCTGCGGATGCAGCGCCTGGAAGCGTCGCGACCAGCTGCGCGTGCCTTCGTTCATATCCCAGTAGAACGGGTCGATCGCGAGCAGCCCCTGGGCCGCTTGCAGTCCGAGCGGCGGCACGCCGTTGACGTCGAAGATGAGCCCGGTGAGCAGTTGCCTCGGCGCAAGCTTGAACTCCGCTGCCTGCTTAAGGCAGTTGATGAGGTCGCCGCCCGCGTTGGCGAATGCCACCACGCCCGCCCCCGATGCCTGCGCCCGCAGGAGATAGGAAGAAAAGTCGCTTTGCCCGAGAGGATGGCGCACGCTGCCGAGCACCTTGCCGCCGCCCTTCGCCACTTCGTCCGCCGCCTGCTTCTCCAGGTCGTGGCCGAAGGCGTAGTCGGCGGTGACGAAGAACCAGGTTTTCCCGCCGCGATTCAGGATCGCCTTGGCGATGGAGTGGCCCTGCGCATAGGTGTCGTAGGTCCATTGCACGGTGTTCGGGCTGCATCGCTCGCCGGTGAGAAGCGAGGTTCCCGCGCCCGAGGCCACGAACACCTTGTTCTTATCCCGGGTCAACTCGCTCACGGCGAGCGCGACCGCGGAATTCGGGATGTCGGCGATCATCTCGACCCCTTCGGTATCCAGCCACCTGCGCGCGATGGCGGCGCCTACATCAGGCTTGTTCTGGTGGTCGGCGGAAAGGATTTCGATCGCGCGCCCTGCGGCTTTGCCGCCGTAGTCTTCGCTCGCCATCCGGGCTGCGATGACGGAGCCGATGCCCTGGTAATCGGCGTAGACGCTCGACATGTCGTTCAGGACCGCGATTCTCAGGGCGCCCGCCTGCGCGCGCGCTGCGGCAAACGGGGTAGCGGCCGAGACAACGCCCATGGCGGCCAGCGCGGCATTGAATCTTCTGCGGTTCATGTTATAGAGCTTACATGAACCTCGAAAACCTCATCGCCATCGACGTCCATACGCACGCCTGGAAGTCGGCGCTGCAGGTCGACGATGCTCCCACCGAATCGCAGGAGGCGATGGGGCGCTACTTCCGCTACCAGCCGCAGCACACCACGGTGCCGGAGATGGCCGAGATGTACCGCAAGCTGAAGATGGCCTTCGTGGTGTTCACGGTGGATGGTCCTCTTGAAAAAAGAAAAATCACCAATGAAGAAATCGCGGAGCTTGCCCACAAGAACAGCGACGTCGCGATCCCCTTCGCGAGCATCAATCCCCGTCGCGGCGCAGAGGGCGTGCGCGAGGCGCGGCGGCTGATCAAGGACTTCGGCGTGAAGGGCTTCAAGTTCCACCCCTCGGTGCAGGAGTTCTACCCCAACGACCGCATGGCTTACCCGCTGTACGAGGCGATCGCCGAGGCCAAGCTGCCGGCGCTTTTCCACACCGGGCAGACCGGCGTCGGCGCGGCGACGCGCGGCGGAGGCGGCATCCGCCTCAAGTACTCGCAGCCCATGCTGCTCGACGACGTCGCGGTCGATTTCCCGGACATGCCGATCATCCTCGCGCATCCTTCCTTCCCCTGGCAGGAGGAGGCGCTGTCGGTGGCGACGCACAAGCCGCAGGTCTACATCGACCTTTCCGGCTGGTCGCCGAAGTACTTCCCGCCGATCCTCGTGCAGTATGCCAACACGCTGCTCAAGGACAAGATCCTGTTCGGCTCCGACTATCCCGTCATGAGTCCCGAGCGCTGGATGGAGGAGTTCGAGAAGCTGCCGATCAAACCGGAAGTAAAACAAAAAATTTTCAAAGAGAACGCGGCCAAGCTTCTCAAGCTCTAAACTGGAGCATGCCCGTAGTCGAGGAAATCAACGAAGGCCGCGTCCCGGTCAAGGTCTATACCGGCGAGATCGAGCCGGTCGCGCGGCAGCAGCTGGTCAACCTCTCGGCGCTGCCGATCGTGCACCATCACGTCGCGGCGATGCCCGACGTGCATTTCGGCATCGGCGCGAGCGTCGGCTCGGTCATCGCGACGCTGCGCGCCATCATCCCGGCGGCGGTCGGCGTGGATATCGGCTGTGGAATGATGGCCACGCGTCTTTCGCTCACGGCAAATGATCTTGATGAACAAAAGCTAAACCGTGTGTTCAATCAAATCACGCGCGATGTGCCGGTCGGATTTGATCAGCACAAGGACCGCGATGTGCGCGAGCATGCGGCGAAGCAGTTCCAGAAGGGACTGCAAAGAATTCTGGAGAAGCACCCCGGCATAGAAAAGCGGGTGGGGAAGCGCTCCAGGTGGACGCACCAGCTCGGCACGCTCGGCGGCGGCAACCACTTCATCGAGGTCTGCCTGGACGAGGCGGGCCGCGTCTGGGTGATGCTGCATTCGGGCAGCCGCGGCATCGGCAACGCGATTGGATCGTATTTCATAGAATTGGCAAGAAAGGATGCCGAGAGAAATCAGATTCGACTGCCCGACCGCGATCTCGCCTATTTCCCCGAGGGGGCGCAGCACTTCGACGATTACGTGGCGGCGGTCGGCTGGGCGCAGGACTACGCGCGCGCGAACCGCGCCGAGGTGATGGACCTGGTGCTCGAGGCGATGCGCCGGCACCTGCCGTCGTTCGAGGCGACCGGCGAGGCGGTCAACTGCCACCACAACTACGTCGAGCGCGAGTTCCACTACGGCGAGCACGTCTGGCTGACGCGCAAGGGCGCGATCCGCGCCGGCCGCGGCGAGCTCGGCATCATTCCCGGCAGCATGGGGGCGCGCAGCTACATCGTGCGCGGCAAGGGCGCGGCCGAGAGCTTCCAGTCCTGCGCCCACGGCGCGGGACGCCGCATGAGCCGCAACGCAGCCCAGAAGAAATACGGCATTGCGGACCTGATCGAGCAAACCCAGGGCGTGGTGTGCCGGAAAGACAAGGGCGTGCTCGACGAGATTCCCGGCGCCTACAAGGACATCGAGGAGGTGATGGCGAACCAGGCGGACCTCGTCGAGCCGCTGCACACCCTCAAGCAAGTACTGTGCGTGAAGGGATAGCCCGGCTCACGCTCGTGCTCGGGGCGGTCATGGCGACCGGTCCGCTCGCCCTGGACATGTACCTGCCGGCGCTGCCGACGCTGGAAGCGGAATTCGCGGCCAGCACCGCGCGCGTGCAGCACACCGTGTCGGCTTATCTGTTCGGCATGGGGCTGGGGCAGCTCGCGTTCGGCCCGCTCACGGACCGCTTCGGGCGGAAGCGCCCGCTCCTCGTCGGGCTCGGCATCTTCGCGCTCGCCTCGGCGAGCTGCGCGCTCGCCCACAGCATCGACAGCTTCGCGCTGCTGCGCTTCGCCCAAGCGCTGGGCGGCTCGGCGGGCATGGTCGTCATTCGCGCGGTGATCCGCGACCGCTTCGACGCCATCCAGTCGGCCCGCGTGCTGTCGCTCATGATGCTGGTCATGGGCGTCGCGCCGATCCTCGCGCCGCTCGCCGGCGGCTGGCTCCTGGTGAACGGCTCGTGGCACTGGATTTTCTGGGTGCTCGCCGCGTATGCGCTGTTTTGCGTTGCGGCGGTATTCCTGTTTCTCGAGGAGTCGCATCCGCCCGACGCGCGCGCTCCCTCGGTCGGCCGCGCGCTGGCCGGCGTGCTGCCGCTGATGCGCGACCGGCGCTTTCTCGGGCCGGACCTGGTGTTCATGGCGGCGTTCGGCGCTTTCTTCGCCTACCTCGCGGCCGCCCCGTTCGTCTTCATCCGGTTCTTCAGCGTGCCCGCCGACCGGTTCGGCTGGTATTTCGGCGCGAATGCGCTCGGCTTCATCGCCGTGTCCCAGCTCAACCGCAGGCTGGTTGCCGGACGCGGGCCGCGGCGGGTGCTGGGATGGGGCGTGTACCTCCTCGGCGCGGCAGCGCTGTTGCTCCTCGCCTGCGCGCTGACCGGCATTGCCGGCTTCGCGGGGGTGTTCGGGGTGCTCTTCCTCGCGGTCGCGAGCCTCGGGCTGATCGCCTCGAACGCTGTGGCGGTCGCCCTGGCGCCTTTCGGCAATCGCGCCGGCGGGGCGTCGTCGCTGCTTGGCGCGAGCCAGGCGCTGACCGGCGTCGTGGCGAGCGCCGCGGTGGGCTGGAGCCACGCGCAAGGCGCCGTGCCGATGGCGGTGGCCGTCGCCGCCTGCGCTGCGATATCTTTCGTCTCGTACGCGCTGCTGGTCAAGACCGAAAGGACCTGTGCATGATCCTGTCCCAACGCCGCCGCCTGCTGGGCGCCGCCCTGGCGCTGCCCTTCGCGGGGAGCGCATTTGCGCAACTGACTTGCGGCTCGCTCACGGCACGCCAGACCGAAGGGCCGTTCTTCAAGACCAACACGCCGCAAAGAAACACTCTCCTGGAGAAGGGCGACAGGAACGTGCTGGTGGTTCGCGGGCTGGTCCTTTCGGCACAGTGCAAGCCGGTGACGAATGCGCTGCTCGATTTCTGGCATGCCGACGCTCTGGGCGATTACGACAATCAGGGTTTTCGCTACCGGGGTCACCAGTTCACGGATGCGCAGGGACGCTTCCGCCTCGAGACCATCGTGCCGGCGGAATATCCGGGCCGCGCACGGCACATCCACGTGAAAGTGCAGGCGCCCGGCAAGCGGGTGCTGACCACGCAACTGTATTTTCCCGGCGACCCGGGCAATGCACGCGACGGCCTGTATCGGCGCGACCTGGAGATTCGCGATTTTCAAAAAGGCGAAGGCAGGTTCGACTTCGTGGTCGAAGCGTGAGAGGGGGCGTGCTGCTGGCGCTCCTCGCGCTCGGCGGCTGCGCGGCCGTCGAGCCGATCAAGGCCTACGAAGGGCCCGCGCGGCCGACGGCGGAGCTGGCGATCTTGGAAAGCGCCTTCGAGCGCGATTGGGTGAACGTCGCCGACGTCCAGATCGCCGCCGTCGACGGCGTGAGCTATCCCGGACCGAAGTACGAGGCGAGGATGCTTCCCGGGCAGCACCGGGTGATCGTCAAGGGCACCTCGGTGATCGGCTCCCAGAAGCAGGAGCAGTTCTGCGCCTTCGAGTTCGATATGGCGCGCGGCTGCAGCTATCGCCCCTTTCCGCCCAGCTATCCGAGCCCCGCGCTCCTGCGCGGCGCGCAAGCCGAGTGGCGGCTTAGCGTCCCCATGCAGGTGACCGTGCGGTGCTCCGACGTAGCGGCCGACCTGCGCGTGACGGCGGACTGCGCCGCTCGCGCTGCGGCGCTGGCTCAACCTTAGTACAGGGCGCTCGCCAGCTTTCTGCGGTACTCCGAAACCAGCTCGGGCGCGCCCGCCGCCAGAGTGAAAAGCGTGAGCAGCTGCCTGCGCGCCTCGCCGTCGCGCCAGCCCTTGTCTCTGCGCACGATCTCGAGCAGCTCTTCCATGGCCTCGCCATAGCGCCGCCCGCCGGCATGGAGCTGCGCCAGCTTGAGCCGCGCCTCGTGGTCATCCGGATTGGCGGCGAGCTTCGCCTTCAGCTCGTCTGCGTTCGCGCCGGAGCGCGCGAAGCTCACCGCGGCGCGCAGCGCCTCCAGCCGCGTATCCCAGTCGATGTTCGGCGGCACCGCGGCCAGCAGCTTCTCCGCGTCGTCGGCCCGCCCTTCGTTGATGAGCCTCTCGGCGCGATCCATCACCTCGATGAAGGGCGAGGGCAGCGAGCGCTCGATGAAGGCGCGCACCTGCGATTCCGGCAGGGCGCCGAGGAACTGCCCGAGGGGCTTGCCGTCGCGGAACGCGAACACGGCGGGGATCGAGCGCACCTGCAGGGCCTCGGCGAGCTCCTGGTTCTCGTCGACATTGACCTGGACGAGCTTGAAGCGGCCGGCGTATTCCCGCTCGAGTGTTTCCAGCACGGGGGTGAGCGCGCGGCACGGCGCGCACCACGGCGCCCAGAAGTCCACCAGCACGGGCAGCTTCGCCGACGCCTCGACCACCGCTTCCTGGAAATTGCTTATTCCCACGTCCATGGCATGGCGAAAGTGGGGGCGCGAAATGCGATAATCAATGCATGACCTACGTCGTCACCGAAGACTGCATCAAGTGCAAGTACATGGACTGCATCGAGGTCTGCCCGGTCGACTGCTTCTACGAAGGCGAGAACATGCTGGTGATCCACCCCGACGAGTGCATCGACTGCGGGGTCTGCGAGCCCGAGTGCCCGCCCAAGGCGATCCTTCCCGACTCGGACGGCAAGGCGGACAAGTGGCTCAAGATGAACGCCGAGTTCGCGGTGAAGTGGCCGAACATCACGCGCAAGGGCACCCCGCCGCCGGATGCCGATGCCCACAAGGATGAGCCGGGCAAGTTCGAAAAGTACTTTACGCCGGAGCCCGGCAAGGGCGAGTAGCGCTTGGAATTGACGGCCGAGGAACGCCAGATCCTCGCCGGCAAGCTGGGGGAGGCGGCGCGACGCGCGCTCGAGTACCAGGTCGAGGTCGGCCGCTTCTGGCAGGCCAAGCGCATGGTCCCGGTCACGAATGTCCACCTGATGGGCGACATCGAGGTGATGGGCGACGGCGGCCTCGAGTTCCTGCGCGAGGAGGTCCGCCTCGGCGCGCGCTGCCGCGTTCGCGCGACGACGAACGCGCGCTGCATCGATTTCGCGCACTGCGAGCGGCTCGGGCAGGACCCCGTCGAGGTGGCGAAAGAACGCGAGATCATCCAGTGCCTGCGGCGCATGGAGGTTGTCACCACCGATACCTGCATCAACTACCAGACCGGGTACCAGCCGCGCCTCGGCGAGCACGTCGCCTGGGGCGATACCGGGACCGTGATCTACGCGAATTCGGTGTTCGGCGCACGCTCGAACTTCGAGTCCGGCCCTGCGGCACTTGCCGCCGCGCTGACCGGCTGTACACCGGAGTATGGATTTCATCTTGACGAGAACAGAAAAGGGACGTTTTCAGTCGAGCTGCGTGCAACGCTCGACGACCTGGCCGACTGGGGAGCGGTGGGCAAGCTGGTGGGCGAATCGCACCAGGATTACTTCGCCGTGCCGGTGTTTCATGGCTATCGGCGTACGCC
>DATILQ010000256.1:0-4984 GCA_035476235.1 Burkholderiales bacterium
TGCTCGATGATATGCGCGGACCAGCCCGAGGTGCGCGAGATCACGAAGATCGGCGTGAACATCGCCGTCGGCACGCCGAGCATGTGATAGGAGACCGCGCTGAACCAGTCGAGGTTGGCGAACATCCTCTTCTCGCGCCACATCACCTGCTCGAGCCGCTCGGCGATGTCGAACAGCTTCATGTCGCCCGCGCTCCTCGAAAGCCACTTCGCCACGCCCTTGATGACCTTATTGCGCGGATCGCCGGTGGTGTACACCGGATGGCCGAAGCCGATGACGATCTCCTTCGAGCGCACGCGGCGCACGATATCGGCTTCAGCTTCATTCGGATCGGAATATCTGGACAGGACCTCGTAGGAGAACTCGTTGGCGCCGCCGTGCTTCGGGCCGCGCAGGGCGCCGATGCCGCCGCAGATCGCGCTGTACAGGTCGGAGCCGGTGCCGGCGATGACGCGGCAGGTGAAGGTGCTGGCGTTGAATTCGTGCTCGGCGTAGAGGATGAGCGAAGTATGCATCGCGCGCACCCAGTCCTCGCCCGGTTTTCTCCCGTGCAGAAGATGCAGAAAATGGCCGCCGACGGAATCGTCGTCGGTCTCGGTCTCGATGCGCTTGCCGTGACGGCTGAAGTGATGCCAGTAGAGCAGCATCGAGCCCAGCGAGGCCATCAGCCGGTCGGCGATATCGCGCGCGCCGGCGATGCCGTGATCCGCCCTCTCCGGCTCCAGCGTGCCGAGCACCGATGCGCCGGTGCGCATCACGTCCATGGGATGCGCGCTACCGGGGATGTTTTCCAACGCAGCCCGCAGCTCGCGCGGAAGCGCGCGGAGCGATTGAAGCTTTTTCTTGTAAGCCGTGAGCTCGCTACGAGTGGGAAGCCTCTCGTGCACCAGCAGGTAGGCAATCTCCTCGAATTCGGCCTTATCGGCGAAATCCAGGATGTCGTAGCCGCGGTAGTGCAGGTCATTGCCGGTGCGCCCGACGGTGCACAGGGCGGTGTTCCCGGCGACGACTCCGGACAGGGCGACCGACTTCTTGGGCTTAGCCGGGTTTGCCTCTGGCGAAGAGCTCATCCAGTTTCTTCTCGTAAGAATGATAGTCGAGGAACCCGTACAGCTGCTCCCGGGTCTGCATGTCCGCCAGCAACGCTTTTTGCGACCCGTCGCGCCGCACGGTTTCAAATACCCTCAGCGCCGCCTTGTTCATGGCGCGGAACGCGGTCAACGGATAGAGCGCGATGGCCACCTCCGCCGAGCGCAGCTCCGCCACGCTGAACAGCGGCGTGAGTCCGAACTCGGTGATGTTGGCGAGGATCGGCACCTTCAGCGCGGCGGCGAACTTGCGGTACATCGCGAGCTCGCTGATCGCCTCCGGAAAGATCATGTCGGCGCCCGCCGCCACGTACTTCATCGCGCGGGAAATCGCGGCATCCAGGCCCTCGTTCGCGAGAGCATCGGTGCGCGCCATGATGACGAAGGCAGGATCGGTCCGCGCATCGACCGCCGCCTTGATGCGGTCGGCCATTTCCTCGCCGCTGACGAGCTCCTTGCCCGGACGGTGGCCGCAGCGCTTGGCGCCGACCTGATCCTCGATATGCATCGCCGCGGCGCCGGCCTTGATGAGCGAGCGCGTGGTGCGCGCCACGTTGAACGCGCTGACGCCGAACCCGGTGTCGACGTCGACCAGCAGCGGCAGGTCGCACACGTCGGTGATGCGCCGGATGTCGGTGAGCACGTCGTCGAGATTGGAGATGCCGAGGTCGGGCATGCCGAGCGAGCTGGCGGCGACGCCGGCGCCGGAAAGATAGATCGCGCGGTAGCCGGCGCTCTTCGCCATCACGGCGTGGTAGGCGCAGACGGTGCCGATCACCTGCAGGGGTTTTTCCTCGCTCAGCGCCTGCCTGAACTTCGCTCCGGCGCTCATAGCAGATGCTTGACGCTTTCGCGCTCTTCGTGGAGCTCCTGCAGAGTCGCGTCCATTCTTTTGCGGCTGAACTGCGAAATCTCGATGCCCTTAACGATCGAGCACCTGCCGTCTTTGGTGGTCACCGGGTAGCCGTAGATCACGCCTTGCGGGATGCCGTAGCTGCCGTCGGCGGCGATGCCCATCGTCACCCAGTCGCCCTCGCGCGTGCCGCCGATCCAGTCGCGCACGTGGTCGATCGCCGCGTTGGCCGCGCTCGCCGCCGAAGACAGCCCGCGCGCGTCGATGATCGCGGCGCCGCGCTTCTGGATGGCGGGAATGAAGGTCTGCTCGAGCCAGGTCTGGTCGTTGATCATCGGCCAGACCTTCCTGCCGTCGGCTTCGGCCTGGAAGAGGTCCGGATACTGCGTAGCCGAGTGGTTTCCCCAGACGGTGACTTTTCGAATCGAGCTGACCGGTTGCGCCACTTTGTGCGCTATTTGCGAAACGGCCCGGTTATGGTCGAGGCGCATCATGCCGGTGAACTGCGCCGGCTTCAGCCCCGGCGCATTCTTCATCGCGATCAGGCAATTGGTGTTCGCCGGGTTGCCGACCACGAGCACTTTCACGTCCCGCTTCGCCACCTTGTCGAGCGCGCGGCCCTGCGGCGCGAAAATCTTGCCGTTCGCCTCGAGCAGGTCCTTGCGTTCCATGCCGGGCCCGCGCGGGCGCGCGCCGACCAGCAGCGCGATGTCGACGTCGCGAAACGCGACCTCGGGCTCGGCGGCGGCGACCATGCCCTGCAGCAGGGGAAAGGCGCAGTCCTCGAGTTCCATCATCACGCCCTTCAGGGCCTTCTGCGCCTTCTCGTCCGGGATCTCGAGCATCTGCAGGATCAGCGGCTGGTCCCTCCCCAGCATCTCGCCCGCGGCTATGCGAAACAGCAGCGAGTAGCCGATCTGGCCGGCGGCGCCGGTCACGGCGACGCGTACGGGGGCTTTGGGCATGTATGCTCCGGGATGAGGGCGCGGAGCGATGGTACCGCAGCTGGGCTGAGTTATTGCACTGCAGCGTTATAATTACAAGACTCCAATGGCGAATGCGGCGCTGAAGAGACGACGTCCGAAGTACCTCAGTCTTGCCGCGCTTCTGTTCCAGATCCGCCTGCCCCTGCCGGGCAAGGTCTCGATCCTCCACCGCATCTCCGGCGCGCTGCTCGTCTTTCCGCTGGCGGCATGGCTGCTCTATCTCCTCGACCAGAGCCTCGTCTCCGAGGAAGGCTTCAACCACATCAGGGACCACTATCTGCAATCGCCTCTGGCGAAGGCGGGCCTGCTGGTGTTCATCTGGGCGTATTGCCATCACTTCTGCGCCGGCATTCGCTTTCTTCTCCTCGATATCAACCAGGGCATCGAGCTGCAGGCGGCGCGCGCGAGCGCCGCGCTGGTGCTCGTGGTGAGCCTCGCGCTCACGGCGTACTTCGGATACCGCCTATGGTGAACCGCGTCATCGTCGGCGCGCACTACGGCATGGGCAGCTGGCTCGCGCAGCGAGTCACCGCCGTGATCATGGCGGTCTACACCCTGGTCCTCGGCTTCGTGCTGATCGAAGAGGGGCCGTTCGATTACGCCGAATGGCAGGAGCTGTTCGCGGGCGGCTGGATGCGCGTCGCGACGCTGCTCTTCGCCGCCAGCCTCGCCTGGCACGCCTGGGTCGGCATGCGCGACATCTGGATGGATTACGTCAAGCCGGACGCTCTGCGCCTCGCCTTGCAGGTGCTGACCGTGCTCCTGCTCGCCGGCTACCTCGGCTGGGCCGTGCAGGTTCTCTGGCGATGATCCCGGTCCGCAAATTCGACGCGATCGTGGTCGGGGCGGGAGGCTCGGGCATGCGCGCCGCGCTGGAGCTCGCGCGCCAGGAGCTCAAGGTCGCGGTGCTTTCCAAGGTCTTCCCGACGCGCTCGCACACCGTGGCGGCGCAGGGCGGAATCGCCGCGCCGCTCGCCAATTCGACCGAGGACCACTGGCACTGGCACATGTACGACACCGTCAAGGGCTCCGACTACCTCGGCGACCAGGACGCGATCGAATACATGTGCCGCCGCGCCATCGAGGTGGTGGTCGAGCTCGAGCACATGGGCATGCCCTTCGACCGCCTCGAGAACGGCAAGATCTACCAGCGCCCCTTCGGCGGCCATACGCAGAACTACGGCAGTTCGAAGATGGCGATGCGCGCCTGCGCGGCGGCCGACCGCACCGGGCACGCGATGCTGCACACGCTGTACCAGCAGAACGTGCGGGCCAACACGCAGTTCTTCGTCGAATGGATGGCGCTCGACCTGGTGCGCGACCCGCAGGACGGCGCCGTCATCGGCGTCACGGCCCTCGAGATGGAGAGCGGCGAGCTCTATCTGCTGCAGGCGAAAGCGGTGCTGCTGGCGACCGGCGGCGCCGGCCGCATCTACCTGTTCACGACCAACGCTTTTATCAACACCGGCGACGGCCTGGGAATGACGGCCCGCGCCGGGCTGCCGCTGCAGGACATGGAGTTCTGGCAATTCCACCCCAGCGGCGTGGCGGGCGCCGGGGTGCTCATCACCGAGGGCGTGCGCGGCGAGGGCGGCTATCTGGTCAACAAGAACGGCGAGCGCTTCATGGAGCGCTATGCGCCGAACGCCAAGGACCTGGCGAGCCGCGACGTCGTGTCGCGCGCGATGATCACCGAGATCAAGGAGGGCCGCGGCTGCGGTCCCGAGGGCGACTACCTGCTGCTGAAGCTCGATCACCTCGGTCCGGAACTGATCCAGCACCGGCTGCCGGGCATCCGCGAGATCGCGATCAAGTTCGCCAACGCCGACCCGATCCGGGAGCCGATTCCCGTGGTTCCGACCGCGCATTACATGATGGGCGGGATTCCGACGAACTACATGGGGCAGGTAGTGGTCCCGGAGGGCGCCAGCAAGGAATCGATCGTGCCCGGGCTGTACGCGGCGGGCGAGTGCGCCTGCGTATCGGTCCACGGCGCCAACCGCCTAGGGACCAATTCGCTGCTCGACCTGGTGGTGTTCGGCAAATCCTCCGGCGAG
>DATILQ010000257.1:0-63156 GCA_035476235.1 Burkholderiales bacterium
CTCGCGACGAAGAGGCCCGCCTGCTCGAGCAGCACGGCATGCTGCTGCGTCGCACGGTGCAGTTCCACTGGCGCAACGACGCTTACGCGGATTTCGACGGTTTTCTCGCGCGCTTGTCGCACGCCCGGCGCAAGAACATCCGCCAGGAGCGGCGCAAGCTGCGCGCAGCCGGCGTGAGCTGCCGCTGGCTCGAAGGGCGCGCGATCGAGCGGCGCCACTGGGAATTCTTCAACCGCTGCTACCGCGACACCTATGCGGCGCACCGCTCCACGCCGTATCTGAACCTGGAGTTTTTCCTGCGGCTGGGCGCGACGCTCGCGCCGCACGCGGCGATGCTGATCGCCGAGCGGGCCGGACGGGCGATCGCCTCGGCGCTGTTTCTCGCCGACCGCACGACTCTTTACGGCAGGTACTGGGGCGCGACGGAGCACCTGCCGCTGCTGCATTTCGAATGCTGCTATTACCAGGCGATCGAGTACGCGATCGCGCGCGGCCTGCAGGTATTCGAGGGCGGCGCGCAGGGCGAGCACAAGCTGTTCCGAGGTCTGCTCCCGGTCGAGGCGTTTTCGGCGCACTGGCTGGCGCATCCCAAATTCGCGCGCGCCGTGGAGGGCTTCCTCGAGCGCGAAGCTGCGGGGGTCACGCGCTATGTGGACGAGCTATGCGACCATAGCCCGTTCAAGGACCTGCCCGGAGGATAGATGCGGCTCAAGGACAAGGTGGCCATCGTCACCGGCGGCGGCTCCGGCTTCGGCGAGGGAATCGCCACGCGCTTTGCGCTGGAAGGGGCGAAGCTGCTGATCGCCGACATCGATGCGCAGGCGGGCGCGCGCGTGGCCAGGGAGATCGGAGCGCAGTTCGTCGCCGCGGACGTCACGAAAAGCGCCGACTGGGCGAAGCTCGTTCAGGCGGCCGGTCCGAGCCTCGAGATCGTGATCAACAACGCCGGCTGGACGCACCGCAACAAGCCTTACCTGGAGGTCACGGAAGGCGAGTTCGACAAGGTCTACGCGGTGAACGTGAAAAGCGTGTACCTGTCGGCGCTGCACGCGGTGCCGGTGTTTCGCAGGCGCGGCGGCGGCGGCTTCGTGAACATCGCCTCGACGGCGGGCATTCGTCCACGGCCCGGACTGACGGTCTACAACAGCTCGAAGGGAGCGGTGATCCTGATGTCGAAATCGAT
Organism: Burkholderiales bacterium; assembly: GCA_035476235.1. Lineage (GTDB taxonomy): Bacteria > Pseudomonadota > Gammaproteobacteria > Burkholderiales > SG8-39 > SCGC-AG-212-J23. The sequence goes on from DATILQ010000257.1 coordinate 1,184, forward strand.
GGCTGCCGAGTTCGGCCCGGATCGCATCCGCGTGAATTGCGTCAATCCGGTGTTCAGCCCGCACACCGCGCTCTCGGCCGAGTTCGCGGGCGGCGCGCTCACGGAGGAAGCGAAGAAGCGCTTCCTGTCGAGCATTCCGCTCGGGCGCTTCGCTACGCCGCTGGACGTAGCCAATGCCTGCCTTTACCTGGCGTCCGACGATGCCGCTTTTGTGAGCGGCGTTTGCATCGAGGTCGACGGCGCCCGCTGCGTATAGGGCTCAGGCGCGCTTGAGTCCGCCCAGAAGCGCCGCGACCTGGGGCTGCCTGCGTTTGCCATGCGTCGGCTCGGGCTTCTGCGCCGGCGCCGCCGACGGTGGCGATGAGCCTGGCTCGTAGGGCTTGGAGAAAATCGGGTCGACCGCGCGTTGGTTCGCGTCGCGCCGCGGCGGCCGCGACGATTCTCCGCCCATCAGTGCAGCCACCGTGCCGGCATTCGGCTGGAATCCTGGAATCAGCACCCGTTCGATCCGCTTCTTGATCAGCTTCTCGATGGCGGCGAGCGACTCGAGATCCTCGGGCGCGACCAGCGAGATCGCCTCGCCGGTCAGCCCGGCGCGGCCGGTCCGGCCGATGCGGTGTATGTAGTCCTCGGGATAGTGCGGTACGTCGAAGTTGATGACCTGCGGCAGGCCTTCGATGTCCAGTCCCCGCGATGCAACGTCGGTCGCGACCAGCACATTGGTCTTGCCGGCCTTGAAGTCCTCGAGCGCGACGAGCCTCTCGGCCTGCGATTTGTCGCCATGGATGGCATCGCAATGGATATGGTCGCGCCGCAACTGGTGGGCCAGGCGATTCGCGCCGATGCGGGTCGCCGTGAACACCAGGACCTGGCGCAGCTCGCGTGTCTGGATGAGGTAGGCGAGCAACTCGCGTTTTTTCTCCCGCGCCACGGGATGCAGCACGTGAGTGACGAGCTCGGCCGCCGCATTGCGGGCCGCGATCTGAAGCTCGGCCGGATTGCGCAACAGAGTCTTCGCCAGGGTGCGGATCTCGTCGGGAAAGGTGGCCGAGAAAAGCAGGTTCTGCCGCTGCGCGGGCAGCAGGGCGATGATGCGCTTGATGTCGGGCAGGAATCCCATGTCCAGCATGCGATCGCCCTCGTCCAGCACCAGGACCGATACCTGGTTCAGCATGACCGTCTTGTTCTGCACGTGATCGAGAAGCCGTCCCGGCGTTGCCACCAGCACCTCGACCCCTCTGCGCAGCTGCGCGATCTGCGCGTTCATGTCGACGCCCCCGTAGACGACCGTGCTGCGCAGCGGGAGGTTCTTGCCATAATCGGCGAAGCTCTCGGCGACCTGGATGGCAAGCTCGCGCGTCGGCGTGAGAACCAGCGCGCGCACCGGGTGGCGCGCCGGCGATGCCGAGCCGCTGGCCTGAGGCGCAAGGCGCTGCAGGATCGGCAGCGCGAATGCCGCGGTCTTGCCGGTGCCGGTCTGCGCGCCGGCCATGAGATCGCGCCCGGCAAGCACCAGGGGGATGGCCTGCTCCTGCACCGGCGTCGGCTTTTCATAGCCGAGCTCGCGGACCGCCGCAGTGAGCGGCGCGATCAGGCCGAGCTGGTCGAAGGCCGAACTAATTGAGGGTGCGCGCCGGGCGCTCGGCGCTATCCTGAGGCTCGGCGCCCGGAAGCTTCAGCTCCATGTCCCAATCGCTTTTGCGTACCGCGGCCTGGAGCAGGCGGCATACCGAGTGCAGCAGCACTGAATCGAAGGTCAGCGTCACGCCCTGCCCCTCCGAGGGATGCAGGGCGACGACCGGCTGTCCGTTGCGGTCGTGGCCGGTTTGAATGCGCGCGAGCAGCAGCGGCGCTTCGCCGAGCGGGGTCGCGCTCGGCACCGCGTCGTAAGGCTTCGAAAAGTCCGCCTTCGACACCGCGTGCTCGTGCTCCAATCCGAGCAGCGCCTTGCGCGCTTCCGGATTGGCCTGCGTGCGGATGCGGGGGCTCGCTTCCTCCGCCAGCTTGACCAGCAGGGGCCACAAGAGCTTGACAAACCGGCGCGTCAGCGCGAGCCGCAACTCCACGCCCTCGCTGGTCGCCACCAGCATCAGCAGGCGGTCCTGCTCGGCGTCGTAGTCGACTTTCAGCTGGTGCAGGCGCATGAAAGAATAGTATATGGCCAATATCGTCCACGCGACGCAAGCAACGCAAGTCGCCGCCGTGCGCGCGCTGTTCGCCGAATATGCGCGCGCCGTGGCCGCGCCGTGCTGCTTCGTCGGGCTCGAGCGCGAGCTGGCGACGCTGCCCGGAGAGTACGCGCCACCGGCGGGGCGCTTGTTCCTCGCGCTCGACGCGTCGGGCAGTGCGGGCTGCGTGGCTCTGCGGCCGCTCGATGCCGGCACGGCCGAGATGAAGCGCCTCTACGTTCGCCCGGCTTACCGCGGACTAGGTCTGGGCCGCGCGCTCGCCGCAGCAGCGATCGCCGCGGCGCGCCAGGCCGGCCGCAGCCGGGTGGTGCTCGACACCTTGCCCAGCATGGACGCGGCGATCGCCCTGTACCGCTCGCTCGATTTCAAGGAAGTTGCGCCGTATCTCGCCGCGCCGACGCCAGGCGCGGTGTGCTATCAGCTCAGGCTTTAGCGCCGCGGATGCGCTGCAGGAGCGCCGTCGTCGAGCGCTCGTGCTCGAACGGGATCGACACTACGCGCCCGCCGCGCGCAAGAACGTCCTTCGCCCCGACGATGCGCTCGGCCGGCCAATCGCCGCCCTTTGCCAGGACCTCCGGCCGGCACGCGGCGATCAGCTGCGCGGGCGTGTCGTCCTCGAACCACGTTACCGCGTCGACCATCGATAATGCGGCGATGAGCGCAAGCCGATCTTCCAGCGCATTGATCGGCCGCTCTGCCGGCTTGCCCAGGCGCCTGGCGGAGGCATCGCTGTTCAGCGCGACGAGCAACGCCGCGCCCAGCGCGCGGGCGCGCGCGAGATAGGCGACATGGCCGCGATGCAGGATGTCGAACACGCCGTTCGTGAACACCAGCGGCCGCGGCAGCTGCGCGCTCCAGCGCTCGAGTTCGCGCGGCGCGCGGATCTTGGATTCGTAGGCCGGCGGCGAAGCCTGCACGCGATCAGGCCGCGGGTTTCGGCTTCTCGTCCGGGGGGCTGGGAGGACGGGGCCGGCAGACCTGGTCGGCCGCCTTGCAGTATTCGAAGATCTTCACCACCTTGCGCACGCCGCTGGTGGTGCGCGCGATGTCGACCGCGTCGTCGGCCTCGCGCTCGCTCACCACGCCCATCAGATACACCACGCCCGCTTCAGTCACCACCTTGACGTGCACGGGGTTGAATGCCTTCGCCCTGAGGTAGCGCGTCTTGACCTGGGCGGTGATGAGCGAGTCGTTGGTGCGATCGCCAAGCGAGGTGATCGGCGCCAGCTGCACCTCGTTGGTCACGCCGCGGACGTTTGGCACCCCCTGCACGATCTTTTCCACTTCGGCGCGCACCGCCTCATCCGGAACCTCGCCGGTGATCAGCGCGGCGCGGTTGAACGCGGCAACGTTGACATGGACCTTGTCGGCGAAGCGATCGGCGACGCGGCTGCCGGCGCGCAGCTCGATCGTGTCGTCATCCAGCTGGGTGCCCGAGGAGCGGCGGTCCTCGAGCGTCGAGTAGGCGGCGCCGGCGCTGGCGCCGATCAATGCCAGCTCACAGCCCTGCAGCAGCGCCGCGCTCGCCACGACGGCAAGCGCCAGCCGCGTCCGGGCCTTCATCCTTTTGCGCCGAACAGCTGGAAATCGATGCCGTCGCACAGGCAGTGCAGCACCAGCAGATGGACTTCCTGGATCCGGGCGGTGTTCCGATGCGGCACACAGATGTGCACGTCGTCAGCCTGGATCAGGGACGCCAGCTTGCCGCCGCCGTTCCCGGTCAACGCAATCACGCGTACCCCCAGCTCGCGCGCCGCTCCGATCGCCTCCAGCACGTTGCCGGAGTTGCCGCTGGTCGAGATGGCGAGCAGCACGTCCCCGCGTCGGCCGAGCGCCCGCAGCTGCTTGGAGAAGACCTGCTGGTAGGCATAGTCGTTCGCGATCGACGTAAGGGTCGAGCTGTCCGTCGTCAAAGCCACCGCCGCGAGCGGCGGGCGCTCGGTCTCGAATCGATTGATGAGCTCGGCTGCGAAGTGCTGCGCATCGGCCGCCGAGCCGCCGTTGCCGCAGGCGAGCGCTTTGCCGCCGCTGCGCAGGCAATCGGCGAGCAGCACGCCGGCGCGCGCCACTGGACCTGCCAACGACTGCGCTGCGGCCAATTTGAGATTCGCGCTCTCGGCAAAGTGCGCGGCCACTCGCGCCGAGAGGGCTGCGTTGTGCTCCGCGTGTCCCATGTCTTCGATTCTACTCGAAGTAAACCTCGAACTCGACGCGACGCGCCGGATTGGGATGCGGCGCGAGGCGGCTGATGCGCGCGCGCAGCGGCTCGCCGCGGTCCAGGCCCCATGCGAGCGCCGTATTTTCGCGCCGCGGCACATAGCCAAGCTTGCGGCCGCGCCACGCGATGCTCACGGCGCTGGGGTCATGAGGATTGTCGGGCTCGCGACGCAGCTCGAGGGCGTCGCCCACCCGCAGTTGATCCCATACTTCCGCGGCGGCGTGATACCGGAAGCCCGCCAGCGGAGAGCTCTGCACCAGCAAGCGCACGCTCGGCACGCGCTCGTCGCCGCGCCCCGGGCCTGCGGCGAGCAATGCCGCGAGCAGCGCTACTCGCCAAATGCGTTCCGGATCCACTGCACATGCCCTGCGACGCCGTCGATGAGGAACACGTCGAAGCGGCAGTGCGCGTCCCGCCGCCCGGCCAGGTAGAGGCGCGCCGCGGCAAGCAGGCGGGCGCGCTTCGCCGCCGTCACGCTTTCGGCGGCGCCGCCGTAGCTGCCGCTCTGGCGCATGCGGACTTCGGCAAATACCAGCGTGCCGCTCTCCTCGGCGATGAGATCGATCTCTCCCAGCCGGCAGCGCCAGTTTCGCTCGATCAGCCGCAGGCCTGCTGCCCTCAGCAGGCCTGCACAGAGGTCTTCGGCTCGCGCCCCGGCCCAGTTCATGGCAGGCTTAACGAAACTGCGCGAGCCCCGTTGACCGGATGATCCCAGGCAGCCTCTATGTCGTCGCCACGCCGATCGGCAACCTGGGCGACGCCAGCCCGCGCGCGATCGAAGCGCTGCGCGCGGCCGATCTGATCGCCTGCGAGGACACGCGAACCAGCCGCACGCTGCTCGCGCGGCACGCCATCTCGGCGCGCACGGTCGCGCTGCACGAGCACAATGAGCGCGCCGCCGCCGCCAAGCTTCTGCAGGCGATGCGCGCCGGCAAGAATGTGGCGTTGATCAGCGATGCCGGCACGCCCGCGCTATCCGATCCCGGCGCGCTGCTCGTCGAGCAGGCGCATCGCGCAGGCATCCGCGTTATTCCCATTCCCGGGCCGAGCGCGGCGGTGGCGGCTTTCTCGGCGTCGGGGTTCGCGGCAGGGCGCTTTTTCTTTGCGGGCTTTCTTCCGGCCGGCCGTTCAGCGCGCCGCAAGGCGCTGGACGGCCTCGACCTGCCCTGGCCGGTGATCCTGTATGAAGCGCCGCACCGCGTGCTCGAAACGCTGGCGGACCTGGCGGAGCGCTTCGGCGTGGCGCGGGAAGTGGTGATCGCCCGCGAGCTGACGAAGAAATTCGAGGACGTGGCGCGACTGTCGCTCGGCGATGCGCGGGACTGGCTGCTCGCCGATGCCCATCGCCAACAGGGCGAGTTCGTGCTGGTGCTAGCCCCGGGCGAGCCCAGGCCCGCACAGATCCTGGAGGCCGAACGGGTGCTCGGAGAGCTGCTGGGGGCTTTGGCGCCGAGCGAGGCGGCGCGGCTCGCTGCGCGCATTACCGGGATTCCAAGGAGCGTTCTGTACCGCAGGGCGCTCGAGCGCGCCAAGTAGAATTCGGCTGATGGACCGGCTCACGCTGAAGCGCCCCGACGACTGGCATCTGCACCTGCGCGACGGGCCCGCCATGGCCTCGGTGCTCGCCGACAGCGCCCGGCGTTTCGCGCGTGCGATCGTGATGCCCAACCTCGAGCCCCCCGTTCGCACCACGCAGCAGGCGCTCGAGTACCGCGAACGCATCCTGCGCGCGCTGCCGCCGCGCGCGGCCTTCGAGCCGTTGATGACCCTGTACCTTACCGACGACACGCCGCCCGAGGAAATCGCGCTCGCCAAGCGCTCGGGGCACGTATTCGGCGTGAAGCTCTATCCGGCCGGCGCAACCACTCATTCGGACGAGGGCGTCACGCGCCTGTCACGCTGCTTCCAGGCCCTCGAAAAAATGACCGAAGTCGGCATGCCGCTATTGATCCATGGCGAATCGACCGACCCCGCGGTCGACGTTTTCGACCGCGAGAAGGCTTTCATCGAGGAAGTCCTCGGACCATTGGTGGCGCGCTTTCCCCAGCTCAAGGTGGTGCTCGAGCACATCAGCACCCGGGACGCGGTGCAATACATCGAGGTCACCGGTCCGAACATCGCGGCGACGATCACCGCACACCACCTGCTCATGAACCGCAACGCGCTCTTCATGGGCGGCATCCGCCCGCATCACTACTGCCTGCCGGTGTTGAAACGCGAGGACCACCGCGAGGCGTTGGTCGAGGCCGCGGCGTCGGGCAGCCCGAAGTTTTTCCTCGGCACCGACAGCGCGCCGCACGCGCGGCACGCCAAGGAGACCGCCTGCGGCTGCGCCGGCATTTACACCGCGCACGCGGCCATCGAGTTTTACGCCATCGCCTTCGAGGAGGCCGGCGCGCTCGACAAGCTCGAGGGCTTCGCCTCCGTGTTCGGGCCCCAGTTCTACGGGCTTCCCCTCAACCGGGAAAGCATCACCCTGGTGCGCGAAGAATGGAAGGCGCCCGCGCAGCTCAAGTTCGGCGGCGAGGAGCTGGTGCCGCTTCGCGCCGGGGAAACGATCGCGTGGAAGCTTCTCTAAGACAGCCGGTCTTCGACCCGCTCAGGCCGTGGCACGAGCGCTTGCAAGCCGCGGGCGGCGCGACGCTCGGCCATCTGAACGCGCTTGCCGACGCCGCCGGGCTGCGCACCGAAAGCGGCCGGCCGGTGCGCTTCGTGCCGCCCGGTGGCGCCGACGCCTACTATGAAGTGCGCGTGTTCGAGTCGGGTTGCGTGGAAACGCGGCCGGAAAGCCTGCACGACCTGTTCAACGCGCTTGCCTGGCTGGCGTTCCCCCGCAGCAAGGCACGCATCAACGCCATGCACGCCGAGCGCATCGCGCTCGAGCACGGCCGTCGCGGCCGCCTGCGCGACCTGCTGACGCTGTTCGACGAGGGCGGAGCCATCGTCGCCTGCGCCGACGCCGAGCTGCTCGCCATGCTGCGCGGCTTTCGCTGGAAGGAGCTGTTCTGGGAGCATCGCCGGCGCGTTCTGCGCTCCATGCGCATCTCGGTGCTTGGCCACGCGGTCCTCGAGAAGGCGCTCGAGCCGTGGCCCGGCATCACCTGCAAGGCCATTTTCGTTGCGCCGGGCGCGGACGCGGACGCGCAGGCGGCTGCATGGCTTGCGCAGCGCTCGACGCAGGCTACGCCGCGCGAGCTGGCGCCGGTCCCCATCTTCGGTTACCCGGGATGGCTCGCTGGAAGCGAGCGGCCGGAGTTCTACGACGACACGCGCTATTTCCGGCCGTTCCGGCGCGATTCTCCGCGCGCCCGGCGCGATTCTCCGCGTGGCTACGGAAACGCCGGATAGCGCGACGCCTGTCCGCCGGCCACCGCCTCGGGGTGGCGCGAAAGGACCACCTCGCGGATCTGCTCGACCTGGCCATAGGGCACGTCGATCATGAGCAGGACCTTGCCGCGCGCGATGTCCTCGTGGAAGGCCTTGAGCCGCGAATTGGGAACGGCGGCGGCGGCCATGCTTGCCATCCACGCCCCCAGAATGCCGCCGACGATGGCAGCGATCAGCACCACGACCAGCTGCGGCTGCGTGCCTTCCGGCGGGTAGGCGACGATGATCACACCGAGAATCAGGCCGCCGATGCCGCCGAGCACGAGGCCGACGCCGGCGCCATGCAGCAGGTCGGTCTTGAACAGGTAGCTCGCCTCGTGCAGCTCGCCGAGGTCGGTGCCGCGCCTGGCGAGAAAGTGCATGTGGCGGTCCTCGAGGCGCGCGAGGAGCAGGTCGTCCGCGGTGTGCCGTGCGCTTTCGACATCAGGCAGCAGAAAATACAGTCTTCTTCGCATCGACGAAGCATACTCCTGCGCCCTCACAGGGTAAAATCGCATCCGGGAGTCGGCCAGGCAGCCGCTGTCCGCCGGTCTTTTTGCGGCGGCATAGAGGAAAGTCCGGGCTCCGCAGAGCGGGATGCAGGGTAACCCCCTGGCACGGCGACGTGACGAACAGGGCCACAGAGACGAGTCCTCGGCCCAAAAGCCGAGGGGTGAAACGCGGCAACCTCCATCCGGAGCAACACCAAATAGGCAGGCGATCGAGGCCGGCTCGGCCGAAGCTTGCGGGTAGGTGGCTAGAGCCCCGGGGCAACCCGGGGCCCAGAGGAATGGCTGCCGGCCCGGCCGGGTGCGCCCGGCCGGTGACCACAGAACCCGGCTTAACGGCCGTCTCCCCTTTTATCTCTTCGGCGCGTCAATTGCGCGCTTTCCTTGCCTCCGGCACGACGCGGGAGAATAATCGCAGTCGGGTTGTGTGCCTGCGCGGGAGGGGGAACGCCACGGGCGCCCCATGCAAGACCGACTAAACCAGAACGACGTCACGAACCGCGTAAATGTCGAGGATCCGCAGCGGGTCCGCGACGCGGTCCTCGCCCTTTTCGCCGTCCGCTACCCTGGAGAGAACCTCAATCGGCTGGCGCGCGCTTTCGACGACTTCCGCGCGCTGTTCGAAGGCGGCTTTCCGGGCTATTTCGCCTGCGACACGCTATATCACGACATCCGGCATTCGCTCGACGTCACGCTCGCCATGGCGCGCCTGATCGACGGCCACGAGCGCAGCTGCGCGGCGCCTGACCAGCTCGGCGCACGGCGCGCCATGCTCGGCGTGCTGGTGGCGCTGCTCCACGACGCGGGGTACATGAAGCGGCGGTCGGAGGCCGAAGTCGAGAACGGCGCCGTGTTCACCAAGATCCATGTCAGCCGCAGCGCCGACTTCATGACCGCCTACCTGCCCCGACTGGGGTTCTCGGCCGAGGTCGCGGTCGCGGCGCAGCTGGTGCACTTCACCGGCTACGAGATGGAAATCGAGGACATCCATGTCGCCGACCCCAAGGACCGCCTGGTCGGCTACCTGGTCGGCACCGCCGACCTGATCGGGCAGATGTCCGATCGCATGTACCTGGAGAAATGCCGTCAGTTCCTGTACCGGGAATTCGTCCTGGGCAACATCGCGCGCGAGCGCCTGCCCGACGGGCGCGAAGTGGTGCGCTACGCTTCCGGCGACGACCTGATCATCAAGACGCCGGGGTTCTACGAGTACGTCGCGCGCGACCGCATCGACCGGAAGCTGGGCGCCGTGATCCGGTATGCCGAGGCGCACTTCGACGGCCCCAACCTGTACCAGTCCGAGATCGACCGCAACATGGAATTCCTGCGGCGGGCCATCTCTACTGCGGACCTCAGCCGGCTGCGGCGCTACTGCTATTCCCTGTCCGAGCCCGTGCGCCACGCGGCGTGATGTGGCGTCCGTCACATCGGGCACGCTTCTGTGCTTGTCCTGCGGCCTGATTCATGGCAAAAGCGCGGCATGACGCTGCCTAACAGGATCGCCAGGCCGGAGGCGGCTCCCGCGCTTTTCCGCCTGCTCTCCGACAGTGCGCTGTCGCGGGCGGCGCTCGGCGCGTGCGGCTTCCCGCTCGCCTTGCTCGATGCAGCGCCGTCCGCGCGCATCGTGACCTACGTGAATCCGGCCTTCGAGAAGTTCTTCGGCTTTGACGAGCGCGAGGCCATCGGCCGCTCGCTCGCCGCCCTGCTGTTCCGCGGCGACGAGGCGCTGCTGCAGCGTGTTCTCTCCGAGGCGCCTTCCGGCTGCCAGCTGAAAGCCTGGGGGAAGGACGGCGCCGCCCGCCACATCGAGATCGCGCTGGGCGCGATCCGTTGCGCCGACGGGCGCCTCACCCACTGGGCGGTTTCCTTTTCCGATCGCAGCGAGCTCGAGCGGCTGCGCACCGAGATCGAAACGCTGAGGGCGCAGGCCGCCCCGGTCTAGCGCGTCGCTTCGACCAGCCAGCGCGCGGTGCGCAGCAGCCGCGCATCGAAACCGCGCCGTCCCACGAGCTGCACGCCGAGCGGCAGCCCATCGGCGCCCTGCAGCAGCGGCAGCGATAGCGCCGGCATTCCGCACAGCGTCCACAGCGTGCAGAAAGACGGGTCGCCCGTGGCAGACAGGCCCTTGGGCGCGGTGCCCGGCGCAGCCGGCGTGACAATCGCGTCGTAGCGCTCCATGAAGAGCTCGTCGAAGCTCTCCACCATCGGCCGGATCCCACGCAGCGCGCGCTGGTAATCGACGGCGCGCGTTTCGCGCCCGCGCTCGAGCAGGGAGCGCAGCTGGTCGGACAGCCGGTCGCGGCCTTGCTGCCACTCGCGCTCGAAATTCGCCGCCATCTCGGCTTCCATGATGATCTTGTGCCAGTTCCATGCCTCGGTCGTCGAGGGGAACAGCTCGACTTCTTCCACCCGCTCGCCCAGCGCGCCGGTCAGCTCCGCGAACGCCTCGCGCGTCTCGGCGGAGACCTTCTCCCAGTGCGGCGTCTTCACGAACGCCAGCATGGGCTCGATGGGCGGTTGCTCCGCAGACATCATTTGAAAAGGAATACGGGCACGCGGCCGCGTATCCGGGTCGCCCTCGTCGTAGCCGGCGAGCTCCTCGGCAAGCAGCGCGAGGTCGTCGAGCGTGCGCGCGAACAGCCCGACGTGGTCGAGCGTGCGCGACAGCTCCAGGATGCCCGAGCGCGGAATCAGGCCGTGCGTGGGCTTAAAGCCGTACACGCCACAGAACGCTGCGGGCCGGATGGTCGAGCCGTTGGTCTGGCTGCCGAGCGCGAGCGGCACCATGGCCGCTGCGACCGCCGCCGCCGAGCCGCTCGATGAGCCGCCCGGCGTGTGCTCGGGGTTGTGCGGGTTGCGCGTCTTGCCGGGCGCGAAGTAAGCGCATTCCGTGGTCACCGTTTTGCCTAGAATCACGGCGCCCGCAGCTCGCAGCATCTTGACGACCGCCGCATCGTTCGACGGTGTGCGACCGCGATGCAGGACCGTGCCGTTCTCGGTCGGCATGTCGGCCGTGTCGATAATGTCCTTGAGGCCGACGGGAACGCCGTGCAGCGCGCCGATCGGCTCGCCGCTGCGCTTGCGCTCGTCGGCGGCGCGAGCTTGCGCAAGCGCATGCTCCCCGTCCAGAAAGGTCCATGCCTGCACCGACGGTTCGAGTGTGCCTATGCGCTCGAGGCAGGATTGGACCAGCTCCTCCGACGTGAGCAGCCCATCCCTGATGTTTCGCGCGGCATCGGCGGCGGACAGCTCCGCCGCCTGTCGCTCATGCCCTGTTACCATAGACAGGGAAGGAGGCACTCGCAGTGGGCACGATCATCGGCATCCTCATTTTTGCGGGATTCGCTATCGGCATATTGTTCTCGTATCGGCTGTTCATGAGGGGCGATACGGCCCGGGAAAAGGTGGCCGCGCTATTGCCGTCAGACTTCAAGGCCGACCTTTGGCATCGGAAGGGCGACACCTACGTGGGTTATGAAAAACAGAAGAATCGGCTCGTGCTGGTTGATTGGCCTCATGCGAAGGTACTCTCCCCCAAGCAAGTCCTGTCGCTGGAGCCCGTTCACGAATCGCTGCTCGGCATCACACACCACTGGGTCGCCGTAGACGTGCCGGATCCGGATTTTCCCCGCTACAGAATCTGGTTCCAATTTCGTCGCGCGAAACGCGACAAGTGGCTTGGTCAGCTGGCAGAGATTTGCAAGAAATAGACTCATGCCGGAGACAAGGCTGGTCTATCCTCCCCCGTACAAGTAATTCGGCAGCCACAGGGTCATGCCCGGCCACAGGTACATGATCACCATGCACAGAATCACGATCAGCATGTAAGGCATCATGCCGGCGAAGATCTGGTTGAGCGTCACGTGCTTGGGCGATACGCCCTTCAGGTAGAACGCCGACATCGCCACCGGCGGCGAGAGGAAAGCCGCCTGCAGGTTGACGAACACCAGCGTGCCCCACAGGATCGGATCGATGTCGAAGTGCTTGAGCAGCGGCAGGAAGATCGGCACGAAGATGACGATGATTTCGGTCCATTCGAGCGGCCAGCCGAGGAGGAAGATGATCGCCTGCGACAGGATCAGGAACTGCACTGGCGTCATGTTGAGGCTCAGTACCCACGTCTCGACCAGCTGCTGACCGCCCAGGATCGCGAACACCCCCGAGAACAACGCCGAGCCGATGAAGAGCCAGCACACCATCGCGGTGGTTTTGGCAGTCAGAAAGACTGTTTGCTTGAGGCGTTCCCAGTTGAATTGGCCTCCCTGCAGCGCAAGCAGATATGCGCCGGCGGCGCCGATCCCGGCAGACTCGGTGGCGGTGGTTATGCCGAACAGGATGACCGCGAGCACCACGATGGTCAGGATGCCCAGCGGCATGACCGACGAGATCAGCAGCTTCAGCAGCTCGAACGCCTCCGCCTCCAGCTTCCAGTAGTACCAGGCGAGCACCAGAGCGGTCGCTGCAACGACAATCCAGAACCAGGTATAGAACGCGGGCGGCGGGCCTGCTTCCACGGGCGCGGCCTCGTGCGTCACCATATCCGGGGTGCCTACTTGCTCGACGCCTTCAGGTTCCTGCGCCGGCGTTTCGGATTCGGTCGCGCTCTGCCCCAGCTCCTGTGGCTTGTCCGGATTCACCAGTGGCGCCGCCGGAGCGGAAGCGGCAGGCACGGCCTGTTTCTGCGCGGCGCTTGCCTCCTGCCGGATGTCGGTCAGCGGATGGATCACCACGTACCACCAGATGCCCCACACCGTCACGGCCGCGAGCATGAGCGGAAACAGCGCCGCAAGAAAATTCCTCCACAGCATGACGTAGGTCAGACGACCGCTCCCGTTCTGGATAGCGAGCGCCTTGGCGGGCCTAAACAGCGCGGTAAGCAAACCGGCCAGCATGTTTGACGAATACGCCTGCTGGAATTCTCGTACCCAGTCGGACACCGGTATCTTCTGCTCGGACTCGGGCAAGCGCGGCGCGATCTTGGGCTCGATCACCGCCCAGCCGACGATATACACGAGGTAGAGGAACGACAGGAAGAAACCGGGAAACATCGCCGAAGCGTAGAGCTTCACCACCGACTGCCCGGCGACCGCGGCGTAGACGATGATCATCACCGACGGAGGAATGAGAATCCCGAGCGTGCCCCCCGCGGTGATCACCCCCGATGCCAGGCGCACGTCGTAGCCTGCCTTCAGCATCGGGCTGAACGCGATCACGCCCATCAGCACCACCACCGCGCCGACCAGGCCGCTGGCGATGCCCCAGAACGTGCACACGATCAGTGTCGCGACTGCAAGCGAGGCGGGCACCCGCCGGAACGCGAGCTGGATGCTGTAGAACATCTTGTCCACCAGCGCGCCGCGCTCCATCACGTAGCCCATCAGCACGAACAAGGGGATCGAGATCAGCACGTCGTTGTTCATCGCTCCATAGGTGCGCTCGACCATGAGGTCGAACACCCGGTTGTCCGTCCAGGAATGCGCCGGGTCATAGAACGCGATGTAGCCGAACATCATGCCCAGGCCCATCAGCGTGAACGCCGTCGGAAAGCCCATCATGATCACGATCACGATGAGCGCGAGCATGGTCAGCCCGAGTCCCGCGTCACTCACGTTCAGCTCCCCTCGGACCGATGCGCTGGTGCGCGGCTTCGTCGATATCGTGCGCGCTTTCGATCGCACGCCTGCGCGATTCGTCGTCCACCAGCGTGCTGCCGGCAAGCTGCTGCTCGACCACGTCGATCTCCTCGACGTCCTTCAGGCGATCAGGCCATTGCCCGGTCCGCAGGCACACGATGCAGCGCACGATCTCGGCCAGTCCCTGGATCAGCACGAGAACCCCGGCGATCGGGATGACGGTCTTGAATGGATAAACGGGCGGCCCCTCGGCCGTCACGTTCGAGTGTTCATTGATGCGCCATGAGATGGCCGCGTAATCGATCCCCGCATAGATCAGGGCAATCACTCCGGGGAGGAAGAACAGGATGTACAGAACCAGGTCCAGCGTCGCCTGGGTGCGCGGCTTAAACGAGCCGTACAGGAAGTCGCCCCTGACGTGGGCGTCCTGCGCCAGCGTGTACGCGCCGCACATCATGAACAGCGTGCCGTAGAGCATGTTGTCGAGGTCGAAGATCCACGCCGTCGGGGCGTTCAGCAGGTAGCGCTTGAACACCTCGATGCAGACGGCCGACATCAGCGCAAGGATCAGCCAAGCCGTGGCTTTGCCTGTCCAAGTGCTGACGTGGTCGGCGGCGAGCAGGAAATTCTGAATTTTCATAAAACAAAGCACCCTCCGGGGTCTATGCCCGGAGGGTGCTGGAAAATCTCAGACAGGGATCAGGCCTTCTTCGCCGCGGGCTTCTTGCCGAAATAATAGTTGTAGGCCATGCGCCGGTCGACGACGGTGTCCTGCTCCCACTTCACCGCGCGCTCCGCAAATGTGCGCTGCGAGTCGGTGATCTCCTTGAACATCGGGTTGTCCGCCGTCCTCTTTGCCAGGACCTGGTCGAACACCTCGAGCTGCTTCTGCAGCACCGAGGCCGGCGTCTTGTAGAACCTCACCTTGTCCTTGGTCTGCAGCTCGATGTAGTCCTTCGAATAGCGGTCGATCGCTTTCCACGACATGTCGGCCGAGGCAGCCTCCACCGCGTTGGCGATGATCGCCCGCATCTTCTCCGGCAGCGCGTCGTATTTGGTCTTGTTGAACGTGATCTCGAACTGCTCGCCGTTCTGGTGGTAGCTCTGCAGCATGCACACCTTGGACACGTCCGGGAAGCCCAGGATGCGGTCGGAGGTGGCGTTGTTGAACTCCGCGGCATCCAGCAGGCCGCGGTCGATCGCAGGGACGATCTCGCCGCCCGGGAGCGCGTTCACCGCCGCGCCCATGCCGGTGAACAGGTCGATCGAGATGCCCACGGTGCGGTACTTGAGGCCCTTGAAATCCTCCCACTTGGTGATGGGCTTCTTGAACCAGCCGAGCGGCTGCGTCGGCATCGGGCCGTACGGGAAGGACACGACATTGGCGCCGTTCGAGGCGTAAAGCTTGTTGAGCAGCTCCCTGCCGCCGCCGTATTTGTGCCAGGCGAGCAGCATGTTGGCGTCCATGCCGTAGGCCGGGCTCGATCCCCACAGCGCGAGCGCGTTCTGCTTGCCGTAGTGGTAGACCAGCACGCCGTGCCCGCCGTCGAGGGTGCCTTTCGACACCGCGTCGAGCAGGCCGAAGGCCGGCACCACCGCGCCCGCGGGCAGTACCTCGATCCTGAGGTCGCCGCCGGTCATGTCGTTCACCTTCTTGGCGTAGTCGAGCGCGTACTCGTGGAAGATGTCCTTCGAGGGCCAGGTGCTCTGCCAGCGCATCGTGATCGGGCCTTGCGCCTTGACGATCGCCGGGAAGCCGAGCGTTGCCGCCCCGGTCGCGGCGACGGCCGCGCCGGTCAGGAACTTGCGGCGCGACGGTTGCTGATTGCTCATTCGTTGTCTCCTCACTCTGGATTCGAATTATGGGCAGGGTGAAATCCCTGCACGGACAGTACGCGAAGGCGCAGGGATTCTACTCTCGTCCTCGAAGCAGTCGCAAGGCAAACTCGTCATGCGGAATAAACCACCGCGCCGGGTGTTGGGAGTGCGGCAGCCGGCTTGGATTTGTGCGGCGCATTCGGATGCCAGCCGAGAACGGCATAGAGGACGAAAAACCCGATCACGTAGGCCAGCGCGACGTGCCAGCCGTGCTTGAGCCACAGGCCGACCGATTTCGCCTGCGGATACATGTTGGACAGCGCAACGCCGGCGGAAGAACCGAACCAGATCATCGAGCCGCCGAAGCCCACCGCATACGCGAGATAGCCCCAGTCGTAGCCGCCCTGCTTGAGCGCGAGTGCGGTAAGCGGGATGTTGTCGAACACCGCGGACACGAAGCCCAGGCCCAGCGCAGTCTGCCACGACGCCGCTGGGAGTTTCTCCACCGGCATCAGCGAAGCGCACACGATGAGCGAAAGCAGGAACACGCTGCCTTTAAACGCGCCGGGCAGCAGCGACCACGCCGGACGGCGCCACAGCGCGGCGATGAAGATTGCAACCCACACCCCTGCCCCGATGAACGGGAAGCTGTCCGAGAAGTCGCTGAACTTTACGTTAATGACGACATTGACCGCGATCGCGGCGAGCAGAATGGATGCAACGATCGCGACGCGCGGCCAGTCCACGCGCACGCCTGCCGCAGCGTCCTTGGCGATCGGCGAATAGCGTTGCTGCTGCAGCGAGGCAGGAACGCCGAGGATCAGCATCGCGGCGCCGGCGGCGACGAAGGCCTCCAGCACGTCCAGCGGATCGACGCCATCGATCCACATCATGGTGGTCGTGGTATCGCCGACCACGCTGCCCGAGCCGCCCGCGTTCGACGCGGCGACGATCGCCGCCAGGTAGCCGATATGCACCTTGCCGCGGAACACCGCGCGGGCGATGGTGCCGCCGATCAGCGCGGCGGCGATATTGTCGAGGAACGAAGACAACACGAAGATCATCCACAGCAGCACGAAGCCGCCCTTCCAGTCATCCGGCAGGTAGCGCGGCAGCGCCGCCGGCACCCGGCTTTCCTCGAAGTGGTTGGAGAGCAGCGCGAAGCCGAGCAGCAGGCCGAACAGGTTGGCGAGGATCACCCACTCGTGCAGCAGGTGCAGCGCAAGACCGCCGATCCCCGGGCCGGCTTTGAATCCCGTAAAGCCCAGCTTGTAGAGCACGATCGCGGCGAGCCCGATGAGCGCGACCTGCAGCGTGTGGTGATGGAACAGCGCGACGCCCGCGAGCGTCAGGCCGAACAGCACGAATTCGAACGGCACGCCGAGCGCGGCGCACGCCGCCGCCAACACCACCGCTCCGGCGAACAGGCCGCGCTCGCGCGCGAGCAGCCGTGCCGCGACGGATTTCATTCGATGAGCGAGAGCGGAATGGCCCTCGCTTGCAGATCCTTCGCCTTCAGCAGCGAAATCACCTTGCCGAGGTGGCTGTGCAGGACTTGCAGGCTGCCGCGCGGCAAATCGGACAGCGCCTGCTGCAGCACGCCGATCAGCGGCTTCGGCGCACCCTTGAGCACCCGGACGCCTTTGCCGGTCACGAAGAGCTGCACGGTCCTCTGATCCTTTCCCCCGCGCTTCCTGCTGACCAGCTTCTGCGTTTGCAAGCGGCGCAGCAGGTTGCTGGCGGTGGATTGATGGATGGCCAGGGTCCTGGCGAGCCGGCTGACCTCGACTCCGGGACTGGCGGCAACCTCGGCCAGCGCCCAGAGCTGGGCACCGCTGATCCCGGCCCGGCGTTCGACGCTGTGATAGTGCCGCCGGATCGATTTGAAAAGGACCCGGAACTGCTCCAGCACTGCCAGCATCTCGGGATGCTTTCGACGCGCCGCCATGGGTACACATTTGCACAAATATAGTTTGCGCGCTAGTATCGAGGCCCCCGCCGCAGCCGTGACGTAACCAAGGGAGCTCAGCATGCAGACCCGCCCCATCGCCATCGCCGCCGCCGTCATGGCGGTCTTTCTCGCCTCATGCGCCAGTGAACCGACCGTTGATCAATCGGCGGGTGCATCGTCGCCGCAAGCCCGCGCCGCCGAAAGCAGTCCCGCGCCGCAGGCCGCACCCGCGGCTCAGCAGGCAATGCGCCCGGCCGCAACCACTGCCGCCGAGCTGTCGAAGCGCAGCGTTTACTACGACTTCGATCGCTACGACGTAAAGGACGAATACCGCGCGCTGGTGGAAGCGAACGCGCGCTACCTGCGCGAGCATCCCCAGGCGCAGATCGCGGTTCAGGGTAACGCCGACGAGCGCGGCAGCCGCGAATACAACCTGGCTCTCGGCCAGCGGCGCTCCGAAGGCGTCAAGAAGATGCTGACCCTGCTCGGCGTCGCCGAGCGGCAGGTCGAGGCCACCAGCTTCGGCGAGGAAAAGCCGAGAGCCGTGGGTCACGACGAGGCGTCATGGGCGCAGAACCGGCGCAGCGACATCGTCTACGAGCGAGCCAACTAGCCGCCGTCGCCGGCCTAATCCAGCGCCTTGACCATGTCCTCGACGACCTTCTTCGCGTCGCCGAACACCATCATGGTCTTCTCCATGTAGAAAAGCGGGTTGTCGAGCCCGGCGTAGCCGGTGGCCATGCTGCGCTTGTTGACGATGACGGTGCGCGCCTTGGCGACGTCGAGGATCGGCATGCCGTAGATCGGGCTGCCTTTCTCGTACGCGAGCGGGTTCACGACGTCGTTCGCGCCGAGCACCAGCGCCACGTCGGTGTCGGGAAACTCGCTGTTGATGTCCTCCATCTCGAACACCAGGTCGTACGGGACTTCGGCTTCGGCGAGGAGCACGTTCATGTGCCCGGGCATGCGCCCGGCCACCGGGTGCACGGCGTAGCGCACGCCGACCCCTTTTGCCTGGAGCTTTTGCGCCAGCTCCTTGACCGCATGCTGCGCGCGCGCGACCGCGAGGCCGTACCCGGGGACGATGATCACGCTCCCGGCATTGGCGAGGAGGAAAGCGGCGTCCTCCGGCGAGCCCGAGCGCACCGTCTTCTGCCCGGCGTCGGTCGCCGCGGCGCCCTCGGCGGCACCGAAGCCGCCCAGGATCACCGAGATGAACGAGCGGTTCATCGCCCGGCACATGATGTAGGACAGGATCGCGCCCGAGGAGCCGACGAGCGAGCCGGCGATGATGAGCATGGCGTTGTTGAGCGAGAAACCGATGCCGGCGGCCGCCCAGCCCGAGTAGCTGTTCAGCATCGAGATCACCACCGGCATGTCGGCGCCGCCGATCGGGATGATGATCAGCACGCCGAGCGCGAAGGCGATCGCCGCCATCGCCAGGAACGGCGTCCAGAGCTTGTCGTCGGCGAGGAAAAACGCGGCGCCGCAGCCGATCATGACCAGCCCCAGAATGAGGTTCAGCCAGTGCTGGCCCGGGAATACCACCGGGGCCGACGAGAACAGGCGGAATGTCTTGCCCAGGCCCGCCAGCTTGCCGAACGCGATCACCGATCCGGAGAACGTGATCGCGCCGACGAAGCTGCCGATGAACAGCTCGAGCTTGTTGCCCCTGGGCAGGGGATCGGGCACGCCGAAGGCGCTCGGGTGGTCCACGGCGGCGACGGCGATCAGCACCGCCGCCATGCCGACCAGCGAGTGCATCGCGGCGACCAGCTCCGGCATCTGCGTCATCTGCACGCGGCGCGCGACGATGGCGCCGATCGTGCCGCCGATCAGCATGGCGATCAGGATCAGATCGACACGGCCGCGCGCGACGACGGCGATGGTGGTCAGCAGCGCGATGGCCATTCCCGCCATGCCGAAATAATTGCCGCGGCGCGCCGTGGTCGGCGAGGACAGCCCTTTCAGCGCCAGGATGAAGCAGATCGAGGCGACCAGGTACCACAGCGTGAGCTGGTTGGCGCTCATTTCTGCTTTTTCCTGAACATCTGCAGCATGCGCTGCGTCACGAGGAAGCCGCCGGCGACGTTCACCGAGGCGAGCGCCACCGCGATCACGCCGAGCACCGAGCCGAAGTCGACCTCGGCGGGCGCGGCGGCGAGGATGGCGCCGACGATGATCACGCTCGAAATGGCGTTGGTGACGCTCATCAGCGGCGTGTGCAGCGCCGGGGTCACGTTCCAGATGACGTGGTAGCCGACGAACACGGCGAGCACGAACACCACGAGGTTGATGACGGTGGGATCTACGGGTCCGCCCATGGTCAGCCTTTCCTGAGCACTTCGCCCTGCGTGCAGACCAGCGTGCCGGCGATGATCTCGTCGCCGCGGTCCAGCTTGAACTCGCCGCTCTTCGGGTCGAGCATCAGGACCAGGAAGTTGTAGAGGTTGCGCGCGTACAAGGCGGAGGCGTCGGTGGCCACGCTGGCCGGCAGGTTTTCCAGCCCGATCAGCTTGACGCCGTGCTTCACCACCGTCGCGCCGCGCTCGATGCCCTCGACGTTGCCGCCCTGCTCGACCGCGAGATCGACGATGACCGCGCCGGGTCTCATCGCCTTGACGGTGTCTTCCTGGATGAGCCTCGGTGCCGGCCTGCCGGGGATCAGCGCAGTCGTGATCACGACGTCCGCCTGCAACGCCCGCTGGTGCACCAGCTCCGCCTGGCGGCGCATCCAGCCGGCGGGCATCGCTCGCGCGTAGCCGCCGACTCCCTGCGCGATTTCGCGCTCCTCGTCGGTCTCATACGGCACGTCGAGGAACTTCGCGCCCAGCGATTCAACCTGTTCCTTGACCGCCGGCCGCACGTCGGAGGCTTCGATCATCGCCCCAAGACGCTTGGCCGTCGCGATCGCCTGCAGCCCCGCCACGCCGGCCCCCAGGATCAGCACGCGCGAGGCCTTCACCGTCCCGGCAGCGGTCATCAGCATCGGGAAAAAGCGCCCGCTCTCCGCCGCGGCGAGAACGACCGCCTTGTAGCCGGCGATGTTCGCTTGCGAGGACAGCACGTCCATCGATTGCGCGCGCGAAATGCGCGGCAGCCACTCCATCGCGAATGCGGTAACGCCGCGCCTGGCCAGCGCCTCGATGCCGGCAGCGTTGAACGGATCGAGCAGGCCGACCAGGATGGAATTGCTTTTCAATAAATCCAATTCAGCGTCGGTGGGCGCGCGCACTTTCAGCACGATCTCGGCGTCATACGCTTCCGCCGCCGAGCCGACCAGCTTGGCGCCCGCCGCAGCGAAGTCCGAGTCGCGGATGCTCGATCCCGCGCCGGCCCCCGCCTGGATGCGCACCTCGTTCTTCGCCGCCAGCCGCTTCACCGTATCCGGCGTAGCGGCAACGCGCGTCTCGCCCGCGCGCGCTTCGGCGGGCACGCCGATTTTCATGAACGCTTCTCCCCTGGAGGTGGGGCGGAATTTTACCGCGGCCTGCGCGCGAGGGAACGCTCGGCGAGCTCGAATCCCGCATGCACGGCAAGAGCGAGCGCCGCCGCCGGCAGCGCACCGGCGAGGAGCACGGTGTGGTCGTTCAGCGCCAGGCCCTGCGCGATGCGCTCGCCGAACCCGCCGGCGCCGATGAAGGCGGCGATCGTCGCGGTACCGACGTTGATCACCGCCGAGGTCTTGACCCCCGCCATGATGGTTTCGCGCGCAAGCGGAAGCTCTATCCTGTAAAGAATATCCCTTGACGACAGGCCGAGCGCCGTCCCCGCCTGGAGCAGCCCGCGCGGCACTTGCGCGAGCCCGGCGTGCGTGTTGCGCGTGATCGGCAGAAGCGCATACAGGAACAACGCGACCAGGGCGGGCCACAGCCCGATCCTGCCGGTGAGCGGAATCAGGAACGCGAGCAGGGCAAGCGACGGGATCGTCTGCACCAGTCCGGTCAGCGCGAGCACCGGCTGCGCGAGCCAGCCGACCTTCGCGGCCAGCACGCCGAGCGGAACGCCGATCAGCGCGGCGACCGCGAGCGAGCCGAACACCAGACCGAGATGCTCGGCGAGCAGGCGCCCGGAGTCCGGCGCGAACAGGGCGGCGAGCAGGGTCCGTTTCGATGCCGGCCCGGCGCCAAGGTATTCGCGCGCCACGTCGGCAAAGGGAACCTTGTCCAGCTCGGCGCGCGCGTTGAGCCGCACCATGGTCCGGCTGTCGATGCTGTTCTGCAGCCGCGCGAATGCGGCGAACGCCTGGGGATAGCGACGCGGCGCATCGGCGCGATGCAGCAGCACCGCAGCGTAGGCCGGAAAGTAGTGGCGATCATCGGCCAGCACGACGATGCGGTAGCGCTCGATCTTGGCGTCGGTCGAGTAAAGATCCATGACGTCGATCTCGCCGGCGGCGAGCGCCTCGTAGGCAAGGCCGTGGTCCAGGCCGCGCGGCTGCTGCGGCAGGCCATACGCCGCCTGCAGTCCCGGCCAGCCATCGCGGCGCCCGAGGAATTCATGGGAAAACCCCAAACGCAGGTCCGGCAATCGCGCGAGATCGGAAATTGCCCGCAAGTAGCGCCGCGTGCCGAGCGCATAGCTGTTGCTGAACCCCAACGGCGTGGACGCGGCCAAGCCGAGCGCGGCAAGCCGGCGATTGATCTCGCCGAGCTGCAGGCTTTCTTCGGTGCGCAGGATCTCATTGGCGATCGTGCCGGTGTACTCCGGGTAGACATCGACCGAGTCATTTTTCAGCGCCGCGACGAGGATCGCCGTGTTGCCGAGCCCCGCCTTGTGCCGCCCCTGCGCGGCTTGCGCCAGGATCTCGCCGAGGATGTACGACTCGGTAAAGCGCTTCGAGCCGACGCGGATCGGCTCCTGCGCCTGGACGGCGCAGGCGACAACCAGCAGGAAAAGGGCGCCTACGCGGCGCGTTCCCATTTACCGCCAGTAGTGAGGAACTGCAGCCGCGCGAGGCTGGCATACAAGCCGTCCTGGCGAACCAGCTCCGCATGCGTACCTTGCGCGACGATCGCGCCACGATCCATGACCACGATGCGGTCGGCATGCTGCACCGTCGCGAGGCGATGCGCGATGGCGAGCGTAGTGCGGCCGCTCTCGAGCGCGGCGAGCGCCTGCTGCACCATGCGCTCGCTCGCGGCGTCGAGCGAGCTGGTCGCCTCGTCGAGCAGCAAGATCGGCCGGTCGGCAAGCAGCGCGCGGGCGATGGATAGCCGCTGCCGCTGGCCGCCGGACAGCGTCACGCCGCGCTCGCCGAGCGCGGTATCGATTCCCTGCGGCAGACGGTCGACGAATTCGAGCGCGAAGGCCTTGGCGCACGCCGCGATGACTTCATCGCGGCTCGCCTCGGGCCGCCCGTAGCGCACGTTGTCGAGCACGCTCGCGGCGAAGATCACCGGCTCCTGCGGCACGACGGCGATGAGGCGGCGCAGTGCGCGCGGCTCCATCTTCCGAACATCCGTGCCGTCGATGCGCACCGCCCCTTGCTGCGGATCGTAGAAGCGCAGGAGCAGCGCGAACACCGTCGATTTTCCGGCGCCCGACGGTCCGACCAGCGCCAGACGTTCGCCGGGCGCGACACGCAGCGAGAAACGCTCCAGGGCAGCGGCTGCGGGGCGGGCGGGATAGGCAAAGCGGACGTGGTCGAATTCCACATCGCCCGCGGTGCGCTGCACGTGAACGGCCGGCACCGGCGGCGCGACGATTTGCGGACGCGTCTCGAGCAGCTCGATCAACCGCTCGGCGGCGCCGGCGGCGCGCTGCAGCTCGCCCCAGACTTCGGACACCGTCCCGGCCCCGCTCGCCACCACGGACGCATAGAACACGAACGCCGAGAGCTCCCCGGCGGTGAGTCGCCCGCTCAGCACGTCATGCCCGCCGATCCAGAGGACGATGCCGACCGCGCAGAAGGCGATGAGCATGACGGAAGAGATCAGCCAGGCCTTCTGCCGGATGCGGGCCACGCCCACGCCGTACGCGGCCTCGGCATGGCGCGCAAAATTTTCGCGATCGCCTTCCTCGTGAGCATACGCCTGCACGGTGCGAATCTCGTGCACCGCCTCGTCGACATAGGCGGAAACGTCGGCCACCCGGTCCTGGCTGCTGCGCGACAGCCGCCGCACGCGTCGGCCAAGCAGCAGGATCGGAACGAGGGTCGCCGGCACGCCGAGGAGCACCAGCAGGGCCAGCTTCCAGCTGGTGACGAAAAGCATCACCGCGGCACCCGCCATCATCAGGAGGTTGCGGACGAACATCGACAAGCCGTAGCCGATCACCTGCTGCAGCTGCGTGGTGTCGTTGGTCAGGCGCGAAATCACCTCGCCGGTGCGGGTCGCCTCGAAGAATGCCGGCTCGAGGCCCAGAATGTGGTCGAACACCGCGCGGCGCACGTCGGTGATGACCCGCTCGCCGGTCGACATCATGAGATAGAAGCGAAACCAGGTCGCGACGGCCAGCGCGGCCGCTACGACGATCATGGCGGCGAGCGCCTGGTCGAGAAGGCGCGGATCGCCGCTGCCGAAGCCGTTGTCGACCACGTGCTTCACGCCCTGGCCGAGCGCGAGCACGCAGCCCGCGGCGACGACCAGAGCCGCCGCCGCCGCGGCAATGCGCGCGCGATACGGCATCAGGAAGCGCGCCAGACCCGGCCCGGTCGAGGCGCTCATCGGCCGTAAAAGCGGTACTGGTTGCGGCCCAGCTGCTTGGCGCGATACATCGCGGCGTCGGCGTTGCGCAGCAGCGCATCGCCGTCGCCGGCATCGGCCGGGTAGAGCGAAATGCCGATGCTCGCGCCCAGGGTAAGCGTGCGGCCGTCGACGCGGAACTCGGCCGCCAGCGCGCGCAGGATCTTGTCGGCGACCATCTGGCAGTCGGCCTCGGCGTTCACCTCGGAGATCACCACCACGAACTCGTCGCCACCGTGCCGCGCCAGCGTATCGGCCCTGCGCACGCAGGCGGCAAGGCGCTGCGCGACCTCCTTGAGCACGGCGTCGCCCGCGCGGTGCCCGAACAAATCGTTCACCTGCTTGAAATTGTCCAGGTCGATGAGCATCGCCGCCACCTTGCGGTCGCGGCGCTGCGCGAGGTGCACGGCCTGCTTGAGACGATCATCGAGCAGGCGCCGGTTGGGCAGCCCGGTGAGCGAATCGTGATAGGCGAGGAAGCGCACCGCGTCTTCGCGGCGCTTGCGCGCCGTGACGTCCTGCGAGACGCCGACCATGCGGTAGACCTTGCCGGCCGGGTCAAACATCGGCACGCCCCGCACGCCGAACCAGACAAGGCGCCCGTCGGCGGTAGCGATGCGGTACTCGATGTCGAAGGGCACGCCGCGCGCCACCGCCCCCCGTCCGGTGGCGAGGTATCGCTCGCGATCGTCGGGGTGGACCATCTGGGCGTATTCGCTCCACGTCTGCGCGGTGCCGCCGGCCGGCTCGGGCAGCCCTTCCGGATTGCGGCTCCAGTGCATCCGGTCGGTCGCCGCATCCCACTCCCAGTAGTACAGGTCGGCCGCATCGACCGCCAGGCGCAGCTTCTTGATTTCCTCCGTCACGTCCGCGAACGCCACGAGCGTGCAATTCTGCGCCGCGCGGCTTGACAGCCGGCACCAGAGCCGGGAACCGTCCTTGCGGCGCAGCTCGACTTCGCCTTCGAGCGCGTCGCTGTCCGCCAGGGCAGCGAACGGCTTCCCGGCGAGCTCGCCGCTCGCATAGCCCAGCATCTGCTCGAGCGTGCGGTTGCAGCGCGCAATGCTGCCCCGCTCGACCAAAGCGATGCCGACCGGCAGCAGATCGAACAGCGATTCTTCCTCGGCCAGCAATCCGGCGTCGGTCAAGCGACTTTCTGTACTTCGACCAGGCAGTCGTAGAAGGTCGCGCCGCCGCCGAGGTCGGTAGTGCGTTGCGAAGTCACGTTGTTGGCGTTGCCGCCGTCGCGCGAATATTTTTTCCACCACACCGACGGCGCGACCACCACGCCGGGACGCGGCTTGCCGTTGACGCGCGCCCGCAGCGTATAGCCGCCGCGGTCGTTGAAGATACGCACCAGATCGCCGTCGCGGATGCCTCTGCGCTCAGCGTCGCTGCGATGCATGTCGAGATGCGGCTCGCGCTCGAACTCCCGGAACCGCGCCAGGTTGGCGAACGAGGAATTGAGGAAATGCCGCGCGGGCGGCGAGATGAAGGCGAGCGGGTACTTGCGCGCGAGCTCCGTGTCGGCATCCGGCGCCTCGACGGGCGGGTTGTAGAACGGCAGCGGGTCGACGCCCTGCTTCTCCAGCCACTCGCTGTAGAACTCGCATTTGCCCGAAGCCGTCGGGAACCCGCCTGCGGCGAAGGGGGTGAAGCGCTCCGGCAGCTTGAGCTTTTGCCAGCCGGCTTTCTTGAGCGCGTCCCATTCGATGCCCCGCATGGCCGCTTTCGACGAGGCAAGCGCGGTGCGGCAGATGTCCTCGTCGGAGTCGCGGAAGCACGGCTCGTCGAAACCCATGCGCGCGGCGAGGCGGCGGAACACTTCCGAGTTCGGCAGCGACTCGCCCACCGGCGCGATCGCCGGGTTGTTGGCGAGAACGTAAAGGTGGCCATAGGACTTGTGCACGTCGTAATGCTCGAGCTGCGTGGTCGCGGGCAGGACGATGTCGGCGTAGTCGGCGGTATCGGTCTGGAAATGGTCCATCACGACGGTGAACAGGTCATCGCGCGAGAAGCCGGCGATGACCTTGTCCGACTCGGGGCACACCGCGACGGGGTTGTTGTTGTAGACGATCATGGCGCGCACCGGCGGCTGCGCCGTGGTCAGCGCGTCGCCGAGCTGCGACTGGTTGATGACGCGCGGGCGCCTTCCGGCGAGCAGGTCGGCGCGCTCGAGGGCAGCGTGATCGAAGCCGTAGAAATCGGCCGTGCTGAGGACGATGCCGCCCGCTGCGTCGCGCCAGGCGCCGACCAGCGCCGGCAGGCAGGCAATGGTGCGCGCCGCAATGCCACCGCCGGCGTGGCGCTGCATGCCGTAATTGAGGCGGATCGCCGCCGGCCGGATGCTGCCGTACTCGCGCGCAAGCTGCACGACCTCCTCGCGCGTGATGCCGCAGGTTTGCGCCGCCCACTCGGGCGTGTAGCGCTTGACGCGTTGCGCCAAAGGCTCGAAGCCGACGCTGTGCCTGGCGATGTAGTCACGGTCGAGCATTCCCTCCGCGATCAGCACGTGCATCACCCCGAGCGCCAGCGCGCCGTCGGTGCCCGGGAGCAGGGCGATGTGCTGGCTGCACTTCTCCGCAGACAGGCTGCGGTAGGGATCGATGGCGATCACTTTCGCGCCGCGGCGCTTCGCCTCCTGCACGCGCGACCAAAGGTGCAGGTTGGAAACGATCGGGTTCGCGCCCCACAGCACAATCAGCTTCGATTCGTCGAAGCGCTCAGGGTCCATGCCGACCGAGCCGCCGAGGGTCGCCTTAAGGCCGAACTTGCCCGCGGTCGAGCAAAGCGTGCGATCGAGGAGCGACGCGCCGAGCTTGTGGAAAAAGCGCCGGTCCATCGAGCTGTACTGGACCATCCCCATGGTGCCGGCGTAGCTGCAGGGCAGAATGGTCTCGGGATTCTCCGCGGCAAGGGCCTTCAGCCGCGCCGCGATCTCATCAAGCGCCGCGTCCCAGGTGATTCTTTCGAACTGCCCCTTGCCCTTCGGCCCGACCCGGCGCATCGGGTAAAGCAGTCGATCCGGAGAGTAAGTCCGCTCCAGGTAGTACGCGACTTTCGTGCACAGCGTGCCATCGGTGAACGGCATGGACGGATCGCCCTGGATCTTGGTGGCGACGCCGTCCTCCACCGTCACCAGCATGCCGCAGGTATCCGGACAGTCGTGAGGACAGGCAGCGCGTACGATCTCGGCGCTCATGGCGTCATTTTACGCTCCAGCGCGTCATCGAGAAGCTCGATCCAATGACGGACCGGCGTGTCGGTGCCGGCTTGCAGGTGAGAGAGGCAGCCGACGTTGGCGGTGGCGATGGCGAGCGGCAGCCCTTCGTGGAGGGCGGCCAGCTTGCGCGCGCGCAGCTCGCCGGCCATCGCGGGCTGCAGCAACGAATAGGTCCCCGCGGAACCACAGCATAGGTGAGCGTCGCGCACCGGGGTCAGCTCGTAACCGGCCCGCGTGAGCAGCGCCTCGACGCGGCCGTGGATCTGCTGGCCATGCTGCAGCGTGCAGGGAGACTGGAAGGCGACGCTCGTCACTGCGGTGCGTTGCGGAATCGCGTCCACGGGAATGACTTCGCAAAGATCCTTGGCGAGCGCGGAAATGCGTGCCGCCTTGTCGCGATACCGCGGGTCCTGCGCCAGCAGATGGCCATAATCCTTGACGGTCACTGCGCAGCCGCTCGCCGCGATGACGACCGCCTCGATGCCGCCGCTTTCGACCATCGGCCACCACGCGTCGATGAGCGCGCGCATGTCATCGCGCCCGGCTGCCTGGCGATTGAGGTGGAAGCGAATGCCGCCGCAGCAGCCGGCGCCGGGCGCATCAAGGAGCGACACTCCGAGCCGGTCGAGAACCCGCGCCGCCGCGGCGTTGATGCCGGGCGCGAGCGCCGGCTGGACGCAACCCCCGAGCACCAGCATCTTTCTTCGATGGCGCGGCGTCGGCCACGGCCCGGCAGCTCGAGTTTGGAGAGGTATTTTCGCTTTCAACGCCGGCGGTAAGAATGGCCGTAATAGACGGCCGAGCGACAGGGCGGCTGCAAACAGAGCGGTACTTGGCAGCAGGAAGGACAGCGCTGCGCGTTGCAGCCGGTCCCACGGCCCGCGCACCGTGCGCTCTTCGACCAGCGCGCGGCCGATGTCGACCAGCCTTCCATACTGCACTCCCGAAGGACAGGTGGTTTCACAGGAGCGGCACGTGAGGCAGCGGTCCAGGTGCAGCCGCGTGCGCGCCGTCACCTCGGCGCCCTCGAGGGCTCGCTTGATCAGGTAAATGCGGCCGCGCGGGCTGTCCAGATCATCGCCGAGGACCTGGTAAGTCGGACAGGTCGCGGTGCAAAAGCCGCAATGCACGCACTTGCGCAGGATCGCGTCGGCTTCCGCGCCTTCGGGCGTGTCGCGGATGAAATCGGCGAGGCCGGTCTGCATTACATCTCGGCGTAAAGCCGGCCGGGATTGAAAATCCCCGCCGGGTCGAAAGCCGCCTTGAGCTCGCGGTGCACGCGCATCAGCACCGGGTCGAGCGGCGCAAAAGCCGCCGCCGGCTTGGCGGCGGCGCGGAACAGCGTGGCGTGGCCCTTGGCGCGCTGCACCGCCTCGCGCACGATGTGAGGGCTCGCGTCGGACCTGAGCCAGCGCAGGCCCCCACCCCATTCGATGAGCTGGTTTCCAGCGAGGCCCAGCGGCGGCGTCGGCGGCGGCACCGCGATGCGCCACAGCGGCTCGGGGCCGCCGAAGAATGGCGCGGTCTGCTCGCGAATGCTGGTCCAGAACGCTTCCCCTTCGGTTCTTTCGCCCCCCAGCTTTTCTGCCGCGGCCCGCACTGCGGGTACCGCGCCCGAGAGGCGCAAGTGCAGCTCGCCGTCGTGCCACGCGCTGGCGGAGATCGGCAGCGGCTGGCCCGCCCATCGGTTCAGCGCCTCGTTGGCGCGCTCTTCGGGCATCTCGAAGCGCAAGCTCAGCTCGGAGGGCGGCCGCGGCAGGACCTTGAGCGAAGCTTCGGCGATCAGTCCCAGGGTGCCGAGCGAGCCGGCGAGCAGCCTCGACACGTCATAGCCGGCCACGTTCTTCATCACCTGGCCGCCGAAGCCGAGGACTCGTCCGCGGCCGTCGATGAGCCTCGCGCCGAGCACGTAATCACGCAGCGCGCCCGCGCTCGAGCGACGCGGGCCCGATAGCCCGGCTGCGATGCACCCCCCGAAGGTCGCGCCGGCGCCGAAGTGCGGCGGCTCGAACGGGAGGAACTGGCCGCGCTCGGCGAGCGTGGCGTCCAGCTCGGACAACAGCGTGCCGCAGCGCGCGGTCACCACCAGCTCGGTCGGCTCGTAGCTCACGATGCCCGCGAAGGCGCGCGTATCGAGCACTTCGCCGCGCGGCGCGTTGCCGTAGAAGTCTTTCGTGCCGCCGCCGCGCAGCCGCAGCGCGGCGCCGCGGCCCGCGGCATCGCGGATGCGCTCCTGTAGCGTCTGCAGACTCAAAAGCGCGGCAGCTCGGCGTGCGGCAGCTTGCCGCCGCGCACGTGCATGCGGCCGTACTCCGCGCAACGCGCGAGCGTCGGCACCGCCTTGCCCGGGTTGAGCAGGCGCGCAGGGTCGAACGCGGCTTTCACCGCCTGGAACATCTCGAGCTCGTCGGGCTGGAACTGCACGCACATCTGGTTGATCTTCTCGACCCCGACGCCGTGCTCGCCGGTGATGGTGCCGCCCAGCTCGATGCACTTCTCCAGCACCTCGGCGGCGAACAGCTCGGTTCGCCGCAGCTCGTCGGCGTCGTTCGCATCGAACAGGATCAGCGGATGCAGGTTGCCGTCGCCGGCATGGAACACGTTGGGGCAGCGCAGGCCGTATTTCGCCTCCATCTGCGCGATGAACTGCAGAATCTCGCCGAGGCGCTTGCGCGGAATGGTGCCGTCCATGCAGTAGTAATCGGGCGAGATGCGGCCGACCGCCGGAAACGCGGCCTTGCGGCCGGACCAGAAGCGCAGCCGCTCGGCCTCGTCGCGCGACACCGTCATGCGCGCGACGCCCGAGCGCTCGAGCACCGCCTGCATGCGGGCGATCTCGTCTTCCACCTCTTCGGCCGTGCCGTCGGATTCGCACAGCAGGATCGCTGCCGCCTCGAGGTCATAGCCGGCCCCCACGAACTGCTCCACCGCGCGCGTCGCCGGCTGGTCCATCATTTCCAGTCCGGCCGGGATGATGCCGGCGGCAATCACGTCGGCGACCGCCTGGCCGGCTTTGCCGACGTCGTCAAACGACGCCATGATGACGCGCGCGCATTGCGGCCTGGGCAGCAGCTTGACCGCCACCTCCGTCACCACGATCAGCATTCCCTCGGAGCCGATGGCGAGCGCGAGCAGGTCATAGCCCGGCGCATCGGGCGCCTCCGAGCCGAGCTCGATCGCCTCGCCGCGCATGGTGAAGCCGCGCACGCGCACGACGTTGTGCACCGTGAGGCCGTACTTCAGGCAATGCACGCCGCCGGAGTTCTCCGCCACGTTGCCGCCTATGGTGCAGGCGATCTGGCTCGAGGGATCCGGCGCGTAATACAGGCCGTAGGGCGCGGCGGCTTCCGAGATCGCGGCATTGCGCACGCCGGGCTGGACCACCGCGACGCGTGCGCGCGAATCGACCCTCAAGATGCGCATGAACTTCGCCATGGAGAGAAGCACGCCGTTCCCCGGCGGCAGCGCGCCGCCCGACAGGCCGGTGCCGGCGCCGCGCGGCACCACCGGCACGCCCATTGCCGTGCAGGTCTGCAGGACGCGCTGTACCTGCTCCTCGGTTTCCGGCAGCGCCACCACCATCGGGACCTGGCGGTAAGCCGTAAGCCCGTCGCACTCGTACGGCCGTGTGTCCTCTTCTTCCCACAGCACCGCACGTTCAGGCAAGAAGGCGCGCAACGCACTGGCGACTTCGCGCTGACGCGCGATGTCAATACATTCTAGAGATAGGGCTTCGCCCACCTCAGGCCTTCGAGGGTGTCACCTGCAGGATTGTATTCGCAACCGATCCAGCCCGAGTAGCCGATGCGGTCGATGTGCGCGAGCAGGAACGTGAAGTTGATCTCGCCGGTGCCCGGCTCGTGGCGCCCCGGCACGTCGGCGAGCTGCAGGTGGCCGATGCGCGGCAGCAGCCGCTCGATCGTCGCGGCGAGATTTCCCTCCATGACCTGCATATGGAACAGGTCGTACTGGATAAACGCGTTGGGCGCAGCTACCTCTTCGAGCGTGCGCTCCGCCTGCGCGCTGCCGGTGAGGAAACAGCCGGCGACCGTGCGCTCGCTCAACGGCTCGATCAGCAACTGCATGCCCTCGTCCGCGAGACGCCGCGCGGCATATTTCAGGTTCGACACATACGTGGCATGCAGGCGCGCGCGATCCGCGCCCGGCGGAGCAATGCCTGCCATGCAATGCACGCGCCTGCAGCCCGCCGCGCGCGCGTAGCGCGCTGCGATTTCCAGGTCGTCGCGGAAGCGGGCTTCGCGACCCGGCAGGCAAGCGGTGCCGTGCTCGCTGCGCTGCGGATCGCCGCGCGGCATGTTGTGCAGCACGACGTCCACGCCCGCGGCGCGCGCCCGCGACGCGAGCTCCTCGGGCTTCCAGGCGTACGGGTATTGGTACTCGACGGCGCGAAAGCCGGCGCTCGCAGCGGCGGCAAAGCGGTCCAGAAAATCGATCTGCGGGAACAGCATCGATAAATTCGCGGCGAGCTTCGGCATAATGCGAGCATAGCTTGAAAAATCTCCGCTTGATCCACGTCGCCGCTCTGGTTCTCGCGCTCACCGCGTCGGGGCCGGCGACGGCTGCCGACGGCGCCGCGCTGCCGTGGTGGATCTGGCCGATCGCGCTGTTTGCCGTGAGCTTCATCATCGGCATCGTCGCCGTGCTGGCGGGCGTCGGCGGCGGCGTGCTGTTCGTACCGATCGTCGGCAGCTTTTTCCCTTTCCATCTCGATTTCGTGCGCGGCGTCGGGCTGCTGTTCGCGCTTTCCGGCACGCTGGCTGCCGGCCCGATGCTGCTGCGCACGGGGATGGCGAGTCTGCGGCTGGTCATGCCGCTGGCGCTCGCGGGCTCGATCGCCTCGCTGGCGGGAGCCGTGGTCGGGCTATCGGTAGCGACCGACCTTCTGCAGATCGCGCTCGGCGCCACCGTAATCACCATCGCCATCATGATCTGGGCCATGAAAGCCGCCGACTTCGGCGTGGTCGAGTCCGACGCGCTGGGCGACCTGCTGCGGCTGAGGGGTGAGTTCGAGGATCCAGCCGCCGGCATGCGCATCGACTGGCGTACCCGCCGCACGGCAGCCGGTCTCGCCGCGTTCGCCGGCATCGGCTTCTTCGGCGGCGTGTTCGGCCTCGGCGCTGGCTTCGCCAACGTTCCTGCGCTGAATCTGCTGATGGGGGCGCCGATGAAGGTCGCGGTCGGCAGCAGCGGACTCATCATCTCGATCATCAACAGCTCCGCGGCATGGGTTTACATCCACCGCGGCGCATTGCTGCCGCTGCTCGCGGTGCCCTCCATCCTCGGCGTCATGCTCGGCTCGCGCATCGGCGCACGCCTGCTGAGCCTGACGCCCGCGAACGTAGTCCGGCGGCTGGTCATCGCAGTCATGCTGCTTGCAGGAGCGCGCGCCTTGCTGAGAGGACTCGGAATATGGACGTGAAACCGCACGACGGGCCCATCCAGCGTCTCTACGCGCGCTGGCTCGATGCCGCCACCAAAACCGGGTTTGCCGCCTCGCTGTGCGCTTTTCTGCTTTACGTCTCCGGCGCCCTGCCGCCCTACGTGGCGCCGGAACGCCTGCCCGAGCTGTGGAGCTTGCCGGTGGGACGCTTCCTCGAGCAGACCGGGGCCCCGACAGGGTGGAGGTGGGTCGCGCTGATGGATCACGGCGATTACCTGAGCCTCGCCGCAGTCGCGCTCTTCGGTCTCATTACGCTACTCTGCTACCTGCGCGTCGTGGCGCCTCTTTTGCGGCACGGCGAGCGGCTGCAGGCCGCGCTTGCCATCGCGCAGATCGCCGTGCTGGCGGCCGCAGTCTCCGGGCTGTTCGCCGGCGGCTAGCTACGCGTGCTAGACTTTTTTCGCTGCAAACCCGTCACACAAAGAGGGGAAAACAATGGGTGCCATCTTTCAATCCTTGGGACGTACCATCACCGCGGGCGTCGTTGTCCTGATCGTCCTGCTTGCCGTCGCCGCAGCCGTCACTGGTACCTGGGTTCGCCTTGCGGACCACGGCTGGTGGCAGTTCGCCTTGCGCTGGCTGCACGTGACCGCAGGCGTGATGTGGATCGGGATTCTCTGGTACTTCAACTTCGTGCAGACCCCGTCGATGCCGAAGATTCCAGACGAGCAGAAACCGGCCATCAGCAAGGTGATCGCGCCGGCCGCGCTGTTCTGGTTCCGCTGGGCGGCGATGGCGACCATCATCCTGGGCCTCATTCTGGCTTCGATGAACGGCTACCTGGGGCAGGCGCTGATGCTGCAAAAAGCCTTCCTCGCCATCGGCCTCGGCATGTGGCTCGGCATCATCATGTGGTTCAACGTGTGGTTCATCATCTGGCCCAATCAGAAGAAGGCCCTCGGCATGGTCCAGGTGACCCCGGAAGAGAAGACCAAGGCGGCGCGCGTGGCTGGCATGACTTCGCGCATCAACACCATGCTGTCGATCCCGATGCTCTATTTCATGGTGGCGCAGTCGCACGGCGGCCTGTAGCCAAACGGGGCAAATGCCACCACGACTGTGGCAGGTGTGGTGGCTATACGGGATTCCAGTGGGCCTGGTGGCGGCTGCCATGTTTGCGATCGCGGATAACGCTCGCGAGGCCGGCCAGGCGCACTGGGGAGACCTGCTCGATATTGCCCGCCTTGGCGTCTACTGGTTCTGGTTCCGGCTGGTCTGGAAATACTCGCGCAACGTCGGGCTGCGCGTCTGGACCCTCACGGCCCGCGCCACCGCTGTGGCCGGGCTGGTGGCAATGGCATTGTCCTAGCGGGGCCGCTCCAGCCCCCCTAGCTGGACTCCGGGCTTGATGCCGCGCTGAGTAAACCAGCCGCGGTTCATCTCCAGCGCGTAACGCGCCGGCTGCGCCGCGCAGTGAGACTGCTCGCTGTGCGGCCGCATGTCGGCAATGTTGATGATCGCGCCCCGCTCGTCCAGAAACGCCACCGAGAGCGGAATCAGCGTGTTCTTCATCCACATGCACTGGATTGCCGCCTCGTCGAACACGAACAGCATGCCGTCGTTCTGCCCGAGGGTTTTGCGGTGCATCAACCCTTGGGCGCGGGAGGAGAAGTCCGCCGCCACTTCGGCGCGAATGATGTGCATGCCGGCCTTCAGCTGAACCGTGGGCAGCGGTTGCGCCCACGCCGGAACTGCGATCAGCATCAGGGCAAGAAGGCGGCGCATGGGAATAAAAAAGGCAGGGTCGCGCCCTGCCTTTCGGTAATCGAAGCGGGTTACTTCTTCTTGTCGGACTTGTCCATCTTGTCGGACTTCTTCGCGCCCTTCTTCTTCTCCATCTTTTTCTTGTCGCCTTTCTTCTTGTCCATCTTCTTCTCCATCTTGTCCATCTTCTTGTCCTGCGCGACGGCACTCGGCGCGGCGAAGGCGGACGCGGTCACGGCCGTAAACATCGCGGCGACGATCACGGACAGCAGCTTGCTCATTTCGTTCTCCTGGTTAGTGTTCGAAAACGGGTGGACGCGACGAGTCGAGCGCTACCCGGAGCCAGTAACGCGCCACCGGAAGCGCGCGTTGACCGCCGTACCGCATTCCTTTGCAGAAATGCGCTAAATCATTGTTTCTTAAAGACTGTGGCCGCAGTATAATGGCGCCCCTTATGGCCTACCAACACATCAAGATGCCCCCAGGCGGCGAAAAGATCCGGGTGAACAAGGATTTCTCGCTCTCGGTACCTGACCAGCCGATCATTCCCTACATCGAGGGCGACGGCACCGGCGTCGACATCACTCCGGTGATGCTGAAAGTCGTCGACGCCGCGGTGAAGAAGGCCTACGGCGGCAAGCGCAGGATCGTCTGGATGGAGATGTTCGCCGGCGAGAAATCGTGCAGGGTGTACGGCGAGAACGTCTGGCTGCCGGAGGAAACCCTGCAGGCGGCGAAAGAGTTCGTGGTATCGATCAAGGGGCCGCTCACCACGCCGGTCGGCGGCGGCATCCGCTCGATCAACGTCGCGCTGCGCCAGGAGCTGGACCTCTACGTCTGCCTGCGGCCGGTGCGCTGGTTCAAGGGCGTGCCTTCGCCCGTGAAGGAACCGGACAAGGTCAACATGGTGATCTTCCGCGAGAACGCCGAGGACATCTATGCCGGCATCGAATGGCCGGCGAAGTCGCCCGAAGCGAGGAAGGTGATTGATTTCCTCGTCCGCGAGATGAAGGTGAAGAAGATCCGCTTCCCCGAGTCGTCGGCGATCGGCATCAAGCCGGTCTCCATCGAGGGCTCGGAGCGCCTCATCCGCAAGGCGTACCAGTACGCCATCGACAACCGGCGCAAGTCGGTGACGCTGGTCCACAAGGGCAATATCCAGAAGTTCACCGAGGGCGGGTTCCGCGACTGGGGATATCAGCTCGCGCAGCGCGAGTTCGCGGCTCAGCCGCTCGACGGCGGTCCTTGGCACAGCTTCAAGAATCCCAAAACCGGGCAGGACATCGTGATCAAGGACGTGATCACCGACGCGTTCCTGCAGCAGATCCTGCTGCGGCCGGCGGAATACGACGTGATCGCAACGCTGAACCTCAACGGCGACTACATCTCGGACGCCCTGGCGGCTGAGGTCGGCGGCATCGGCATCGCCCCCGGGGCCAACTTGAGCGACACGGTTGCCATGTTCGAGGCCACCCACGGCACCGCGCCGAAATACGCCGGCAAGGACTACGTCAACCCGGGCTCCGAGATCCTTTCGGCGGAAATGATGCTGCGCCACATGGGCTGGGCCGAGGCGGCCGACGCCATCCTCCGGTCAATCGAGAAGACCATCTCGGAGAAGATCGTCACCTATGACTTTGCCCGCCTGATGCAAGGCGCGAAACAGGTGTCTTGCTCTGGCTTCGGCCAGGCAATGATAGAAAGGATGTAGAAGCCTTAGACCTTCTGGATGTTGGAGGCCTGTTTCCCCTTGGGCCCCTGCACCACGTCGAAGCTGACTTTCTGGCCTTCCTTGAGCGTCTTGAAACCCGCCATGTTGATGGCGGAGAAATGCGCGAACAAGTCCTCGCTGCCGTCATCCGGCGTGATGAAGCCGTAGCCTTTCGCGTCGTTGAACCACTTCACGGTGCCTGTTGCCATGCTCTCTCCCTGTCTTGTTGATTGAGCTACCGGGCGTTGACCCGAGCCATGCCTGGAACTCCACGACCCCGCCGCCCTATGGCGAAACAGACAGCCTGAATCCAAACACAGGTGCGCTTTTACGCGCCCCGCCGGGCTGCGTCAAGGGCCGTGCCGGAAGTGTCGCTTGTGCGCCAACGCCGTGATAAAGCACCGCATTCTGCGCCGAATGTTCCCACCGTCGCATTGCATGACCCCCCTACATTGATTAGGATAGACCGCAGGCAGCGACTGAAACTGACGCGGGAACGGAGCGGGAACGGGCGAGCACGGAGATTGTCCGACTTCGGAGGGCACGGGCGCGTAGCAAGGCGGCATGGCGCAGTTTAAGGACGACACCATACTGGAGGCGCAGCGCGGCAAGCTGAAGCCTCCACCGATGTTCAAGGTCATGCTGCTGAATGATGACTACACGCCGATGGAGTTCGTAGTGGTGGTGCTGCAGAAGTTCTTCGGCATGACGCGGGAGCGGGCTACGCAGGTCATGCTGAAGGTGCATCGGGAAGGCATTGGAGTCTGTGGGGTCTATCCCCACGACGTCGCCGCCACCAAGGTGCAGCAAGTAGCGGCGTATTCCCGAAAGCACCAGCACCCGCTACAGTGTGTGATGGAAGAAACGTAACGGCAGGAACAGACGTGAAAGCAGAAGGAAACGCAGGGAAATGATCGCCCAGGAGCTTGAAGTCAGCCTGCACATGGCGTTTGTCGAGGCGCGGCAGAAGCGCCACGAATTCATCACCGTCGAGCACCTGCTCCTCGCGCTGCTGGACAACCCGACCGCCGCCGAGGTGCTGCGCGCCTGCGGCGCCAACATGGACGAGCTGCGCAAGAACCTGACGCAGCACATCGCCGAGCAGACGCCGCGGATCGCCGCCGACCGCGAGGTCGACACCCAGCCGACGCTGGGCTTCCAGCGCGTAATCCAGCGCGCCATCCTGCACGTCCAGTCCTCGGGCAAGAAAGAGGTCACCGGAGCGAACGTCCTGGTCGCCATTTTCGGCGAGAAAGACTCGCACGCGGTGTATTTCCTCCAGCAGCAGGGCATCGCGCGGCTCGACGTCGTCAACTACATTTCGCACGGCATCACCAAGACGCCGCAGGCCCATCAGGGCAAGGGCGAGCAGGAGGCCGACCAGGAAGGCCAGGCCGAGACCTCGAACAGCCCGCTCGACAACTACACGCAGAACCTGAACGCGCTGGCGCTCGCCGGCAAGATCGATCCGCTGATCGGCCGCGACACGGAGCTCGAGCGCGTGGTGCAGACGCTGTGCCGCCGGCGTAAGAACAACCCGCTGCTGGTCGGCGAGGCCGGCGTGGGCAAGACCGCCATCGCCGAGGGCCTGGCGCGGCGCATCGTCGAGGGCAACGTGCCGGACCTGCTCGCCAAGTGCACCGTGTACGCGCTCGACATGGGCGCGCTGCTGGCCGGCACGAAATACCGCGGCGACTTCGAGCAGCGCCTGAAGGCGGTGCTGAAGCAGCTCGTCGACAACCCCAACGCGATCCTGTTCATCGACGAGATCCATACGGTGATCGGCGCCGGCGCCGCCTCCGGCGGCACGCTGGATGCGTCCAATCTGCTCAAGCCGGTGCTTTCCACCGGCCAGCTGAAGTGCATCGGCGCCACGACCTACAACGAGTACCGCGGCGTGTTCGAGAAAGACCATGCCCTGTCGCGCCGCTTCCAGAAGATCGACGTCGTCGAGCCGTCGGTCGACGAGACGGTGGAGATCCTAAAGGGCCTGAAGACCCGCTTCGAGGCCCACCATAGCGTCAAGTACACCGCCAACGCGCTGACGACCGCCGCCGAGCTGTCGGCGCGCTACATCAACGACCGCCACCTGCCCGACAAGGCCATCGACGTCATCGACGAAGCCGGCGCGGCGCAGCGCATCGCGCCCAAGGCGAAGCAGAAGAAGATCATCGGCAAGTCCGAGATCGAGGAGATCATCGCCAAGATCGCGCGCATCCCGCCGCGCAGCGTTTCGACCGACGACCGCAGCACGCTCGCCAACCTCGACCGCGACCTCAAGGCCGTGGTGTTCGGCCAGGACCAGGCGATCGACGCCCTGGCCTCGGCGATCAAAATGGCGCGCTCGGGCCTCGGCAATCCGCAGAAGCCGATCGGCAACTTCCTGTTCTCGGGACCCACCGGCGTCGGCAAGACGGAGGTGGCGCGGCAGCTGGCCTACTGCATGGGCATCGAGCTGATCCGTTTCGACATGTCCGAGTACATGGAGCGGCACGCGGTGTCGCGCCTGATCGGCGCGCCGCCGGGATATGTCGGCTTCGAGCAGGGCGGCCTGCTCACCGAGGCGATCACCAAGAAGCCGTACTCGATATTGCTGCTCGACGAGATCGAGAAGGCGCACCCGGACATCTTCAACGTGCTGCTGCAGGTAATGGACCACGGCACGCTCACCGACAACAATGGCAGGAAGGCGGACTTCCGCAACGTGTGCATCGTCATGACTACGAACGCGGGCGCCGAGTCGCTGGCGAAGACCCAGATGGGATTCACACCGTCGGTGCAGCCGGGCGACGAGATGGAGGCGATCAAGCGGATGTTCACCCCCGAGTTCCGCAACCGCCTGGATGCAATCATCTCGTTCCGTGCGCTCAACCACGAAATCATCATGCGAGTGGTCGACAAGTTCCTGATGCAGCTCGACGAGCAGCTTGCGGAGAAGAAGGTCGAAGCGCAGTTCACCCAGAGCCTGAAGGAGCACCTGGCGAAGAAGGGCTTCGATCCGCTGATGGGCGCGCGGCCCATGGCGCGGCTCATCCAGGACACGATCCGGCGAGCGCTGGCCGACGAGCTGCTTTTCGGGCGGCTTCAGCACGGCGGCAGGGTAACCATCGATGTCGGCGACGAAGAGAAGATCAAGCTGAAGTTCGAGGAAGAAACGGCTTCCGTCGCCTGACCCGGCAAGGGAGGGGCCAGCATGATTCCGAGAGTGGCGCTTGGGGCGGTGCTCGCATGGGCCGCGTTCGCCGTCAACGCGCAGGACGACGCGGTCGCGCGCAGCCTGGCTGCCACCTGCGCCAACTGTCACGGCACCGATGGGCGCAGCGTGACCAAGGAGGTCCCCGCGCTCGCCGGGCAGCCGAAGGAGTTCCTGGTGTCGCAGATGAGGGCCTTCCAGGAGGGCAAGCGCCCCGCCACCGTAATGCACCAGATCGCCAAGGGCTATACCGACGCGCAGATCGACCTGCTCGCCGGGTACCTCTCGGCGCAGAAGAAATGAGGCGACCATGAGACGCAGAGATTTCCTGAAGCTCGCCGGCGCAGTGTCGCTCGCCGGCTGCGCCAGCACGGCGTCGTCGAAGGCCCGCGTCGTCGTCATCGGCGGGGGCTACGGCGGTGCCACCGCCGCCAAGTACATCCGGCTGTGGGACCCCTCGATCGAGGTGGTGATGGTCGAGCGGGAGAACGTCTTTACTTCCTGCCCGATCTCGAACCTCGTGCTGGGCGGGTACCGGAGCATGGACGATATCCGCCGCGGCTACGACGGCCTGCGCACGCATGGCGTGCAGATCGTGAACGACGAGGCCACCGCTATCGACACCGCAAAAAAAGTGGTGCGGCTGCAGCGGGGCGGCGATCTGACGTACGACCGGCTCATCGTGTCGCCCGGGGTGGATTTCCTCTTCGGCGAAGTCGAGGGCTACGCGGACGCGATGAACTCCGGGCGCGTTCTCCACGCCTGGAAAGCCGGGTCGCAGACCGTAGAGCTGCGCAAGCAGCTGGTCGCGATGAAGGACGGCGGCGTCTACGTGCTATCGGTACCGACCGCGCCGTACCGCTGTCCGCCGGGCCCGTACGAGCGCACCTGCCAGGTAGCGAGCTACTTCAAGCAGGCAAAGCCACGCTCGAAGGTACTGGTGCTCGACGCCAATCCGGACGTGATGTCCAAAGGTCCGCTGTTCAAGCGCGCGTGGGAGGATCTCTACAAGGGGATCGTCGAATATCGTCCCGGACAGAAGGCCGTCGGCATCGAAGCCGGGGGCATGGCGGTGAAGCTGGAGTTCGACAGTGTCCGCGGCGACGTCCTCAACGTCGTGCCGCCGCACCGCGCCGGCGACATCGCCGTGAAAGCGGGCCTGATCACGCACAACAACCGCTGGTGCGACGTCGACTGGCGCACGCTCGAGTCCAAGGCGGTCAAGGGCGTGCACGTGCTCGGCGATTCGACGCTGTCGGCCTCCGCCATGCCGAAATCCGGGCACATGGCCAATCAGCACGCGAAGGTGTGCGCGGACGCCGTGGTCGCGCTCCTTAGCGGCCGCGAGCCCAATCCCAGCCCGGTGATGAACAACACCTGCTACAGCTTCGTGTCGGACAAGGAAGTGATCCATGTCGCGTCGGTGCACCAATGGGACGCCGGTCAGGGCACGCTGCTTCCGGTGAAGGGCGCTGGCGGCGTCTCCAGCGCGCGCTCGGAGCTCGAGGGTCAGTACGCCTGGTCCTGGGCCCAGAACATCTGGGCCGATATGCTGACTTAGCGCCCGGTGCTACCGAAGCCGCCTGCGCCGCGCGAGCTGGCGGCGAACTCTTCGACCACTTCGAACTCGACCTGGGCCACCGGGACCACGACCAGTTGGGCGATGCGATCGAGCGGCTGGATGGTGAACGCGCTCTTGCCGCGGTTCCACACCGAGACCAGCACTTCGCCCTGATAGTCTGAATCGATCAAGCCGACCAGGTTGCCGAGCACGATGCCGTGCTTCGAGCCGAGACCGGACCGCGGCAGGAGCATCGCTGCATAGCCAGGATCGCCAAGGTGAATCGCGATTCCCGCGCGTACCAGGTGGCTGTCCCCGGCATGCAGCGTGAGCGGCGCATCGATGCAGGCGCGCAGGTCCAGGCCGGCCGCTCCAGCCGTCGCGTAACGCGGCAGCATGCTGCGAATCCTCTCGTCGAGGATCCTGACCTCGAGCCGCCTCATTTCTTCGGCGGCAGCATGCCGGCGACGTGCTCGACGAGCTTGCGCGCCAGCTCGAGCTTCGCGCCCGTACCGAGCGGATGCTCGCCGCGATCGTCGTACAGGACGATCGAGTTCGTATCCGCTCCGAGGGCGTCCTGCACCAGATTGGCCGCCAGCAAGGGCAGGTTCTTCGTGGCCCGCTTTTCCTTCGCATGCTCGGCCAGCTTCTCGCTCTCGGCGGCGAATCCGACGCAGAACGGGCCGTTCTTCATTCCCGCCACATAGGCGAGGATGTCGGGATTCTCCGCCAGCTCGAGGGTCACGGCGCGGCCGTTCGCCTTCTTGATCTTTTGCGTCGTGGGGTTCTTCACCTTGTAATCGGCCACGGCCGCCACGGAGATGAACACGTCGCTCGACGGCGCGCGTGTCTTGACCGCTTCGAACATCTCCTGCGCCGTACGCACGTCTATCCGCGCCACGCCGGCGGGCGTTGCCAGTGACACCGGGCCACTCACCAGGGTGACTTCGGCGCCGGCTTCCTGGGCGGCGCGCGCCACGGCGTAACCCATTTTCCCCGAGCTCGCGTTGGTCAGCACCCGGACCGGGTCGATGGGCTCCTCGGTCGGACCCGCCGTCACGAGCACGCGTTTGCCCGCCAGCCGCTTGGGAGCAAAGAAGGCCTCGATCTCGGCTGCGATCTGCGCCGGCTCGAGCATTCGGCCATAACCGGTTTCGCCGCACGCCTGGTCGCCTGCCGCCGGGCCCTCGATCAGCACGCCGTCATCGCGCAGCACCCCTAGATTGCGTTGCGTCGCAGGGTTCTGCCACATCTCTACGTTCATTGCCGGCGCGAGCATCAGCGGGCAGCGTCTGGCGACGCAAAGGGTGGCGAGCAGGTCGTCGGCAAGGCCGTGCGCCACTTTCGCCATGAAGTCCGCGCTCGCGGGCGCCACGACGATCAGTTCGCGGTCACGGGACAGCTCTATGTGACCCATGGCGTCGGGCACGCGCTGGTCCCACAGGTCGCTCCAGACCGGCTGGTTGGAGAGCGCCTGGAAGGTCACAGGGGTCACGAAGCGTGTCGCGGCCTCGGTCATCGCTACGCGCACGTCGGCGCCGGCGCGGACCAGCAGGCGCACGAGCGCAGCCGCCTTGTAGGCGGCGATTCCGCCGGTGATGCCGAGCAGGATGCGCTTGCCTTTCAACATGTCATCGGGCGCGTGCCGGCCGCGTTATCAGGGAAGCCGATTCTAAGGGAAACCCCCCCGGTATGGCGATTTCGGACTGGCCCATCGCCGAGCGGCCGCGCGAGCGGCTGCTCGCCAAGGGAGCCGCAATACTGAGCGATGCGGAGCTGCTTGCCGTACTGCTGCGTACCGGGCTGCGCGGCAAAAGCGCAGTGGAGCTCGCCCGGGAGCTTCTCGAGCAGTTCGATGGGCTCACGGGATTGTTCAGCGCAGGGGACGAACTCGCGAAGGTGAAAGGCCTCGGGGCGGCCAAGCGTGCGCAATTCGCGGCCGCGATTGAACTCGCCCGCCGCTCGATTGAAGAGAAGCTCCAATCAGGGGCAGCGCTGACTTCTCCCGGGGCAGTGCGCGACTACTTGCGGC
This sequence comes from Burkholderiales bacterium, assembly GCA_035476235.1. GTDB lineage: Bacteria > Pseudomonadota > Gammaproteobacteria > Burkholderiales > SG8-39 > SCGC-AG-212-J23. Next base: position 44,439 of record DATILQ010000257.1, read on the forward strand.
TTGCCCTGGGAGGAAAGCCGCACGAGGTCTTCGTGTGCATCTGGCTTGACGCGCAGCACCGCGTCATCAAATTCGACGAGCCGTTCCGCGGCACCCTGACGCAGACCAGCGTCTATCCGCGGGAAATTGTGAAGGCGGCGCTCAAAGCCAACGCCGCCGCCGTGATCTTCGCTCATAACCATCCGTCCGGCGCCGCGCAGCCGAGCCAGGCCGATGAGCTGCTCACCCGTAACCTCAAGGAGGCTTTGGCGCTCGTGGACGTGAAGGTCCTCGACCACTTCATCGTCGCCGGCAACCACGCTCTGTCCTTCGCCGAGCGGGGATTGTTGTAGTAGAATCCGCGCCTTTGCCGTTCCGGAGAATCCGATGTCCCGCGTCTGCCAAGTCACCGGCAAGAAGCCCATGAAGGGCCACCTCGTGTCGCACGCCAATAACAAGACGATCCGCACCTTCCAGCCCAATCTGCATTACCGCCGCTTCTGGTTGGAAAGCCAGAACCGCTGGGTCCGCCTGCGAGTATCGACCGCCGGGCTGCGCCGTATCGACAAGCTCGGGGTCGAGGCGGTTCTCGCCGAGATCAAGGCGAAAGCCAAGCCCAGGGCATAAGGAGGAACCATGCGCGAAAAGATCAAGCTCGAGTCGTCCGCCGGGACCGGTCACTTCTACACAACTACCAAGAACAAGCGCACCACGCCCGACAAGCTGGAGATCAAGAAGTACGATCCAAAGGCCCGAAAACACGTGCTTTACAAGGAAACGAAGCTGAAATAAAAAGCCCGCCGAAGCGGGCTTTTTTGTCTGGGGCGCGGGCCCAGCCCCTACATCTAGGCGTAGGAGCGCAGGCGCTGCGAGAAATCCACCAGTGACGCGATGCCGCTGGCTTCGGCGCGACGGCACCAGTCCTGCAATTGCCGCAGCAGTTGCTCTTTGGACGCGCTGGAGCGCTCCCACAGCGCGGCCAGCTCATGACGCATTGCGACGACCGTTGCGAGGGCGCGAGATTTCTTCAGCACCTCGGCCAGCCTCGCGCGCTCGGCGCCGGCGAGCGCCTGTCCACGCAGCAGCGCCCGCCGCAGCGAGTGCAGCACCTCTGCGTCGCGCGGCGACCAATGCTTCAACCACTCGATCTCTTCGGCATAGGTGCGGCGCACCGACTTGGCATAACGGGATAGCACGTCATACCGGTTGGAGATCACGGCGTGCAGCGTCTCGAGGTCGGCAGCGGCTTTCGGACGCGCGAAACGCGGCTTGGGCGCGAGCTTTTTTACCGTAGCCAGCCCAAGCGCCTGCAGAACGCAGATGTACACCCAGCCGACATCGATCTCGTACCACTTCGAAGACAGCTTGGCCGACGAAGCAAAAGCATGATGGTTGTTGTGCAACTCCTCGCCGCCGATGAGGATCCCCCAGGGGACGATGTTGGTGCTCGCGTCGGCGACGTCATAGCTGCGATAGCCAAAGAAGTGGCCCACGCCGTTGATCACGCCCGCGGCCCAGAACGGGATCCACGCGATCTGCGCGAGCCAGATCAGGACACCGGGCACCGCTCCGAAGAGCAGTAGGTCGGTTGCGAGCATCAGGAACACGCCGAAGACCGAGCACCGGGTGTACAGGTTGCGCTCCATCCAGTCGTCCGGCGTACCGTGCCCGTAGCGCTCCAGCGTTTCCTTGTTGAACGACTCTTTCACATACAGGAATACGCCAGCCCAGAGCACGCGATTGATCCCGTAAATCTGCGGGCTGTGCGGATCCTCGACGGTTTCGCACTTGGCATGGTGCTTGCGATGGATGGCGGCCCATTCCTTGGTGACCATGCCGGTGGTGAGCCACAGCCAGAAGCGGAAGAAGTGCGATATGAGCGGATGCAGCTCGAGCGCGCGATGCGCCTGGCAGCGGTGGAGATAGATCGTTACCGCCGCGATGGTGACGTGCGTCAGTGCGAGCGCGGCCAGCACGTAACCCCACCAGGGGAGATCCAGCAGACCGGAGAACAGCGTCAGTTTGAGTTGCCTTCAATGATGATTAAGTAGGCGCGGCCATTCTACGCGAAATGGGGGCTGCCGAGCCCCAAAGATACGTAAGTTATCTTGCGGAAAGAGGAATTTATTCACATCCTGCGCTCGCGCTACAGCTCTGTGTGGAACCGAAAGCTGAAAAAGTCCGCCGGGCCGCGGTCGCGGTTATAGCCCGGGTTCGCGATGCGCTGATAGCCGAGGGAGACGTACGTCTTCTTCGCGACCGCCAGGCTGTAAAAGACCTCGAGGATCCGCTCCGTCGCGTAATTCAAGCGCCCGTCGCCGAGGAAGAAGCCCAGCCCGCCCGCGGCGAGGTAATCGCGATGCGGCCGCGAAAGCCCATTGATGTAAGCCGCAACACCTGCGGTGTCCTCGGGCCGACCCCAGCCGCCTCCTTTGACGAGCCCACCCGCCGCGAGCGAACGATCAATCTCCGTGAACATGAAAGTCTCGGTCTTGCCGTCGCTCCAGCCCGCGCGCACATACGCGCCCAAGCTTTCGCCCAATTCCACCTGTGTGCTCAAGCCAAAACCCTGTTTCGATTGCGCGTGGCGCACCAGCGACAAATCGGGCACCGTGCCCGTTGCCGCACCTGAAGCAATCGCATCGTCAAACGCGCCAGAATTGACCCGATTGCGAAACCACAACGCTCTCGCGATCGCGGAGCGTCCTGCAACCTTGTAGGGTACTTCGAGTTCTGCGACGTCACCGTAACGCCGCATGAAGGCTTGGTCCAAGCGTAATCCGTTCGACTCCACCGGCACGAGGAAACGCCCGGCGCGCGCTTGGAAGCGCGGCGTAATGTATTCGGCGGCAGCTCCCCAGGTGTAACCGCGTGCGTCGGCGGGGTAATCCCACGCGCCGTATGTGAGCGAAGACCAGTTCATGAACTGGGTGCGCGGATCGTGGCTGTATTCCAGCACGTCGAAGACGTCCAACACCGACAGGTTTCCGGCGGTGAGGACAAAGCGCTCGGCTGCGTAGCGCGTGCTCACCTGGTTCAGATCCGACTCCTTCTCCTCGATCTCGCCAGCAAGATTCCAGGTGTGACGCGCGAAAAGCCGTGCCCGGTAGCCTCTCAACTGTTGTCCGGTAGTGCGCTGGATCTCGCCGTTCGTAAAGCCGCCCGTTCCCTGCAACTGCGAGAACGCAAATCCCTGAACGAACTCCGGATTGAAATAGAGCTCGGTCGCGTCGCCCAGCCGCGCGCCGAGGAAAAGCGTCCCAGTAAGCGTGTAACTCCACGCCCGCTCGGGGTCCAAGCTATGGGGACCGCTGTATGGCGCGGGGAAGGACGGCTTGTATTGCCGGATGTAGGTAGCCTGTCCATGGACGTCCAGCGCGGACTCGGGCAGGTCGGCAGCGAAGGCCGGGCCCGCGCAGAGAATCGCTATGCAGGCCAGGCCTCGCATTGGGCGCGAATATAGCAACTTCCGGCGTTCTCAGCATCGCTGGAAGGCTGCGGCGAAGAAGCCGTCGGTGCCGTGCAGGTGCGGCCAGAGTCGCAGCCGCTCACCGGTGTCCAGCGGGATTCGCTGCGCGGCAAGCAATTCATTGCATGGGAGGGGCGTGAACTCGGGATGCGCGCGGCAGAACGCGTCCGCAATCGCCTCGTTTTCATCCGGCAGAATGCTGCAGGTTGCATACACAAGCCGGCCGCCGGGCTTCACCAGCCGGGCCGCGGCGGCGAGGATGCGGTGCTGCTTTTGGGCGAGCTCGGCGACCGCTTCAGGTCCGTGGCGCCATTTGAGGTCCGGATTACGCCGCAGGGTGCCGAAACCGCTGCAAGGCGCGTCGACCAGCACACGGTCAAGCTTGCCGGCCAGGCGCTTGGCGCGCGCATCGCTTTCGCCGGAGAGCACTATCGCATGCACGTTGCTGATGTTCGCACGCGCGGCGCGCAGGGCGAGCGCGGCGAGCCGCTTCGCCGAGACGTCCAGCGCATAGATGCGCCCGGTGCCCCGCATCAGCATCGCCATCGCGAGCGTCTTTCCACCGGCTCCCGCGCAGTAATCGGCCACCATCTCGCCGCGGCGCGGTGCAAGCAGCCAGGCGAGCAGCTGGCTGCCCTCGTCCTGCACCTCGATCAATCCGTCGCGGAACAGAGGATGGCGGTTCACGGGCGGCTTTCCCGATAGGCGGAGGCCTGCAGGAGAATACGGCGTCGTCGAGGCTGCAATTTCATCCTCGCCCAGGCGAGCCAGCACCGCGTCGCGCGTCACGCGCGCTACGTTGACACGCAAATCGAGCGGCGCTGCATTGAGCATGCCCTGCGCGATGCGCATGGCCTCGGCATCGCCGTGACCGGCTACCAGCTTGTCCCACAGCCAGTCGGGCAGATCCGCGCGCACCGCCGCGGGAAAGGATTCCGCGCGCGCGGCACGGATCCGCGCCACCAGCTTCTCTTCAACAAGGCCCTCGAGAGCCCGCCCGGACAGGCCGATGATGCGCAGCAGCGCCGCCGCCAGCAGGGCTTCCGGCGCGCTGGAACCGGCAGCCGCTTCGAGCGAGCGCCTGCGGCGCAAAGCGGCAAACGCAGTCTCGGCGATGAATGCCCGGTCGTGCTGACCGAGGCTGCGGTGGCCGCGGAAAAACAGCGAAAGTGCATCGTCGGCGGGGCGCGAAAGCTCGAGAAGGCTTGAAAGCGCGGCGCTCGCCCGCGCCAGAAGCGCCCGTGTAACCCTCACGGAGACGAAATTCGGGTGGCTACCTGGTCGAGCCGCGTGCCGTCTTTTCCGACGATGAGCAGCCGTACGGGGAGAAAATCGCGCTCCTTCGCCAGCCAGAGCTCGGCGCGCTCATTGTTTTCCTTGCGGCGAACGAGCTTGACGGTGTCGAATTCGCCCGCCGGCGTCATCAGCCGCTCCCCGTTCTCGACGCTATATAGCTGATCGGAAATTCCCTTCCCGTCGATGACATCGAGGGCCACCTGCCCAGCCTGGGGCGGAACGAACGCAAACTGGTAAAAAAAAGCCAACCGGTCCTGGGGATGCAACGGGAGCGGCAGCGTTTTCGGGTCTCCCTGGTACTGCACCGTGACGGTCTTCGCGTTCCAATCGAAGGTCGCGCGCTCCGTGTCGCGCCCGGTGCGCCTGTCCGAATATTCCAGCGGCTGCAGACCCTGCGCCGTGATCGCGCCGCGGCTCTCCCGCCTGATCTTCCCGCGGAGGGAGAACAGACCGCGGCCCCTCCAGGTCTCGATCACCTGGTATGCGCCGCCGGTGTGCTCGAAGCGATGCTCGATATCTGCAAGCGCCATGCCGTTACGCGTCACCTCGTAGTCGATCTCGACGCGCGCCGGCGGCGCGGCCTGCGCCAGCGCCGCGCCGCTAATCAACAGCAAAAACCAGTTGCGCATCGTTTCCCTTAACGCGGACCCGGTTACCTTCGATGACCAGCCTGTCCTCCAGAAACCAGCGCACGGCGCGCGGATAGATCACATGCTCCTGCCGCAGCACACGCGCAGCGAGCGTTTCGGCGGTGTCTGCGCTGCGCACCGGCACCGCGGCCTGAATGACGATCGGTCCGTGATCGAGTTCTGCCGTGACGAAATGAACGCTGCAGCCATGCACCTTCGCCCCAGCGGCGAGCACACGCTCATGGGTGCGCAGGCCGGGGAACGCGGGCAGCAGCGACGGATGAATATTGAGCAACTTCTCCTTGTAGCGCACCACAAACCCGGGCGTAAGCACGCGCATGAATCCGGCCAGCACGATCAATCGCGGAGCAACGCGGTCGATCTCGCTGGCGAGCGCGGTGTCGAATGCCTCCCGACTCGAAAAACGGCGATGCTGGACGATCCGGGTCTCCACGCCCCGCGCGGCCGCGGTTTCGAGGCCCTTGGCTTCGGCCTCGTTGCTGATGACCGTGGTGATCGGCAGCCCGGCATCGAGCAACGCGTGCATGTTGCTGCCCCGGCCGGAAATGAGCACCGCTACGGACATGAATGGCTCAGTAGACCCGCGTCGATCGGTAGCCGTCTTCCTCGAGCAGCGCGAGCACGCCCTTGTCACCATACAAGTGCAGCGCGCCGAGCGCGACGAAGGCTGCGCCGCGCCGCAATTCCCGCTGCATGCGGAAGGCCATCACGACGCTGCGATCGTGGACCACGCGCTTCGTCATCACCGCCTGGTGCGCAGCGATCTCGGGGTGGCGGACCATGAATTTCTCGCGCAGCTCCCAGATCGCTGCCAGATCACGCATCAAGTAAGCGTCCAGCGTGCGTTCCGCGAGCACGAGCAGCTCATCGCGATGGGTCAGGCTGTGTTTCAGGAGCGCGACTTGCGATTCCATCGGGAACTCGTCAAAAGTGAAAATCTGCTCCTCGACCTCCTCGATTTGCAAAAGTGGAATGCGGCGGGCGCGCGCGAGCGCGAACAGCTGGACGTCGAGCGGCGAACCGTCCTTCCCGGCGGCGCTGCGCAAGTTGACGAGCACCCCCCAGGGCTTGAGCCTGTTGACGAACTCGCGCGATAACCCGATCGGCTGCAGGTACTCCACTGCGCGCTGGAAGTCCTCTGTCCCGATCTTCTGCTCCAGCGTCTGGTGATCGAGGAACAGCGCCGCTTCCAGGAAGCGCTCCCTGCTGTACGGATCGGGCATGAATTCCAGCAGCAGGCTCTTCGCACCGTCGAAGGCCCCGCGCACTGCAGGAGGCAGCTCGTCGAGCCGCGGGTCTGCTACGTGGATGGTGCCGAACACGTGGCTGGGCGCGACGCCTCTCTTCGACACGCGCCAGAGCAAGCCGCGCGCGAAGCGCTCCTCCGGCGCGGCCCATGCCGGAACGGCAGAAAGCGAAAGGCTCGAAAGAAGAAAGCCGCGTCGATTCATGACCCGGGGCCGATCATCGCCTCAGGGCGTACCCAGCGGTCGAAATCGTCGGCCTTGACGTAGCCGAGCGCGAGCGCCGCCTCGCGCAACGTGGTGCCGTCGCGATGCGCCTTCTTCGCGATTTCCGCGGCGCGGTCATAACCGATGTGCGGCGACAGCGCCGTGACCAGCATCAGCGATCGCTCCACCAGCTCGCGGATGCGGGGCTCATTGGCTTCGATACCGCGCGCACAGTGCTCGTCGAAAGAACGCGAGCCGTCGGCGAGAAGCCGCGCGCTCTGCAGGAACGCGTGCACGATCAGCGGCTTGTACACGTTCAGCTCAAGCTGACCGGAGGACGCGCCGACGCCGAGCGCGACGTCGTTGCCCATCACCCGGGCGCACAGCATGGTGAGCGCTTCCGCCTGCGTTGGATTGGCCTTCCCCGGCATGATGGAGCTGCCCGGCTCGTTTTCCGGGATGCGCAGCTCGCCGAGGCCGGATCGCGGCCCCGAGACGAGCAGCCGCACGTCATTTGCCAGCTTGTTAAGGGCGGCGGCGAGCGTTTTCAGCGCCCCATGGGCGAAGACCAGGGGCTCGTGCCCCGCAAGCGCCGCGAATTTGTTCGGCGCGGATACAAACGGCAGGCCGGTGTCGCGCGAGAGCCGTTCGCAGACGCGGTCGGCGAATTGCGGGTGCGTGTTCAGCCCCGTGCCGACGGCGGTTCCGCCGATCGCGAGCTGATAGAGCCCCGGTAATGCGTCGCGCATGGCCCCCGCTGCCAGCTCGAGCTGAGCGACGTAGCCTGAGAATTCCTGGCCGAGCGTGAGGGGGGTCGCGTCCTGCAGGTGAGTGCGGCCGATTTTGACGATGCGATCGAAGGCGGCTTGCTTGGCCGCGAGCGTTGCGGCAAGCCGCTGCACCGCGGGCAGCACGTCGTCGCGCAGCGCGCGCGCGGCGGCAATGTGCATGGCGGTAGGGAATACGTCGTTCGACGACTGGCCGAGATTGACGTCATCGTTCGGATGCACGAGGCGCTTGGCGCCGCGCTCGCCGCCGAGCAGCTCCGAAGCGCGGTTGGCGAGAACCTCGTTGACGTTCATGTTGCTTTGCGTGCCCGAGCCGGTCTGCCAGACGACGAGCGGGAATTCCTCGTCGTGCTTACCGTCGAGCACCTCCTGGGCCGCGCGCTGAATGGCGTCGCACTTGGCTCTATCTAGCAGGCCGAGCTCGGCGTTCACTGCGGCCGCGGCCTTCTTGACCAGCGCCAACGCATACACCACGGCGAGCGGCATGCGCTCGCTGGAGATGCGGAAAAAACGCCGCGAGCGCTCGGTCTGTGCACCCCACAGCCGATCGGCCGGGACCTCGATCGGGCCGAAGCTGTCCTTCTCGATGCGGCTGCCGCTCATCGCGGCGGTAATGTTACTTCTTCAGCAGTTCCGTGGCCTCTGCCTCTTTCGAGTCCTTGTTCTGGTTCCTGATTTCCTCGTGCACCTTGGCCATGTCGAGCGACTTGGCCTGCGTGATCACCTGATCGAGCGCAGTCCCGGGCAGTGCGCCCGCCTGCTGGAACAGGATGACTTTGTCGCGGAACACCATCAGGGTGGGAATCGAGCGAATCCCGAAGGCGCCGGCCAACTCCTGCTCCTCGTCGGTGTTCACCTTGGCGAACACCACGTCCGGATACGCCTCGGACGCCTTCTCGTACACCGGAGCGAAGCCTTTGCAGGGACCGCACCATGGCGCCCAGAAGTCGACGATCACCAGCGGGTTTTCGTTGACGGTCTTCTCGAAATTCTCCTGGGTGAGATCCATCGTCGCCATCGCGGCCCTCTCGGAAAAAAGCGTGCAGTGTACTCTAGACACCCATGTATGCAGGCCGGTTCGCGCCGTCTCCCACCGGGCCGCTGCACTTCGGCTCGCTGGTCGCCGCGCTCGCCAGCTGGCTCGATGCGCGCGCGGCGGGCGGACGCTGGCAGCTGCGCATCGAGGATTTGGACCCGCCGCGCGAGCAGCCCGGCGCCGCCGGCCAGATCTTGCGTGCGCTCGAAAGCCTCGGGCTTGAGTGGGATGGGCCCGTGGCCTATCAAAGCCGGCGCCGCATGCTCTACCGCGACGCGCTCGAAAGACTTGCCGGCAAGACATATGCCTGCGGCTGCAGCAGAAAAGAGGTCGCCGATTCCGCCCTCGGTATGAACTCGGCCGGCGTTTATCCCGGGACCTGCCGCAATGGCCTGCCGGCCGGGAAGACCCCTCGGGCCTTGCGCATGAGGACCACGGCCGAGCCGATTCGTTTCGTGGACCGTGTGCAAGGCGATATCGAGCAGTCGGTGGAACGCGACGTCGGCGATTTTATCGTGTGCCGCGCCGACGGCCAGTTCGCATACCAGTTGGCAGTGGTGGTTGACGACGCCGAGCAAGGTATTACCGACGTAGTACGCGGTGCCGACTTGCTCGACTCCACGGCGAGGCAGATTTATCTGCAACGCCTGCTCGGCTACCCGACGCCGCGCTATCTTCACGTCCCGGTTGCGGTGAACGCCATCGGCGAAAAGCTCTCCAAGCAGACGGGAGCGCCGGCGATCGAGCTGACTAGCGCCGAGGACCAACTGCGCGGGGCCCTCGCCTTTCTTGGCCAGCCGGAAGCAGCGAATCTGCGCGAAGCGGCTCACAACTGGGACCCGGGACGCATTCCCGCGAGGCGAATGGTGGCGGTGGAATGAAGATCTATCGCACCTGACGCGCCGGGATAACGACCGTCAGCAGCGAGCCGAGCACCAGCAACAGCGCAGCGTATTCTGCCCAGGTGGGGCGCTCGCCGAGAAACAGCATTCCGCTGAGGACCCCGACCACCGGAATCATCAGCATGCTGAGCGAGAACACCGTAACGCTGACCGACGTGGCGATCTTGATCCACGCCCAGTGCGCCCAAGCAAACGCAATGAGCACGTTATAGGCAATGCCGAGAGCCGCCTCAGAGCGCACTTCCTTCAGTGCGCCGAAATCGTCGAAAACTAGCGCGCCAATGAAAATCGGTAGGCCACCGAAAAGCATGATCCAGGCGGTGTAGGGCCCAGCGGGCATCGACATCGGGTAGCGCTTCTGCAGGATCACGCCCAGTGCCCAGCTGGCTGCCGCGCCCAGCACGAGCAGCGAGCCGAGCGGCGCTTTCCCCAGGCTGACGATCCCTTCGCCGAGCAGCAGCACCAGGCCCGTCATGCCGAGCGCCAGACCGATGAGCTTGGCGCTCGTCAGGCGCTCGCCGAGCAGCCAAACGGACAAGGGAATCGCGAGCGCCGGCATGGTGTACGCGAGAATCGCCGCCCGGCCCGAGGGAATCATGGTCAGGCCGAAGGCCACTAGAACGTTCCAGCAGGTGATGTTGAAAAAGGCCAGCGCCGCCAGTCTTCCCCACTGGCGTTTCGGTACCCCCAGACGCTGGCCGCCGGCGCGCAACACCAGGAACAGCACCGCCGAGCCAAGGCCGAGGCAAAGCGTGCGAAACGTCCACGGTGACACGTCGCCCAGCGCGACCTTCATGGCCGTCCAGTTGAATCCCCACGCGAGCGTGAGTCCGGCAAGCAGCCACCAGAGCCGCTGCGGCAGGTGGTCCGGCTCTGCGCTCACGCCGTCGCGACCAGTGGCATAGCCTTCATTCCGCGCAGAACCATCGAGTCGAGCCAATCGAGCCGCTCGCGGGCCAGCTCGATGTGGCGCCAGCGCTTGAGCACCGCAGGAAGCGCGATCTGACCTTCCAGCCGGGCGAGCGGGAAGCCCAGGCAGATGTGCGCGCCGAAGCCGAAGGTCAGATGCGGCACACCGCTGCGCGACAAATCGAGCCGATCAGGCTGCGGATAGGCGCGCTCATCGCGGTTCGCCGCGTTCATCATCAGGAATACGCGCTCCCCGTGCCGCATCGTGCGGCCATGCAGCACTTGATCGTCCTGGACGATGCGCACCTGTGCACCGATCGGCCCGTCGTAGCGCAGTAGCTCTTCCACCGCAGCGGGTGCAATGCCCGGGGTCTCGCGCCATCGTTGCTGCTCGCCGGGAAAACGCAGCAGCGCGAGCAGCCCGTTGGCGATATGGTGCGTGGTGGTCTCGTGCCCGGCAAACAGCAGGAGCACGCAAGTCGCGACCAGCTCGTCATCGGTGAGACGGTCGCCATCCTCCTCGAGATTGACCAGCTCTGTCAGCAGGTCCTCTCGCGGCAGGGCACGGCGTGAGGCGATCAGCTCGCGGAACAGATGCGCCATTTCCTTGGTCGCTGCCTCGGCGCGGCCGTATTTCTCCGGCGTATCGCGCGCGCTGCCGATAAACAGCGCCATCTCGTCGGACAGATGCTTCAGGCGCGGCAGCTCGCTGTGGGGCACGCCGAGCATGTCCATGATCACCAGAGCCGGCAAGGGGCCGGCGAACTCGGCGATGAAGTCGAATTCTTCGCGCTCGCCGATCCGCTCAAGAAGCCACGTGATGAGCGCCTCCACGTTTGGACGCAGGGCGTGGATGGAGCGCACGTTGAAGACCTTGCTCGCCAGGCGGCGAAGGCGTGTGTGCTCCGGCGGATCGCGGAACACCATCCATAGCGTCAGAACGCGCATCAACTGTGCGATGCGTTCGGCTTCCCTCGAAGACCGGGTTGCAAAAAACGGGCGTAGCCGGTCCGAGGACATCCGGCTATCCAGGCATACTCGCTTGACGTCCTCGTAGCGCGTCAGCACCCAGGCCTTGAGGACTGGGCTCCAATGCGCCGGGTCCTCGTCGCGCATGCGTTGGTAAAGCGGGAACGGATCCGCCAGTACCGACGGGTCGCTCGGACGGTAGTCGATGCTCATCTCTTGGCTGCCAGACCGACAGCATAGCGGGCACATGCCGGCGGCCGTGGCGGGGGTAAAAGTGGCAGCTTCTGCGGAAGGGAGCACTAACTCTTGATTGTGCGACACATCAATTGGGCTACATTGCTATGCACAAGCCTCTTGACTTTGGACATGATTGGCCTAGAATTCGTTTTGCTGCATTGCACAAAACCAGACCAGGAGCCAGGAAAATGTACGTGACACCGGAACAGATTCAAGCGGCCAACAAGGCCAATGTAGAAACACTTCTTGCCGTCGCCAACACCCAGTTCACTGCGCTAGAAAAGCTGGCGAACATCCAGGCGAGCGCGGTTAAGAGCGCGTTCGAAGACAGCGTTGCCAACGCCCGCGCGCTGCTCGGCGCGAAGGATGTCCAGGAGTTCGTTACGCTGCAGAACTCATTTACCCAGCCCGCCATCGAGAAGGCGATCGCCTACTCGAAGAGCGTGTACGAAGTCGCGACCGAGGCGAATGCCGAGTTGTCGAAGGTGGCGGAGCGCCGTGTCGCCGAATGGAATGAGAACTTCGTGACATTGCTCGATAAGGTTTCGAAGAACGCGCCGGCCGGCTCGGACGTCGCAGTCGCCGCGGTGAAGTCAATGCTGGCCGCCGCGAATTCGGCCTACGACAACCTCAGCAAGGTCGCGAAGCAAGCGACCGAGATCGCCGAGGCGAACGTTGCTGCCGCGACCGAGACTGTAAAAGGCCTCGCAAAGCCAAAAAAGGCCGCGTAAGCGCCAAACCGGGCAAGAACACCAACGCCCGATCTAGCGCGAAGCGCAGCCGGACAAAGGCTGCCAGGTCTAAGAAGAAGTAAGGAAGCCCCGCTTAATGCGGGGCTTTTCATTTGTAGGGGAAACCGCCCTCTGATACCGCGTGGCGCAATGCTTCCATCGCGTCGCCTACTCGGGCAGGGTTGCCCCGCACGCCCAGTTCGACATGAATTCGGCTGCCGTCCTCCCCCATCGAGGGCAGGCTGAACACCTTCACATCCGGAAAGCGCACCCCCACTGCTTCCATCGCCGGGATCAGCTGGCTCTCGCCAGCTTCGTAAACCAGGATTGATCTTTCCTCCCAGCGGTCGCGGTCAAACAACGGCTGGTACTGGGTATCAAGCACCCATTCGACCATTGGCGCCGCCATCTGCGGAAAGCCCGGTACGAAATGGTGTTCTCGCAGCGAGAACCCCGGGATCCGATTCACCGGATTGGGAATGATCCGCGCGCCTTCTGGAAATTCGCCCATCTTCAGCCGCTGCGGAGTCGCGTCGCCACCGAAGCGCGCACGGATCTCCCGCTCGGCATCCGGATGCAGGCGCAATGCCACACGCGTCGCCGCCGCTGCGCACTGGCGGGTGTGATCGTCAGGCGTCGCCCCGATCCCCCCAAAGCTGAAGACCACTTCGCCCGAGGCGAAACTTAGCTTGAGCGCCGCCGTCAGGCGCTCGGGATCGTCGCCGAGATATTGCGCCCAGGCGAGCCGCAAGCCGCGCTTTGCCAGGGCACCAATGAGGAAGGCGAGGTGTTTGTCCTGGCGCTTTCCTACGAGGATTTCGTCCCCGATGATGAAGGCGCCGAATGCCAAATTACGCCGCCTTTTTGGCCCATTGCTGCAGGTCTTCCAGGCCGCCGATATGCTTGCCGTTGATGAAGACCTGCGGCACCGTCCCGCGGCTGGTGAGGGCGCCGATCACGCGCGTGCGGATTCTGTGGTCAAGCGCTACCTCGGCGTAATCGTAGCCAAGATCCTTCAGGAGAACCTTTGCTTTTGCGCAGTAGTCGCAGCCTTCGCGGGTAAGTATGGCCACCTGGTCGGGCTTCTTTGCCTTGGGATTGACGTAGTTCAGCATCGTATCGGCATCCGATACCTCGTACGGGTCGCCGGGCTTTTCCGGCTCGATGAACATCTTCTGGATCACGCCGTCCTTCACCAGCATCGAATAGCGCCATGAGCGCTTGCCGAAGCCGAGCTCGGACTTGTCTACCAGCATGCCCATCTTCTCCGTGAACTCGCCGTTCCCATCCGGCAGCATTGTGATGTTGCCCGCCTCCTGCGCGGCCGCCCACTCGCTCATGACGAATGGATCATTGACCGAGACGCAGACGATCTTGTCCACTCCATTGGCGTAGAACGCCGGCGCCAACTCGTTATAGCGCGGCACGTGCACGGACGAGCAGGTCGGCGTGAACGCCCCGGGCAGGGAAAATACCACCACGGTCTTGCCCTTGAAAATGTCGTCGGCGGTGACGCTTCTCCACTCGTTGGCGGCGCGGATGCGGAACGTCACCTGAGGAACTCTCTGTCCTTCGCGGTTGGCGAACATGAACTGACTCCTGGCTCTGGGATTCAAAAATGGAAAGGCAGAGTCTAGGAACGTACGTTCGAGGTGGCCAATGGTTTGTTCGAATGAGAACGATAGTTGCAACCTAATCGTGCTGCCGCGCGGCCTGAAGGGCGCCGAGCAGGTAGTAAATGAAAGCGAGCCCGAAAACGACTGGCGCGAAAAACCCGAGGATCGGCACGTAGGCCAGCAGCGCCAGTTGCAGACCGAGCAGGTACAGGCCCCCGCGCCGCTCTCGGAAGATCCGCGCCATCTCGGCCCGGTCGGCATGCTCGGCCAAGGCGTCATAGCGCAGGAGCCTTTGATTGCCCCAGCCGAGGATCGCCACCGGGATGAGGGGCCACAGCGGCGGCAGCAGCCAGAGCGGCAGGGTAAGGATGCCAAGGCCGAGCATCCCGAAAAGCGCGACCAAGCCGTTCCACCCGCTCCCCGCGACCCCGCCGCCGCGGCGCCTCTCCAGATCCGGGAAGGAACGGAGCGCCACGTGATCGACCATCGCCTGCATGCCGAAGATGCCGAGGATGAATAAAGCAGTGAGGTAAACCAGAGGCACGAACACGAGGAACAGCAGCACGTGCGCCGCGATGAGGGTGGCGTCGCCGAGGTTGAAGTTCGCGAAGAACATCGCCGTTTCGAGCCAGCGCTGCAGCACTCCGGCAATCAGGGTCGCAACGCGTACCCATAGTGCGATTGCCACAGTGCCCCAGATGGCGAGCGCGATCAGCATCGGCCATAACATCAGCCAGAGCATGCGGGGATGCAGCAGGTTGGCGACGCCGTACAACAGCGAACGTGCGATGCTCATTTGCGCAGAGTCTGCCAGAGTTTCGCCAGGCGTTTGGCCGACGCGGGGAGCGGGGTGCGCAACTCCTGCGCGAAGAGCGAAACACGCAGTTCCTCGACCAGCCAGCCGAACTGCTCGAGCTGCAGCGTAACCGCGCCCTGCCGCAGGCGCGTGGCAAGCTCCCGCCGGTAAGGCTGCTCGACGGATGCCAGTTCCACGGCCAGACGCGCATCACGCGCCGGGTCGGCGCGCAGCTTGTCGAGACGCAATGACGCCGCTTTCACGTAGCGCGGCAGGTGCTGCAAGCGCTCCCACGGAGTGCGCGCGAGCCAGCCGGGCGCGAGGAGCCGCCCGAGCTGCTGCTTAATGTCATCAGCGGCCTGCGGGAACCCCTTTAGTGCAGCGTCCAATTTTCTCTCCAGTGCCGCGCGCTCGGCCAGGATGCCAGAGGCGGAACGGGCGATTTCCTGGGCGATGAGATTGAACCGGCTGCGGCCGTCTTCAACGCGGCGCGCGAAGTCGGCCTGCGTCATCGGCAGCGCGCCCGAAAGAAACGTGCGCTCGAGCGCCGCCGTGACCACGTCGGCTTTGAGCGGTCCGAGGGCGACGTCGCGCGCCAGCGTCCTCTCGAGGTCACGAATGCGGTCGCGAAATGCGATCGCCAGCAATCGCCGCACTCCCCCGCGATGGATCTCACGTGCCTTCTCGGGAGAGTGGAGGATCTGCAGCGTGACCGCCTCACCAGCGTCGGCCAGCGCCGGATAACCGATCAGCGTCTGGCCGCCGCGTTCGATTTCCATGATTTCGGTCAGATCGCCCATGTTCCAGCCGGTGTAGCGCTCGGCTTCCAAGAGCGAAGCCTCAGTTTGCAGGATTGCCGCGGTTTTTTCCCCGAGGCTTCCTTTCAGCTCGGCCAGATCGCGATCCATGCCGAGCTGGCGCCCGCCGTCGTCGACGACGCGGAAGTTCATATGGAGGTGCGCCGGCGCAGAGTCGGGCCGGAACGAATCGACCGGCAGGTCGAGATTGAACTTCTCGCGGATGTGGCGGGCGAGAGCCGCCGCGAGCGGCGTGTCGGAGGGCGGGACTGTCGCGCAGAACGCGGCGGCGAACTCGTCGAGCGACCCGAGCTTGTGCCGCAGACGCTGCGGGATCGACTTCGCCATGGCCCTGATCTTCTCCTTGAGCAGTCCTGGCACCAGCCACTCGCAACGCGCCGCCGGCACCTGGTTGAGCAGCGCGAGCGGCACGGTCATCGTGACGCCGTCGCGCGGCGAGCCGGGCTCGAAGTGGTACTCGAGAGCGAAGCGGTTCGGTCCGAGCTGCAACCCCGGCGGAAAATTGTCCGTAGTGATGCCGGCCGCCTGGTGCCGCATCAGGTCGTCGCGTGAAAGGTAAAGCAGCCTGGGAAGTTCTTGCTCGGCGTCCTTGCGCCACTTGTCGAAGTCGGCGCCGCTCGATATGCCTTGCGGGACGCGCTCGTCGTAGAAGGCGTGCATCAGCTCCGCGTCGACCAGGATGTCCGGCCGGCGCGACTTGTGCTCGAGGCGCTCGATCTCGGCGACGAGCCGGCGGTTGTGGGCGAAAAATGGCGCCCGCGTCTCGAAATCGCCCTCGACCAGCGCCGAGCGGATGAAGATGTCGCGCGAGAGCCTGGCGTCGAAGGACGCAAAGTCCACCCGGCGGCTGGCGTATACAGGTAGACCGTAGAGCGTGCCGCGCTCGAGCGCCACGACCTGGCCGCGGCTGCGCTCCCAATGCGGATCCTGCCGGTCGCGCTTGAGCAGGTGCGCACCGAGCTCCTCCAGCCACTTTGGATCGACATGCGCCACGGTGCGGGCGAAAAGCCGCGTGGTTTCGACCAGCTCGGCGGCGACGATCCACTTGCCGGGCTTCCTGGTCCTGGAACCGGGGTGCACCCAGAACTTGATGCCGCGCGCACCGGTGTAGCTGGCTTCCGCCTCGTCGCGCATGCCGACGTTGCCGAGCAATCCGGCGAGCAGTGCGCGGTGGGTGGCGCGATACCCCTCGGCGCTCGCGGGGTTCACCGAGGATGCCGGCCATTTCATCTCAGCGAGCGTGGTTTCAAGCTGGGCGTGGATATCGCGCCACTCCCGCATGCGCGGGACGGAGAGGAAGTTCTCGCGGCAAGCCTTCTCGAGCTTTCCGTCAAACAGCTTCCAGAGCTTGAGGAAGGCGAGAAAATCCGAGCGTTCGTCGGCGAACTTCGCATGGCGTTCGTCGGCGGCCGCCGCGCGCTCGAGCGGGCGCTCGCGCGGATCCTGCACCGAGAGCGCCGCGGCGATGATCAACACCTGCTCGAGGCAGCCTTCGGCGCGCGCCGCGACCAGCATGCGGCCGACGCGCGGGTCGAGCGGCAGCCTGGCGAGCTCGCCGCCGAGCTGCGTCAGCGCGTTGCGTTCATCGACGGCACCGAGCTCCGTGAGCAATGCGTAGCCGTCGGCGATCGCGCGCGGCGCCGGGGGATCGAGGAAGGGAAACTCCTCGACGTTGCCGAGCCCGAGGCTCTTTGCCCGCAGGATCACCGACGCGAGCGACGAGCGCAGCAGCTCCGGCTCGCTGAATGCAGGACGCTTCTCGAAGTCCTCTTCGGCATACAGGCGAATGCAGACGCCCTGCGCGACGCGTCCGCAGCGCCCGGCGCGCTGGCTCGCTGCCGCCCGGGAGATCGGCTCGACGCGCAGCATTTCAACCTTGTTGCGATAGCTGTATCGCTTCACTCGCGCAAGACCGGTATCGACCACGTACCGGATGCGCGGCACCGTGAGCGACGTTTCGGCGACGTTGGTGGCGAGCACGATGCGCCGCTCGCGCCCGGGCTTGAATACGCGGTCCTGGTCCGCGGCGGAAAGCCGCGCATACAAGTGAAGCAACTCCGCCTCCAGATGCCGGCGCCTCAACACCTCGGCGGTGTCGCGGATCTCCCGCTCGCCGGGCAGGAATACCAGAATGTCGCCCTTGCCCTCGCGACACAGTTCCTGCACCGCGTCGGCAAGTGCCTGCTCCTCCTCTTCGCGAGTCGTGTCCTCGGAGTCGCCGGCGACCGGCCGGTAGCGCATCTCCACGGGGTAAAGACGTCCCGATACCTCGATCACGGGCGCGTTGCCGAAATGCCTGGAGAAACGTTCCGCATCGATGGTGGCCGAAGTAACGACGAGCTTGAGATCGCTGCGGATTTCGGTGAGCTTCTTGAGATAGCCGATCAGGAAATCGATATTCAGGCTGCGCTCGTGCGCCTCGTCGAGGATGATCGAGCCGTACTGCCTCAGCTCGGGATCGCCTTGCGTCTCGGCGAGGAGGATGCCGTCGGTCATCAGCTTTATCGCCGTATCCGGCCGGACGCTTTCGTGGAACCGCACCTTGTAGCCCACCAGCGCGCCGACTTTGGTCCCGAGCTCGTCGGCGACGCGCGCCGCCACGGAACGCGCGGCGATGCGCCGCGGCTGCGTATGGCCGATGCGGCCGGCCGAGGCGCGACCCATCTCGAGGAGGATCTGCGGCAGCTGGGTCGTCTTTCCCGAGCCCGTCTCGCCGCACACAATGACCACCTGGTGCTTTTCCACGGCAGCGCGGATCGCGTCGCGCTTGGCGTTGATGGGCAGCGCGGGATCAATGCGCAGTATCATGACCGTCTCCGACGCTGAGACTTATGTCACAGAGCGCCGGGCTGGATTCGGAACTTCGCAACAGCCTTTCGCAGCCCGGATGAATAAACGCATTCGTTCTTGACTTTCCGGAACGACAGAAACTAGATTCAGGTCACGGCAAGCTGGCCGTGAAGCCTCTTCCCTCAACCAACCTCTGGAGCGCAGATGAACCGCATGATGAATAACACGCTTTGCCGCATCTTGATCGCGCTGATGGTCTGGACGCCATTTCAAATGGCGCA
>DATILQ010000258.1:0-13866 GCA_035476235.1 Burkholderiales bacterium
CGTCGACCAGCTGGAGAAGGAGGGGCTGGTCGAGCGGCTGGACGAGCCCGCCGACCGGCGCGCTTTCCGCATCCGGCTCACCAAGGCCGGGGAGCGCGGCTTCGGCGAGATGGCGCGCGCGCACGAGGAGTGGGTGGTGGAGCTGCTCGCCGGCCTTTCGCGGCGAGAGCACGAGGAGCTGCTCAAGCTGCTCGCCAAGCTCAAGGCGAGCGCGATGGAGGTCGCCTCATGATCCAACCCAAGCATTTCCTCTGGCGCGTCGAAGGCAAGGTCGGCGTCATCACCCTGAACCGCCCGGAGCGTAAGAACCCCCTGACATTCGAGTCGTATGCGGAGTTGAGGGATTTATTCAGACAATTATCCTCAGTTGACGACGTGAAGAGCATTGTGGTCACCGGCTCTGGCGGCAATTTCTGCTCGGGCGGCGACGTGCACGAGATCATCGGCCCGCTCGCGAAGATGCAGATGCCGCAGCTGCTCGAGTTCACGCGCATGACGGGCGACCTGATCAAGGCGATGCGGCATTGCCCGCAGCCGGTGATCTCGTCGGTCGACGGCGTATGCGCCGGGGCTGGCGCGCTCATTGCCCTGTTTTCCGACCTGCGCTATGCCGCGCCGAGCGCCAAGGTGGCGTTCCTCTTCGTTCGCGTCGGGCTCGCCGGCTGCGACATGGGCGCCTGCGCCATGCTGCCGCGCGTGATCGGCCAGGGACGCGCCGCCGAGCTGCTCTATACCGGCCGCTCGATGAGCGCCGAGGAAGGCCTCGCCTGGGGCTTCTTCAACCGCGTCGCCGATCCGGTGCTGCCGGCGGCGCTCGAGGTCGCGGCCGAGCTCGCTACCGGCCCGACCTTTGCGCATGCGATGACGAAGAAAATGCTGCACCAGGAATGGAACGTCAGCCTCGACGCGGCGATCGAGATGGAGGCGCAGGCGCAGGCGATCTGCATGCAGACGCGGGACTTCCGGCGCGCTTACGAGGCGTTCGCCGCCAAGCGCAAGCCCGCGTTCGAAGGCGACTGATGGACCGCTTTGCCCACTACGACTGGCCGTTCTTCGAGCCGCGGCACGCCGAGCTGGCGCGCGAGGCCGACGCGTGGTGCGCCGGGAATCTCGGCTACGCCCACGGCACCGATGCCGACTCGATCTGCCGCAGACTGGTCCAGGATCTCGGCTGCGCCGGATTCCTGGCGCGCTGCGTCGGCGAGAACCTCGACGTGCGCTCGATCGCGCTGCTGCGCGAGGTGTTCGCCTACCACGCCGGGCTCGCCGACTTTGCCTTCGTCATGCAGGGCCTGGGCAGCGGGCCGATTGCCCTCGCCGGCAGCGAGGGCCTCAAGGAAAAGTATCTCGCGCCGGCGGCGAGCGGGGACGCGATCGCCGCGTTCGCGCTCTCGGAGCCCGACGCCGGCTCCGACGTGCAGGCGATATCGACCACCGCGCGCCGCGCCGGCGGCGGCTGGGCGCTGAACGGCACGAAGACCTGGATCTCGAACGGCGGCATTGCCCACTTCTACGTCGTGTTCGCGAAGGCCGACGAGGGCATCACGGCGTTCGTGGTCGACGCCGCGGACGTCGATGCGAGCGAGCGCATCGAGATCACGGCGCCTCACCCGATGGCCACCGTGCGCCTCAGGAATTCGAAAGCCGTGCTGCTCGGCGAGCCCGGCCAGGGCTTCAAGCTGGCGATGCGCAATCTCGACATTTTCAGGACCACGGTGGCCGCGGCGGCGCTCGGTTTCTCGCGCCGCGCTTTTGACGAGGCGCTCGCTCGCGCCCGTGAGCGCAAGATGTTCGGACAGACCCTCGCCGACTTCCAGATGACGCAGGCCAAGCTCGCCGACATGGCGACCCGCATCGAGGCCGGCGCGCTGCTTGCCTACAGAGCCGGTTGGGAAAAGGACGTCAAAGGAGAACGGGTGACGCGTGAAGCGGCGATGGCCAAGTTGTTCGCCACCGAGGCCGCGCAGCAGGTGATCGACGATGCCGTGCAGATCTGCGGCGGGCTCGGCGTCATGCGCGGGCATCCCGTGGAACGGCTTTACCGGGAAGTGCGGGCGCTGCGCATCTATGAAGGCGCGACCGAAGTGCAGAAAGTCATCATCGCGAGGGAATTGCTCAAGCCGTGAGCTACACCGCGCACACCGATACGTTTGCGCGCGACAACCTGCCGCCGCGCGCGCAGTGGCCGGAGTTTCTGTTCGAGCTGCCCGAGCTGAACTACCCGGGGCGGATGAACTGCGCGACCGAGCTGCTCGACAAGCCGGTGACACGCGGCCACGGCCACCGCATCGCGCTGCGCTCGCCGGACGGCGAATGCAGCTACACGCAGCTCTTCACGCAGGCCAATCGCATCGCCAACGTCCTGGTGCGCGAAATGGGCCTCAGGCCCGGCAACCGGGTGCTGCTGCGCGGGCCGAACAACCCGACGATGGCGGCGGCCTGGTTCGGGGTGATGAAGGCGGGCGGCATCTGCGTCGCGACGATGCCGCTGCTGCGCGCGAAGGAGCTCACCGACATCATCACCAAGGCCGAGATCACCCACGCCCTGTGCGACAGGCGCCTCGACGCCGAGCTGAAAGCGGCGCTGCCGCAGTGTCCTACGCTGCACACCGTGCGCTACTGGTACGACGACGGGCCGGATTCGCTCGATGAGCTGGCGCTCGAGCAGCCGCTGTGGTTCACCAACGCCGCCACCGCCGCGGACGACGTCGCGCTGATCGCCTTCACCTCCGGCACCACCGGCAAGCCGAAGGGCACGCTGCATTTCCATCGCGACGTGATCGCCATGTGCGACTGCTTCCCGCGCTCGATGCTGCAAGTGCAAAAGGACGACATCTTCTGCGGCACGCCGCCGCTCGCGTTCACCTTCGGCCTGGGCGGGATGCTGTGCTTTCCGCTGCGCTACGGCGCTTCGACGGTCCTGGTGGAGAAGCACACGCCGCAGACGCTTCTCGAGACGATCCAGAGCTTCAAGGCGAGCGTCTGCTTCACCACGCCGATCATGTACCGCGGAATGGCGGCGATGGCCGGAGGCTTCGAT
Source organism: Burkholderiales bacterium (assembly GCA_035476235.1). Classification (GTDB taxonomy): domain Bacteria; phylum Pseudomonadota; class Gammaproteobacteria; order Burkholderiales; family SG8-39; genus SCGC-AG-212-J23. The sequence goes on from DATILQ010000258.1 coordinate 3,041, forward strand.
ATTTCTTCGCTGAAGAAGTGCGTGTCGGCCGGCGAGGCGTTGCCGGACGCGACGCGCTCGCTCTTCAGGCGGGCGACCGGCATCGAGATCATCGACGGCATCGGCTCTACCGAGATGATCCACATCTTCATCTCGCACACGCCGGCAAAGGCGCGCCGCGGCGCGACCGGCTACGCCGTGCCCGGCTACCAGGCCACGGTGCTGGACGACGAAGGGAAAGCCTGTCCTCCCGGGACGGTCGGCAGGCTGGCCGTCAAAGGGCCCACCGGATGCCGCTACCTCGCCGACGAGCGGCAGCAGGACTACGTGTGCGACGGCTGGAACCTGACCGGCGATGCCTACCTGATGGACGAGCAGGGCTACTTCTTCTACCAGGCGCGCACCGACGACATGATCATCTCCGCCGGCTACAACATCGCCGGTCCCGAAGTGGAGGGCGCCCTGCTGGCGCATCCGGCCGTGGCGGAATGCGGCGTCGTCGGCTCGCCCGACGCGGAGCGCGGCACCGTCGTCAAGGCATTCGTCGTGCTGAAGCCCGGCCACCCGCGCGACCCGGACACCGCGCGCCGGCTGCAGGAGCACGTGAAGAACAGCATCGCGCCGTACAAGTATCCGCGCGTGGTGGAGTTCGTGGATGCCTTGCCGCGCACCGAGACCGGCAAGCTGCAGCGCTTCAAGCTGAGGCAATGACGATGCAGATCCTGCAACCGCCGGGCTGGGCGCGGCCGAAGGGCTTCTCCCACGGCATTTCCTGCCAGGGCCGGCTGGTTTTCATCGGCGGCCAGATCGGCTGGAGCGGCCAGGGCGAATGGCCCGATCGATCGTTTGCCGGGCAGTTCCGGCAGGCGCTGAAAAATATCCTGGAAATCCTGGCGCAGGCCGGCGGCAAGCCCGAGCACCTCGTGCGGCTGACCTGGTACGTGCTGGACAGGAAGGAATACCTGGCGTCGCTGAAGGAGCTGGGCGCCGCGTACCGCGAGCTGATGGGCCGGCATTACCCGACGATGGCCGTGCTGCAGGTGAGCGGTCTCGTGGAAGACGCCGCGCGCCTGGAAATCGAGGCCACGGCGGTGATCCCCGAGGAGGCAGCATGAAAGTCAGCATCATCGGCGGCGGGCCCGGCGGCCTGTACTTCGCGCTCCTCGCGAAGAAAGCCTGGCCGCGCTGGGAGATCACGGTCTGCGAGCGCAACCGGCCCGACGACACCTTCGGCTTCGGCGTGGTGTTCTCCGACCAGACGCTGGACAGCTTCAAGGCCTACGATCTGGTCACCTACGAGCGCATCCGCCGGCGCTTCGCCTACTGGGGCGACGTCGACGTGGTCTACAAGGGGCAGGTGCTGCGCTCGGGCGGCAACGGCTTCTGCGGCTGCTCGCGCGTGGCGCTGCTCAACATCCTGCAGGACCGCGGGCGCGAGCTCGGCGTGCAGATGCGCTTCCAGCGCGAGGTCGAGGATCTGGACGAGTTCCCCGGTTCCGATCTCATCGTCGTCGCGGACGGAATCAATTCGAAAATTCGCTCGAAATATGCGGAGCATTTCCAGCCGAGCGTGGACCTGCGCCCCAACAAGTTCACCTGGCTGGGCTCGACGCGCCCGCTGGACGCCTTCAAGTACTTCTTCCGCGAGACCCCGCAGGGCATCATCCTCGCGCACTGCTACCAGTACGAGCCCGACCGCTCCACCTGGGTGATCGAGACCGACGAGGCGACCTGGCGCAACTTCGGCTTCGACGCGATGAGCGAGGCCGAGATGCTGCCGGTGCTCGAGCGCGTGTTCGCCGCGGAGCTCGACGGCCATCCGTTGATCCTGAACCGCTCGCTGTGGCGCAACTTCCCGAACATCGTCAACCGCACCTGGGTGCGCGGCAACGCCGTGCTGGTCGGCGATGCCAAGGCGACCGCGCATTTTTCCATCGGCTCAGGAACCAAGCTGGCCATGGAGGATGCCATTGCGCTGTTCGAGGCATTCAAGAAGCATGAAAATGTAAAACCCGCATTGGCCTTCTACGACACCGCGCGACGAGAGGAAGTGGAGAAGACCCAGCATGCCGCCAACGTGTCGCTGGCCTGGTTCGAGCACATGCAGCGCTACTGGGGCATGGAGCCGCAGCAGTTCGCCTTCGGCGTGATGTCGCGCTCCAAGCAGATCACCTGGGAGAACCTCGAGCTGCGCGACCCGGCCTTCGTGCGCGAGGTCCACCGCTGGTTTGCAGGGAAAGTAAAGGACCAGGGGTTCGACATCGACCTCGAGAATCCCCCGCTGCCGATGTTCACGCCGTTCAGGCTGCGCGACCTGGTGATAGAAAACAGGGTGGTGGTTTCGCCGATGGACCAGTATTCGGCGGTGGACGGCGTGCCGGGCGACTGGCATTTCGTGCACCTCGGCAGCCGTGCGATCGGCGGTGCCGGGCTGCTGTATGTCGAGATGACCTGCCCGTCGCCCGAAGCGCGCATCTCCCCGGGAGATACCGGCCTGTGGAACGAGACGCAGCGCGACGCCTTCAAGCGCATCGTCGATTTCTGCCACGCCAACTCCAGGGCGAAGCTGTGCATGCAGCTCGGGCACTCCGGCCGCAAGGGCTCGACGCAGCTCGGCTGGGAGCGGATGGATCACCCGCTCGAGCAGGGGAACTGGCCTGTGGTGTCGGCTTCGCCGATTCCCTACTACGAAGGTATTTCCCAGACCCCGCGCGAAATGACTCGCGCGGACATGAAGAAGGTGGTTGCCGATTTTCAAAAATCGACAAAATACGCCAACGAAGCGGGGTTCGACCTGCTCGAGCTCCACATGGCGCACGGCTATCTGCTGGCGAGCTTCATCTCGCCGTTAACGAATAAAAGAACTGATGCGTACGGCGGCTCGATCGAAAACCGCATGCGCTTCCCGCTCGAGCTGTGGCGCGCTTGCCGCGAAATCTGGCCCGAGCGCAAGCCGATGTCGGTGCGCATCTCGGCGACCGACTGGGCGCCGGGCGGCCTGGCCGGCGAAGACCTGATCGCGCTCACGCGCATGCTGAAGCAAGCCGGCTGCGACATGATCGACTGCTCGAGCGGCCAGACGGTGCCGCACCAGAAGCCGGTGTACGGCCGCATGTACCAGGCGCCGTTTTCCGACTGGGTGAGGAACGAGGTCGGCATCGCCACCATGACCGTCGGCGCGGTCACGACGCCGGACCAGGTCAACACGCTGCTCGCCTCCGGCAAGGCGGATCTCGTCGCGCTCGCGCGTGCGCACCTGACCAACCCTTATTTCACGCTGCAGGCCTCGGCCTGGTACCAGCACATGAGCCAGTTCTGGCCGCCGCAATACCTCGCGGGCCGCGACCAGGCCTTTCGCCTCGCCGCGCGCGAGCGCGCCGAGCAGACCGATCTGCGCCTGCGCGCCCGCCCCGAGAGCCACGAGGTCAAGAAAGCGGCGTGATTACTCTTTGGGAGCTGAAAGGCAAAGGGGAGCGGCGCTACAGCCTTTTTTCGTGGCGCGCGCGCATGGCCCTCAAGCACAAGGGCCTGGAGTTCGCCACCCAGCCGGTGTGCCTCACCGACAAGGCGGCGATCGAATTCTCCGGCGGCAGGACGGTGCCAGTGATCCGCGACGGCGACAAGGTCGTGCGCGATTCCTGGAAGATCGCCGAGCACCTGGAGGAGCGCTACCGCGATGCGCCGACGCTCTTCGGCGGCGACATCGGCCACGGCGTGTCGCAGGCATTCAACGCCTGGGTCGACCGCGCCGCGGTGCCGGCGATGCTGTCGGTGATCGCCGCCGACATCCACGAGCGCGTCGATCCCGCTGATGAAGGTTATTTCAGGCAATCCATTGAGCGGGCACTCAAGACCACGCTGGAAGAAACCCGTGCCCACCGCGACGACGCGCTCAGGCGGCTCGGCCGCACTCTCGAGCCGATGCAGGCGGCGCTCAAGCGCCAGCCGTACGTCTGCGGCCGCGCCCCGGCCTACGCCGACTACATCCTGTTCTCGGTGTTCCAGTGGGCACGAGTGATGAGCCCGCACGAAGTGCTGGGGCCCGAGGATCCGCTCTGTTCCTGGCGCGAGCGGCTGCTCGACCTGTTCGACGGCTTCGCGCGCAGCGCGCCGGTCGCATGAAGCGCCGCTGCTCCTGGGCGCGCAATCCGCTCGCCATCGCCTACCACGACAAGGAGTGGGGCGTGCCGGTCAGGAACGACCGCAAGCTCTTCGAGTTCCTCATCCTGGAAGGCGCGCAGGCCGGGCTTTCGTGGGACACGATCCTGGCGAAGCGCGCGAACTACCGGCGCGCCTTTCACGGGTTTAATGCTGAGAGAATTGCTCTTTATGGCGCCAAAGATCGCAAGCGGTTGCTGGCGGATTCAGGCATCGTGCGCAACCGGTCGAAAATCGACGCTGCGATCACCAACGCGCGCTGCTTCCTCGCGGTCGAGAAGGAGTACGGCAGCTTCTCGAAGTACGCGTGGAAATTGGCTGGCCGCGGAGCCGACGAGTTTTCAAAGGACCTTAAGCAGCGCGGCTTCAAGTTCGTCGGCCCGACTATCATGTATGCATTCATGCAGGCCGTGGGCATGGTGAACGACCATGAGCGCGCCTGCTTCAGACGCCGTGAGATCGATGCGAAAAATTAGTCTGCTTGCGATGCTGCTGGCTGCCCTTCCGGCCGCCGCGTACGACGTCAACGGCGTGGCGCTCGGCGCGAACGAGAGCGCGGTGAAGAAGAGGTTTCCCAGCATCCGTTGCAAGGAGCTGGAGTGGAAAAGCCTGGCGGCGGAGCGGCGCTGCGACGACTCCAAGGTGGCATTCGCCGGGGCCGAGGTGCGCATCACCTTCTACCTGAGGAAGGACGCGGTACAGGCTTTCGACCTGCGCTTCGACGCCAAGGACACCGACCGTGTTGCCGCCTTCGTGAAGTCGCGCTACGGCACGCCGGTGTCAGAGACGCGCGACACCATCGAGACCCCCGGTAAGCCCGCGCGCCAGATCTACAAGGTGCTGTGGGAAAAGGGTAGCGAGCGCGCCGTGCTCGTCGCCCAGCCCGACAAGCGGCGCGGCACGCTCAGCGTGTCGCGCGGCAATTTCGACGAAGAGATCTACCGGGTGCGGTAGCGCTCAGGCGGCTTTCTTCAGCACCGCCACCGCTCTCGCCGCATCGTCGGCGCTGTCGAGCGCGATGTAGGTGATGAACTTCGTGCCGATCGCGATCGCGCTCAGGCCGCGGAAGCTGATGGCGGCATTGCCCAGCGCCCGCGCGATCTTCGCGCCCAGCCCCGGCTTGTCGCCGCCTTCGATCCTCACCCAGTGGATCGTCTCCGTCTTCGCCAGGCCGGCTTCCTGCGCCGCCCGGGTCGCCTTCGCGCCCTTGACCGGGCTGACGAACAGGATCCCGCTGCCGGGCTGCTCGGGCGTGCGGCGCGCGAAGACGAGCTCCAGGTCGGCGCCCGCCCTGGCGAGCGCTTCGAGCTTGTCGGCGGCGGCACCCGCGCGGTCTACCAGCATTGCGGACCAGACTTCTGCTTTCGTTGCCTTGAGCGCCATGGTCTACCCCCTCTGAGAACTGGAACCTACTAATTTACTCCCCCGCGGCCGGCTGCGGCTAGCCTCAGCGCAGGTAGCAGCCGTCGGTGACGTCGATCACCGCGCCGTTCAGGACCACCGGCGCGTCGAGGGCGAGCCAGCGGATGGCTTCGGCGATCTCTTCCGGCCGCCCGGTGCGCCGGGTGTAGGCATTCCGCATGAGCTGCTCGATGCGCTCGGGCTGCGCCTTCCTGAGCAGCTCGGTTTCCACCGGCCCCGGCGCCACCGCGTTTACCTGGATGCCGTGCGGGCCCAGATAGGACGCAAAACTGCGGGTGAAGCTGACCACCCCGGCCTTCGTCACGCCGTACCAGAGGTCGGTGTGCGCCGTGAAGGCGGCCACCGAAGCCACGTTGACGATGCGGCCGCTCTTCCTCTCGATCATCTGCCTCGAGAGGGCGCGGATCAGCTCCACCGGCGCCTCGAGGTTGACGCGCAGGATGCGCCGGCGCGCGTCTTCGGTGTAGCGCTCGATCGACACCGCCGTCTGCACGCCGGCGTTGTTGACGAGGATGTCGATGGCACCGAGCGATTCGATGAGCGCCGGTATCCCTGCCAGATCGCATAAGTCGAAGACGATTTGATTTTTCTGTTGTTTGTCTTGGAATTCAAGATCCAAAGCAAAAACGCGCAACCCGGCGGCGGCGAGCGTGTTTGCGGTCGCGAGGCCGATCCCCCGGCCGGCGCCGGTGACCAGCGCGGTCTTCAACCGAGCCCGGGCATCGAGAATCCGTTCGCCTTGAGCTCGCTGATCAGGTCTTTCTCCTGGACGGAATTCAATTCGATCAGCGGCGGGCGCAGGGTCTTCCACTGCGGGTCGTTGCCGAAATGCGCCACGGTCGCCTTCAGCGCCGCGATCACCGGCTGCTTCTGCACGATCCTGCGCGTCGCGGTGATGGCGGCCTGCAGGCGCTCGGCGTCCGGCGAGCGCCAGTTGCGGTACAGATTGTCGATCGGCCCGGGGTTGATGTTTCCCGTGGCGGTGATGCAGCCCTTGCCGCCGTGGCGCATGTTGGCGAGCAGGAACTCCTCGCTGCCGGCGAATACGTCGAAGCCGCTTTTCGCGAAGTGCTCGAGCATCGCCTTGGTGTTCGGCCAGTCGCCCGAGGAATCCTTCACACCGGCGACGATGCCGGGGTACTTGCCGAGCAGCCGCTCGATCAGGCCGAGCGAGATCGGCACCTGCGACACCGGCGGGATGTGATACAGGTAGAGCTGCAGCCGCTCGTCGCCGACGCGCTCGATCACCTCGGCGAAATGGCGGTACAGGCCTTCGTCGGGCACGTTCTTGTAATAGAAGGGCGGCAGCATCAGCACGCCGGCGCAGCCCATCTCGAGCGCCGCGCGGGTGAGCTCCACCGAGTCGGTCAGCGCGCAATGCCCGGTTCCGGGCATCAGCGCCGCGGGCGCAATGCCGCCCGCGACGAGCGCCTCCAGCAGGCGCCGCTTTTCCGGCACCGACATCGAGTTCGCCTCGCTGTTGGTGCCGAACACGGCGAGGCCGGCGCAGCCGTTTTTCAGCAGCCAGCGGCAGTGGCGCACGAGGCGCTCGGCGTCGGGCGCGTAATCCTTCCTGAACGGCGTGATCACCGGGGCGAGGACGCCCTCGATGCGTTTCGCTCTGGCCATGTCAGTCGATCTTCGCGCCGGTCGACTTCACGATCGGCGCCCAGCGGGCGAGCTCTGCCTTGAGCATCGCCGCCATCTCCTCGGCGCTGCCTGGAATGAGGTTGTAGCCAAGGTCCTTCATGCGCTTGCCGAACTCGGGCGATCTGGCGCCCTGCACCGCGGCGGCGTTCAGCTTGCTGATGATCTCCCTCGGCGTGCCGGCGGGCGCGGCAATCCCGAACCAGACGCCCGATTCATAGCCGGGAACACCGGCCTCGGCGATCGTCGGCAGATCGGGCAGCGCCGGATCGCGCTTCGCGCCGGTGGTGGCGAGCGCGCGCAGCTTGCCCGCCTTGATGTGCGGCAGCGAGGAAGGGATGTTGTCGAACATCATGTTGACCTGGCCGGCGAGGAGATCGGTCACCGCCGGCCCGCTCCCCTTGTAGGGGATGTGCAGGAGGTCCGTGCCGGTGAGCTGAGTGAACATCGCGCCCGACATGTGGATGCTGGTGCCGTTGCCGCTCGAGGCATACGTCCACTTGCCGGGATCTTTCTTCGCGAGCGCGATCACGTCCTTCACGCTGTTCGCGGGTACCGACGGATGCAGGACCAGGACGTTATTGAGAGAGACCAATGCCGCCACCGGCACAAGATCCTTGTTCGGATCGAAAGGCATCTTGGCGTAGAGCGCGGGGTTGATCGCCTGGATGCCGCTGGTGGTCATGAGCAGCGTATAGCCGTCGGGCGCCGCGCGCGCGACCTCGGCGGCGCCGAGGTTGCCGCCCGCGCCGGGCTTGTTCTCGACGGCCACCGTCTGGCCGAGCTGTTTCAGCAGCTCGATGGCGATGGCGCGCGAGGCGATATCCACCGCGCCGGCCGGGGTGAATGGGACGACGAGCCGGATCGGCTTGTGCGGGTAGCTCTGCGCGGCTGCTCCCAGCGGGAGCAGCAATGCCAGGGCAATAGCGAACAGACGTGACACCGGGATGCCTTTCGGAGGTAGAGTGCTGCGCGAATTATATGGCCGAGCTCTCCAGGGCGATCAATATCGAGGATCTGCGGCAGCTGGCGCGCCGGCGCCTGCCGCGGGCGATCTTCGATTTCTTCGACGGCGGCGCCGAGGACGAGGTGACGCTGCGCGAGAACCGCGCCGCCTTCGAGCGCGTGCGGCTGCTGCCCCGCGTGCTGGTCAACGTCGCGCAGGTCGATACCAGGATCGGGATCTTTGGCAGGGAAGCGAATGTTCCGCTGGCCGTCGCTCCCACCGGCGGGATCAGCGCGGGCCGCGCCGGGGCGGAGCTCGCGCTCGCGCGCGCCGCCAAGGCCTTCGGCGTGCCGTTCACGCTCGCGACGCCCGCCGCCTTCAGCATCGAGCGCGTCGCCGAGGAGGTGGGCGGCCGCCTCTGGTTCCAGCTCTACGTGGTGCGCGACCGCGAATTTCGCGAGAAACTGGTTCTCAGGGCCAGCAATTCCGGCTACGAGGCGATGCTCGTGACGGTCGATCTCGCGGTGTCCGGCAAGCGCGAGCGCGACCCGCGCAATGGCTTCGTCACGCCGTACAAGCCGAACTGGCGCAACTCGCACGATGTGCTCCTCAAGCCCGCGTGGCTCCTTGAGATCCTGCGCCATGGCCTGCCGGGCATGGCGAACTTCGAAGGCTACAAGTTCTCGAGCCCCGCGGGGACCGACATCGCCACCGCGGTCGGCCGCGAGATGGACGCGTCCTTCGACTGGGAATACCTCAAGCGCCTGCGCGAGCTGTGGCCGCGCAAGCTCCTCCTCAAGGGTGTAGAGCGGCCCGACGACGCCGAGCGCGCGCGAGCGATCGGGTGCGACGGCGTAGTCGTGTCCAACCACGGCGGCCGCCAGCTCGACGGCGCCGCGCCGAGCCTCGAAGCGCTGCCCGCCGTGGCGCGCGCCGTCGGCTCGAAGATGACGGTGCTGCTCGACGGCGGCGTGCGCCGCGGCGTCGACATCCTGAAGGCGCGTGCGCTCGGCGCGCAGGCGGTGCTCACCGGCCGGGCGACGCTTTTCGGCGTGATGGCGGGCGGCGAGGCGGGCGCGCGCCGCGCCCTGGAGATCCTCTCGGGCGAGCTCGAGCGCTCCATGAAGCTGTGCGGAGCGCGCTCGGTCGCCGAGATCGGCCCCGACCTTATTTGCTCTTGAAGCTCCTGACGTAATCGGGCGCGGTAAAGACCCACTCGAGCGCGTCGTAATAGCGCTCTGCCGCGCGCCCCTGATACATGTTGTTGCGCACCAGGCGGCCGACGCCGTCGGGCACGTGAAAGATCATGCCCAGGAGCCCGGCGGAGATCTGCACGCGCGAGGCGCGCACCAGCCGCGTCTTCTGGTACTTCTGGAACGCGGCCGCCAGGTCGCCGTTCGCTTCGTCGGCGCAGGCAGCGAGGCAAACCGCGTCCTCCAGCGCCATGGCGGCCCCCTGCGCGAAATACTGCAGCATGAAATGCGCCGCATCGCCGAGCAGCGTCACCGGGCCGGCGCTCCAGTTGTCCACCGGCTCGCGGAAGCGCAGCATCCAGCGGCGGAACATCTGCGGCACGCGCATGATGCTCATCGGCTTGTCGCAGTTGTGCGCGAAAAGCGGCAGCACCTCTTCCGGCGGCGCCTCCTCGTTGTGGCCGCCGGTCGCATGCTTGCCGACGACGGTCGCGACCAGGTTGAAGAGCTTCCAGCCGCGCAGCGGGTAATGCACGATGTGGGTGTTGTGCCCGGCCCACAGCGTCGCGGCGGCCCAGCGCAGATCCTTCGGCATCTCGTCCACCTTGAGCACCGCGCGGTAGCACATGTGCCCGGAGACCGGCGGCTCGCCGTCGCCGACGATGCGGCTGCGGACCACCGAGCGCCCGCCGTCCGCGCCGATCAGGGCGGCGGCGGAAATACGCTCCCCGCCGGCGATCTCGACGTCGACGCCATTACCTTCGGCGCGAAAGCCGGTCACGCGCGTGCTGGCGCGCAGCTCGATCGAGCGCCGCTCCCTGCAGCCGTCGAGCAGCGCGCCGTGGATATCGGCGCGGTGCGTCACCGCGTAAGGATTGCCGAAGCGCTTGGCGAAGCGCGCGTCGAGCGGGATGTCGATCACCGTCTCGCCGCTGACGCCGTCCATCAGCAGCAGGCGCTCGATGAAAACAGCCTCCTTCTTCACCAGCTCGCCGACGTTCAGCGCATCGAGCGCCGACCATGCGTTCGGCGCGAGCTGGATGCCTGCGCCGATCTCGCCGAAGGCGTGCGCCTGCTCGAGCACGATCGACCTGAAGCCCTTGACCGCCAGCGCCAGCGCGCAGGCGAGCCCGCCGATACCGCCGCCGGCGATCACGATGGGCTTGGCATTGCGGGCAGCGTGCATCTCAGAGCATCAGTCGTCGAACGGGAGGCCGACGTAATTCTCGGCGAGCGACTTCTGCGCGGTCGGCGAGCGGAAGAGATACGTCAGCTCCGCCAGCTGCATCCTGCGCTCGAATGCATCGGCATCGGGGAAGCGATGCAGGAGCAGAGTCATCCACCACGAGAAGCGCTCCGCGAGCCAGATGCGGCGGAGGCAGTTCCCCGAATAGTGATCGAGGCGCGAGTCGTCACCGTTCTTGTAGTGCGCGATCAATCCGTGCGCGAGATAGCGCACGTCGGACACCGCGAGGTTGAGG
>DATILQ010000259.1:0-9806 GCA_035476235.1 Burkholderiales bacterium
GTCTGCGAACTGTTTCCCGGCATGCATGTGCGCGGCTGCTACCAGTTCCGGGTCACCCGCAACAGCGAACTGTTCGTCGACGAGGAAGAAATCAAGAACCTGCACACCGCGCTGCAGGGGGAACTCTTCCACCGCCACTTCGGCGACGCCGTGCGCCTGGAAGTCGCCGACAACTGCTCGCAGCACATGGTCGAGTTCCTGCAGCAGCAGTTCGGCCTGCAGGACCAGGACCTGTACCGCGTTGAGGGGCCGGTGAATCTCTACCGCATGCGCGAGGTGCCCGACCAGGTGAGCCGCCCGGACCTGAAGTACGCGCCGTTCCAGCCTGGCCTGGCGGCAACGCTCGACACGGACGACCTGTTCGAGGTGCTGAAGAAGCAGGATGTGCTGCTGCACCACCCCTACCAGGCGTTCCTGCCGGTGCTCGATTACATCCGCACGGTGGCCGAGGATCCGAACGTCATCGCCATCAAGCAGACCGTGTATCGCACCGGCACCGACTCGGAGCTGATGGAGATCCTGGTCGACGCCGCGCGCAAGGGCAAGGAAGTCACGGTGGTGGTCGAGCTGATGGCGCGCTTCGACGAGGAAGTGAACATGAACTGGGCGGCGCGCCTGGAGGAAGTCGGCGCGCACGTCGTGTACGGCGTGGTCGGCCACAAGACGCACGCCAAGATGTCGCTCATCGTGCGCCGCGAGGAAACCGACCACGGCAAGGTGCTGCGCAAGCAGGACGTGCTCTTGCACCATCCGTTCCAGTCGTTCCTGCCGGTGATCGATTACATCCGCACCACGGCCGCCGACCCGAACGTCATCGCCATCAAGCAGACCGTGTATCGCACCGGCACCGACTCGGAGCTGATGGAGATCCTGGTCGAGGCGGCGCGCAAGGGAAAGGAAGTGACCGTGGTGGTCGAGCTGATGGCGCGCTTCGACGAGGAAGCGAACCTCAACTGGGCGGCGCGGCTGGAGGAGGTCGGCGCGCACGTGGTGTACGGCGTGGTCGGCCACAAGACGCACGCCAAGATGGCGCTCGTCGTGCGGCGCGAAGACGGCGCCGACGGCAAGCTGCTGCGGCGCTATGTCCACCTCTCGACCGGCAACTACCATCCCGCGACCGCGCGCCAGTACACCGACTTCGGCCTGATGACGGCCAACGAGGACTTGTGCGCGGACGTCAACGAGGTGTTCAAGCAGCTCACCGGTCTGGGGCGCGCGGGAAAGATGAAGCACGTCTGGCAGTCGCCGTTCACCCTGCACAAGAACATCATCGCCGCGATCCGCGGCGAGGCCAGGCTCGCCGCCGAAGGCAAGCCGGCGCGCATCATCGCCAAGATGAACTCGCTGCTCGAGCCGCGCATCATCGAGGAGCTCTACGCGGCTTCCGCGGCGGGCGTGAAGATAGACCTGATCGTGCGCGGCGTGTGCGCGCTGAAGCCCGGCATCGCCGGCCTGTCGGAAAACATCCGCGTGCGCTCGATCGTCGGCCGCTTCCTCGAGCATTCGCGCGTGTTCTACTTCCAGAACGGCGGCAGCGACGAGGTGTATCTGGCGAGCGCCGACTGGATGGACCGCAACTTCTTCCGCCGCATCGAGCTTTGCTTCCCGGTGCTCGATCCGGCTCTCAAGCGCCGCGTGATCCGCGAGGGCCTGCAGCCGTATCTCGACGACAACTGCCAGGCCTGGGCGATGGCGGCCGACGGCAGCTACGAGCAGCTCAAGCCGCGCCGCCGCCGCCGCTCGGCGCAGGAAGAGCTGCTGTTCACCCTCGCCACGCCGACCTGATGCTGCGGTCCATTTTCAACGCCGCGCGCAACTCGCTTGCCGGCGTGGCGGCAGCGGCGCGCAACGAGGGCTCGTTCCAGGTCGAGCTGGCGGGGTGCGCCGTGCTTCTGCCGCTGGGCCTGTGGCTGGGCGGCAGCGGCGTCGAGCGCGCGCTGCTTGTCTCCAGCGTGCTCATGGTGCTTTGCGCCGAGCTGGTCAATACGGCCCTCGAGGCGGCCGTGGACCGCATCTCGCTGGAAATCCACCCGCTCGCCAGGCGTGCCAAGGACATCGGCAGCGCGGCGGTTCTGCTCGCGCTCGTCAACGCCGGCGTGGTCTGGCTGCTGGTGCTTTTTTCTTAGCCGCGGCTCGCCAGCCAGGCGAGCGCGCACACGCCCGCGGCCACCGCCAGCGCGTAGATCAACGCCACCACCGCCTGCAGCGCCGGATGCGCGCGCTCGGGCAGCGGCAGGCGCACCGCGGCCGGCACGAGCGCAAGCGCCGCGGCGGCGTGCCAGGGCAGTTTCGCGAGAAGCAGGGCCGCCGAGGCAAGTAAGGACGCGATCAGCCCTGCGGCGAGAGTGAAAGACGTGCCCGCCGCCGCGCGGCTGCCGAAAATCATCGCCACCAGCAGGAAGCCGCCGCAGGCGGCGCCCAGCGCCAGGCCGTACATCCCGATCAGCGCCGAGGCGCTGAGGATCGCGCCGATGCCGGCGCCGAGGCCCAGCCCGACCCCCGCTGCGCCGGCACGAATCGGATGGGAATGCAGGTCGAGCATGAAGGCGACCGTGACGAGCACCAGCAAGCCGATCCCCACGCCGTGTCCGACCGCCTCCAGCGGCGGCCTGTGCATGAGCAGCGTGGAAAAAACCCACACCGAGGCGGCGCCTCCCAGCAGGCCCAGCATGATCCCGGCCATGCGGGCGGGCTTGAACGCCAGGTCGGCTACCCAGCCGAGCAGCCCTGCCCCCATGCCGACCAGTGCGAGCTTGCGCAAGGGAGTGAGCGGCTCGAACACGAAATTGCCGGTCAGGTAGAGCGCGGTGGCAAATCCGGCGGCCGCCGCGAGGCCCGCCAGACGCAGCGGCATGCCGATCGCAGCCACCAGCAAGCCAACAGCGAGCGGCGCAACGCCGACCTGCACCGCCGGATGCGAGAGCCAGCCCTCCATCAGCCGCGCCCCACCCGGATCACGCCCTTCAGCGAGCGCACTACCGCGAAGGCGCGCTTCAGCTGCCCGACGTTCGCCACGTCGAAGGTGAAGCGCATGAAAGCCAGCTCGTCCCGGCTCTGCGTGCGCACCGCGGTGACGTTGATCCTCTCGCGCGCCAGCGCATCGCCGATGTCCCGCAACAGGCCGCGCCGGTCTGCCGCAGTGACGGTCATGTCTACGGCATAGCTGCCCCCGCCCTTGCCCCAATCGGCCTCGATCAGGCGCTCGGGCTGCCGCTCGGCAAGGCGCTTCAAGCTCGGGCAATCCTCGCGGTGCACCGACACGCCCCTGCCGCGCGTGACGAAGCCGCGGATCGGATCCGGCGGCACGGGCTTGCAGCAGCGCGCGAGCTGCGTGAGCAGCCGGTCCATGCCAACGATCAGCACCCCGGCCTGAGAGGACTTGCTTTCGGTCCTCTTGACCGTTTCTTCCTTTGAAGGCGCTGGTTCGCCGCGCAATGCGGTCTGCAGCTGCCGCAGGTTGATCTCGTCGCGCGCGACGGCTGCGAACAGCTCATCGGGCTTGCCGAACCCCAGGCGCGAGGCGAGACCCTCGAGGCTCGCCTGCGTCGCGCCCTCGCGCCGCAGCTCTTTCCCGACCGCGGCACGGCCTGCGGCGATGGTGTCGGCCATCGCCTTGGCGTTGAACCATTGCCTGATTTTCTGGCGCGCGCGCGCGCTCCTGACGAAGCCCCGCTCGGCGCTGAGCCAGTCGCGCGACGGGCCGCCGGATTTCGCGGCGACGATCTCGACGCGCTGGCCGCTCGCCAGCGGCGTGTCGAGGGTCACGATGTGGCCGTCGACCCTGGCCCCGCGGCAGCGGTGACCGAGGTCGGTGTGCAGCGCGTAAGCGAAGTCGAGCGGCGTCGAGCCGGCCGGCAGGTCGACGACCTTGCCCTGAGGCGTGAGGACGTAAACCGTTTCGTCCAGCCGGGCCTGCTTGGTATTTTCCCTCCAGTCGGCGACCTCGTCGCGCCACGCCAGCAGCTCGCGCAGCCAGGCGATCTTCTGTTCGAACGCGCCTTCGCGCCGGGAAGGCTTGCCCGGCTCCTTGTAGCGCCAGTGCGCGGCGATGCCGAACTCCGCCTGTCGGTGCATCTCCTCGGTGCGGATCTGCACCTCGAGCGTTCTGCCGTCGGGGCCGACCACCGCGGTGTGCAGCGACTGGTAGAGGTTTCCCTTCGGCCGCGAGATGTAGTCGTCGAACTCCTTCGGGATCGGCTGCCACAGGTTGTGGACCACGCCGAGCGCGGTATAGCAGTCCTTCACCGACGGCACGATGATGCGCGCGGCGCGCACGTCGTACACCTGGGAGAAGTCGAGCGACTTGCTGCGCATCTTGTTCCAGATGGAGTAGATGTGCTTCGGCCGCCCGGTGATCTCGGCCTTGACGCCCACTGCCTCGAGCTCGCGCGCCAGCGTGGCGATGGTCCGGGCGATGTATTGCTGGCGCTCGACGCGCCGCTCGTCGAGCATCTGCGCGATGCGCTTGTAGACCTCGGGCTCGAGGTAGCGGAACGACAGGTCCTCGAGCTCCCACTTCAGCTGCCAGACGCCGAGGCGGTTGGCGAGCGGGGAATAAATATCCAGGGTTTCCCTTGAGTAAAGAATTTTCTCCGTGGAATCGTGTTTTGCAAACCAGCGCAATGTCTGCGTGCGGCTCGCCAGCCGGATCAGGACCACCCGCACGTCCTCGACCATGCCGAGGACCATCTTGCGCAGCACTTCGTTCTGCTCGTGCGGGTTGCCGCGCGTCGCGACGCGAAGCTGATAGAGCTTCTCGACGCCGGCGGCAAGGCCGGCGATCTCCTCGCCGAAGCGCTGGCGCAGGGCATCGACGCCGCCGAGGTGCTTGGGTGCGGCGAACAGGATGCCGGCAGCCCGCCCCGGCGCATCGAGGCCGATCGAGGCCAGGCTGGCCGCCAGGCCGAGCGCATGGCTCCAGGTCGGCTCGCCGGTCGAGAGCACCTGGCCGGCGTACATCGGCTCGGCGAACTCCAGCGCCCTGCCAAGCAGGGCCTGCTCGGCGGCCGCCAGGCCCTCGGCGAGCGGGCCGAGCGCCGCGGCGCTGTTTTGCGGATGCAGCTGGACGACGGTGACCATGCGCTATTTTACGAGGTGATTCATCGCCGGCGTTACGATTGCATCCCGCAAATGGGCTGGCTGACCGACTGGCGGCGCAAGCGCGTGCTTTCCAGGCATCGCATCGACGATGCGCTTTGGAAGGCCGCAACCGGCGGCCTGACGTTCCTTCCTGCCGGCGAAAAACTGAAGAGCCTGGTATTGCTCTTTCTCGCCGAGAAGGAGTTCTCCGGCGCGCACGGCATGGAGGTTACCGACGCGATGCGCGTCTCGATCGCCGCGCAGGCCTGCCTGCCGATCCTGGAGCTGGGCCTGGACTGGTACTCCGGCTGGACCGGCGTCGTCGTCTATCCAGGCGACTTCCGCGTGCGCCGCGCCGAGCTCGACGAGCACGGCGTGATGCACGAATGGGACGACGAGCTCGCCGGCGAGGCGATGCCGGGCGGACCGGTCGTTCTGTCATGGGACGCCGCCGCCAACGATCCGTACATCAACGTCGTGATCCACGAGTTCGCCCACAAGCTCGACATGCTGAACGGCGCAGCGAACGGCATGCCGCCGCTGCACGCCGGCATGGACCGGCGCGCCTGGAAAGCGGCTTTCGACGACGCCTACCAGGGCTTCTGCGACGCGGTCGAGCGCGGCCAGGACACCTGGCTCGATCCCTATGCCGCCGAGCACCCGGCGGAGTTCTTCGCGGTGATCAGCGAGGCGTTCTTCGAGGATCCGCGCGAGACGCAGCGCCGCTATCCGGCCGTCTACGACCAGCTCAGGCTGTTTTACCGGCAGGATCCTGCACGATGAGCGCGATCTCGTTTCCTCTTCACGAGATCATTTTGGGGTCTTGGCGACGATGTCGGCCTCGATCATTGCGCGCAGCTCGGGCGTCACCTTAGGCTGGCCGCCGAACCATTTGCGAAAGCCGAATCCCGCTTGCTGCAGCAGCATGCCCAGGCCGTCCACCGTGCGGTGACCGCGCTTGCGCGCGGCGGCGAGCAACCCGGTCTCCAGCGGTACATACACCACGTCGTAGACGACTGCGCTCCGCTTGAGCGGGCCGAGGTCGATCTCGAGCGGCGGCTTGCCCGCGAGGCCGAGCGAGCTGCAGTTCACCAGCACATCCGTCTCGCGCAAGAGGCGCGGCACGGCGTCAAAGCCGTGCGCCTTGACCCCAAAGCGTGCTGCGAGGTCCTGCGCGCGCGAGACCGTTCGATTGACCACATGCACCTGGGCGCCGCGCTGCTTCAGCGCATACACCGCCGAGCGCCCGGCGCCGCCTGCGCCAAGCACGAGCGCGCGGCAGCCGGGCACGTCCCACCCCGGCGCCCGATCGTCCAGATTAGCGATGAAGCCGTGGGTGTCCGAATTTCCGCCGAGCAGCTTGCCGTTCTCGAGCCACAGCGTGTTCACCGCGCCGACCGCTTCCGCCGCTTCATCGCGTTTGTCGGCCAGCCGAAAGGCGGCTTCCTTGTGCGGCACGGTGACGTTGCCGCCCACATAGCCGTTGTCTGCAAGATTGGTAATAAAGCCTGGAAAGGCTTCGGGGGTGAGCTCCTTCAGCTCATACGAGCCGGGGATGCCGAGCGTCCTCAGCCAGTGGCCGTGGATCATCGGCGAGCGCGAATGCGCCACCGGGTGACCCATCACGCAGGCGCGTCGCAAGCCGGAGTTCACGCTGCGATCACTTTTTCCCGAGCGGCGGCAGCGTCTCCACGACCACCTGCTTGCCGCCCTTGACCTCGACCAGGTAGCTCTCGCGGTCGATGTCGCCCTTGTCGTCGAAGCACACGTCCATCAGCAGCCCGGGGGTCTGCTTGGCGCTGAAGCACGAGTTCTTGATCGCCTGCGCGAAGCCCTTGCGGTCGAACTTGCCCATCTTCTCGGTCACCGCCTTGACCACGTACATGCCGGTGTAGCCCTTGATGCCGTTGTGGTCGGACTTGGACCTGAACTCCTTCTCGTACTTTTCGCCGAAAGCGCGGACCGCCGGGTTCGGCGCGTCGATGGTGAGCCCGACATGGCCGCGCACGCCGTTGGCGGCATCGCCGGCGAGCTCGATCACCTTCTGCCCCATGATGGTGGTCTCGCCGACGATCGGCTTGTCGTAGCCCTGCTTGCGCAGCTCGCGCAGCAGGCGCGCCGACTCTTCCTCGTTCAGGTATGCGAACAGCGCATCGGCATTGGCCTGCTTCGCGCGCAGCACCGGGCTGGAGAAGTCGACCTGTCCCGGGTCGGTCGAGATATCGGCGACGACCTTGATGCCGCGCGCGCCGAGCTCCTTGATGATGGCGTCGCGTCCGCCCTTGCCGAAGTCGTTGTTGACGAACATCACCACCACGCTTTTCGCCTTCATCCCGCCGGCCATGTATTGCGCGATCTTCGGCATGGCGGTCACCTGCGAGAACGAGGTGCGGTAGACGTAGGGGTTGCCCTGGGTGGTGACGTTGGTCGCCTCGCCGCCGGTGAAGTTCGGCACCTCGGCGCGGCGCGTCTCGGCCATGCTGACGATGATCGAGCCGGAGAACACCGGCCCCATCACCACATAGGAGTCGTTGTCGATTGCCTTGACGGTCAGCGCCTTGGCAATGGCGGGGTTGGACTGGGTGTCGTTGCTCTCGAGCTGCACCTTGCGGCCGAGGATGCCGCCCGCGGCGTTGATCTCCTTCACGGCGAGCTCGACGCCGTTCTTGAAGTTGGTCCCGGAGGTGGTACCGGTCCCCGACAGCTCGACGACATTGGCGATCTTCACCGTTTGCTGGGCAAACGCAGCCTGGCTTGCCAACAAGGCACCTGCAAGTAGAAACAAAAGGCGTTTCATCCACTCCTCCTGGTTGAACCTCCAAGAAACAACCGGTTTAAATCCGGATCCTTCAGCAGCTCGCTCGCCGGCCGGTCGAGGGCGAGCCGCCCCATCTCCAGCACCAGCGCGCGGTTGGCGTACTTTAGCGCGCTGCGCACGTTCTGCTCCACCATCAGTACCGTGGTGCCGGATTCGGTGAGCTGGCGCAGCAGCGCGAATACGTCCTGGCTGATCTTCGGCGACAGGCCGATCGACGGCTCGTCGATCAGGATGACGCGCGGGTGCAAGAGCAGCGCGCGGCCGACCTCGAGCTGTTTCTGCTCGCCGCCCGACAGCGTCGACGCCTGGTTGTGCAGGCGCGCGCGGATGCGGGGAAAGCGCTCGAGGACTTCCTCGATTCTCTCTTTCCGCAATTTCTTGCCTGGAAGGGTGATGCCGCCCAGTTCCAGGTTGTGCAGCACCGACAGCGAGCCGAAGAGGTTGCGCCCCTGCGGCACGAAGGCGACGCCGTTATCGAGCATCTTGCGCGGCGGCGTCCCGGATACGTCCCTGCCATCCAGATTGATGGTTCCCGAGCGCGGCACCAGCAGGCCAAACAGGGTCTTCAGCGCGGTGGACTTGCCGGCGCCGTTGGGCCCGATCAGCAAAGTGATCTGCCTTTCCTTTGCTTCAAAGGACAATTCATTCAGGATCGTGAGCGTCGGCGAATACCCCGCGACGACCTTGTCGAACTCAATTGCCAAGGTAGGCCTCCAATACCGCGGGGTTCGACTGCACCTGGTCCGGCCTGCCCTCGGCAAGCACCTTGCCCTCGACCATGCAGATCACCCGCGGGCACAGGCGCATGACGAAGTCCATGTTGTGCTCGATGACGACGAAGCTGCCGCCCTGGCTCTGGTTCAATTGCGTCAGCAATTCCCTGAGCTGCTCGACCAGAGCGGGGTTCACGCCGGCGCAAGGCTCGTCGAGCAGCACCAGGCGCGGCCCGGGCATGAACGCCATGGCGATGTCGATCAGCTTCTGCTGGCCGTAGGACAGGCTGCCCGCCGGGAGGTGGGCGACGTGCTTCAAGCGGAACAGCTCGATCATCTCGTCGGCCTGGCGCCCGAGCCCCGCGTCGGGCGGCGCGAGCAGGCGGCCGGGAAGCGTGCCCCTGAACTCCTGCGCCGCGGCGATCAGGTTGTCGCGCAGGGACAGCTTGCCGAACACCTGCAGCGTCTGGAAGGTGCGGCCAACGCCGCGGCGCGACAGCTTGAGCGGCGACATCCCGGTGATGTCCTCGCCGCAGAACTCCATGTGGCCCGAGGTCGGCCGGATCTGCCCGAGGATGCTGTTGAAAAGCGTGGTCTTGCCGCTGCCGTTGGGACCGATCACGCCGACGATCTCCCCCCGGCCGACCGAGAAGCTCACGCCGTCCACCGCGCGGATGGCGCCGTAATGCTTCACGCAGTTTTTGACCTCCAGAAAATTCATGTCCGCCTGAACCTGAATTTCTCCGGGATCGACAGCAGACCCCCCGGCAGCCAGATCATCAGCGCTACGACCGCCAGACCGAAGATGACCAGGTACCAGTCCTTCATGAAGCGCAGCCATTCGGGCAGCAGGATGACGAGAGCGGCGCCGAGCATCGGACCGAAGAATTTGCCGGAGCCGCCGACGATCACCATCAACAGCATCATCAGCGACGCGGTGACGTGGAACGGCGCCGGCTCGATGAACTGCACCAGCAGGGCGAAGTACGCCCCGGCGATGCCGGCAAAGGCCGCGCCGATGGCGAAGGCGAGCAGCGTGTAGGCCATGATGTTCACGCCGAGGCTTTCGGCGCGGATCGGGTTATCGCGCAGCGCGGCGAAGGCGCGGCCCCACGGCGAGCGGATCACCCACCAGAGGATCAGCGCCAGAAGAATCGTAGAAAGGTAAGTGAAGTAGAAAAACGGCCGCGAACCCT
>DATILQ010000260.1:0-30600 GCA_035476235.1 Burkholderiales bacterium
ATGCGGTAGCCGGCACTCTCCCTTACCGCGCTTGTCTTCAGGTCTGTTACTGCAGAGCCGGCTTCGGGCTCGGTCATGCCGACCGCGATCACGCTCTCGCCCGACAGCAGCTTCTTCAGGAATCTCTGCTTCTGCGCGAGCGAGCCGTATTCCGCCAGCACGCGGATCGGCCCGAAGTTGCCGGCTTGCACCACGTCGGCGCTGCGCGGGCAGGCCGCGGCGACGGCCTCGATCGCGATCACCGCGTCCAGCAGCGTGCCGCCCTGGCCGCCGTCGGCTTCGGCGATGGTGATGCCGAGCAGGCCTTGCGATGCCATCAGCCTGGCGACGTCCCAGGGATAGCCGCTCGCATGCGCGCGCGAGTGCGCGCCGGCAGCCAGGTGCTTCTGGGCAAAGCGGCGCACTGCGTCGCGGAACTGCTCCTGCTCGGGCGTGTGCCGGAAATCCATGGTCACTCCTTCAGCACGGCAAGGCCGTCGACCGCGACGACGCCTTCGCGCCTCACGATCAGCGGATTGATCTCCGCCTCGAGCACCGGCCGCCCGGGGATGAGCGCCAGCCGGGAGAGCGCCGACGCCGTGCGTGCCAGCGCCTTCACATCGCCGCGCGGCAGGTTGCGGTAGCCGCGAATGGCTGCCAGGCCTTTGACTTTCTCGATCATGCGCATTGCCTCGTCGGGACTGACCGGAGCCAGCTCAACGACAAAATCCTTGTACAGCTCCGCCAGGGTGCCGCCGGCGCCGACCAGCACGATCGGCCCCACCACCGGATCGTCGCGATAGCCGACGATCGCCTCGGCGAGCCCGCGCTCCATTTTCTGCACGAGGAGCCGATCCCTGCCGAATTTCCTGGCGCGGGCTTCGAACTCGACGCGGCCGGCGATGCCGAGCGCCACGCCCCCGGCCTCGGTCTTGTGATCGGCGTCCATCACCTTGACCGCCACGGGGTAGGGAATCGAATGCGCGAAGTCCGGCGCGTGGGCGAGCGCCTGCTCGACGACCGGAATCCCCACCGCGGCAAACAGCTCGAAGGGATAGTCGAACAGGGGATAGGGGACTTCGGCCCGTTCGCGCTCGCGCGGCGCGCGCCATGAAAAGTAGGCGGCAAAGGCGTCGGCGCAGGCCTCGGGCGTGCGGAAGGCGGCGATCCCCTTCTCGGCGAGCAGGACAAGAGAGCGCTCGGCTTGCGGCGTGAGGAAGGCCGCGAGCGGCTTGGGGGCGCGCTTCGCGCCGAGGATCGGCTCGACCGCGAGCTGCGGGTGGAACTGGGCCGATGAGCCGACCGCGGCGAGCACCGCGTCGCAGCCGGGAAAATCGAGCAGCCGGTCCAGTACTTCGGTGTATTGCTGCGCAGTCGCCGTCATGGTCAGGTCGACGATCGGCGAAGCGGAGTCGGGCGCGGCCGTCTCGATGCCGTGCAGTCCAAGGCGGTCCGCCACCGTGGCGGCGCCGCCGCCGGTCGTGGTGACGACCGCGACGCGCGGCGCTCGCCCGAGCTGCGGCGGCCGGCGGCCGGCGACGAGGGGTGCGATCTCGACGAGCGTCTCGAGCATGTCGACGCGCAGGATGCCGCAATCGCGGAAATACGCATCGAGCGCGGCGTCCAGGCCGGCGAGCGCGCCGGTGTGCGAGCGCGCCAGCGCTTCGCCCAGCGCGGAGCGCCCGAGCTTGTAGGCGACGCCCGGCTTTCCCGCGGCGTGCGCCCCGCGCGCCGCGGCGGCGAGCCGGTCGGCGTCGCGCACCGTCTCGAGAAACAGCAGGATCACGCGCGTCTCGGGGTCCTCCACCAGCAACTCGACCAGCTCGCCGACGCCCAGATCGGCCTCGTTGCCGACCGACACCAGCTTCGAGAAGCCCAGGCCGTGCGCCGCGCCGCGCGACAGCACCGTGCCTAGCATCGTGCCGCTTTGCGAGACGAGGCTCGTCGTCCCCGTGGGCGGCGCATCGATCTCGAGCACCGCGTTCACGCTGAGCGCCATGCGGCCGGGCAGATTGATGACTCCCATGCTGTTCGGGCCGAGGAGACGCACGCCGAGCTCCCGGGCACGCAGAACGAGACGCGCTTGCCGCTCCATGCCTTCGCGACCGGCGTCCGCGAAGCCGTTGCTATAGATCGTCGCTACTGGAACATTGCGACAGGCCTCGAGAGCCTGCTCGACGTCCTGCACCATGATGAAGGCGTGGTCGATGCCCTCCGGAACGCGGGAGTGCATTTCTTTTCGACCCGGGTTCACGGGAACGATGCGTCCGGCGTACCCGTGCTTCTTGAGGAAGCGCTGCGGCCGCGCCGTGTTCTTCTTCTCGTCGCCGGAAGCACCGATGAGCGCCACGGCGCCGGGCGCAAACAGCGCCTGCGCTAGGCGAGCGCGGGTGCTGCTTCCAGCCGCCACAGGCGTTCGAGAAGCTTGCGCGCCGGCGCTTCGCCCAGCACCGGGCCGGCGAGCTCCATGTATTTGGCCTCCAGCGCGCGGTCGCTCAGCGGGGCGTCCGGGTCGCCGATGCGCGTCGGCTGCAGCAGCTCCTCGCGCCGGCCGCCGCGCGCCTCGATGGCGATGCGCGCCGCGCGCTGGCGTGGAAAGCCGGCGTCGAGCTCGGGATCGATGGCCACCGAGATTCTTTTCATCAACGAGCGTGTTTCTTCATTCTCGAGCCGGGGGGATTCAAAGGCAGCCAGCCGCACACTGCCGTGGGTGAGCGCGGTGGCGACCACGTACTTCATCGAGAAGCGCGCCTCCGCCGCGGTGCGCGGCGCTTCGTAATGCGCGACCTCGAGGCCGGCGCGGTAGGTGCCGACGCGCACGCGCTCGATCTCCGCCGGCCGCAGGCCCATCTTCGCCTGGAGGGCGAGCGCGCCGTCGATGGCGGCGAAGGCATGCCCGCAGCAGGCGTGGTTCTTGAACGTCATGCGCGTGATGTGGAAGTCGCGTCCCAGCGTGGCGAGCGCCTTTTGCCAGTCCGGACCGTCTGCCATCGCGCGCCCGAAACCGGCCTCGCCTTCGATGACATCGAGCGAGCCGGTGACGCCTTCGCGCGCAGCGAGCGCCGCGGTCACGCCGGCCTCGGCGGCACGCCCGGCGTGCAGCGGCTTGGACATCGAATCCATGCGGAAGGCCTGCTGCAGGCCGGCGCAGAACGTAGTCACGGTCGCCAGTGCATTGGCGAAGCGCCGCCCATCGAGGGCGAGCAGCTCGGCCGCGGCGGCGCAGGCGCCAAAGCAGCCAATCGTGCCGGTGTTGTGCCAGAAGCGGTAATGCGCGCGGCCCATCGCCGCGCCGATGCGCGTGGAAATCTCGTAGCCGACGACAACCGCCCGAAGCAGGCGGTCTCCGTTGACGCCTTGCGACTGGGCCAGCGCCAGGGCGGCGGCGATCGTGGGCGCGCCGGGATGATAGATGCCCTCGCGGAAGATGTCGTCGACCTCGACGGTATGCGCGGCGGTGCCGTTGATGAGCGCCGCGGCGCGCACCGTCGCGCGCCGGCCGAGCGCCAGCGTTGCATCCCCCTTGTCCAGTTCGTCCCGCAGCGCTTTTTCCAGCAGGATCGCCGGTGGCATCACCGCGCCGGGAAACAGCGCGGCGTGCCAGTCGATCACTGCGCGCTTGGCGTGGTGCAGGACTTCGGGCGGAATGGGTTTCGAGCGCCAGTCGCTCGCCCAGGCGGCGAAGCGCTCGACGACGTGCATTACGTCTTGTACGAGGGGTCGATGCGGTCCGCGAGCCGCCGCATCGCCGGCCATTCGAGCAGCCCCATCTGCCGGCGCGTTCCCGGCTTGTAGAGATGGGCCGTCTTCTCGATCACCGCCGCGGCGGGCAGCAGGATTTCGTCATTGGCCGACTGCGCGAGCAGCTGCGCGCGGCAGGCGCGCTCCAGCCTGTACATGTTGTTGAACGCCTCGCCCACGGTCTTGCCGACCGCCAGCGTGCCGTGATTGCGCAGCAGCATCACTTCGCAGTCGCCGAGGCTCTCGAGCAGGCGCTTGCGCTCATCCATCTCCAGAACTACGCCTTCGTAGGGATGATAGGCGATCCTCGAGAAGCGCATCGCCGTCTGCGTCATCGGCAGCACGCCCTTCTTCAGCGACGCCACCGCCATGCCGGCGAGCGAGTGCGTGTGGATCACGCAGTGAATGTCGGGCTTCGCCGCGTGAATCGCGCCGTGGATGACGAAGCCGGCGAGGTTGAAGGTGTAGTTGAGTCCTTGCGGCCAGTCGGGCTGCCACAGCACCTTGCCTTCGAGGTCCACCTTGATCAGCGACGACGCGCACATCTCCTCGTACAGCAGCCCGAAGGGATTGAGCAGGAACTCCTCGGTTCCGGGGATGCGGGCGGAAATGTGGTTGTAGATGAGGTCGTGCATGTCGTAATGGCGCACCAGGCGGTACGCGCAGGCGCAATCGACGCGCGCCTCCCACTCGGCCGCGCTCACCCGGCCTTTCAGCGACTTGAACTTGAGCGGCGGGTAGTCCTTGTCCGGCGCGAGGTCCGGATAGTGCTTTTTGAGATCGGCGACCTTGGCTTTGCTCATGCGGTCAATGTACCCTTTCATCCGCCCTGCCGGAAGAGGAGCCTCCCCATGTTGATGCGGATTGCGCCGGTCCTTTTCGCCTGGTCGTTTTCCCTGGCCGGGCTGGCCCAGGACTTCCCCAGCCGAGCGCTGCGCATCGTGGTGCCGTGGCCGCCGAGCGGCAACGTCGACATCACCGCGCGCACCCTCGCGCCGGCGTTCTCCGAGGCGCTCGGCCAGCAGGTGGTCGTCGAGAACCGCGCCGGCGCCGGCGGCACCATCGGCACCGCGGCGGTAGTGAGGGCGCCCGCCGACGGCTATACCCTGCTTCTCGGCTCCAGCGGCACCGTGACCTCCGGGCCGGCGGTGTTCAGGAACCTTTCCTACGAGCCGCTCCGGGACCTGGTGGCGGTCGGGCCGATCCAGTCCGTGCCGATCGTGCTGACGGTGGCACCGAAGACGCCGGTGTCGACCTTCCAGGAATTCTTCTCTCTCGCAAAAGCAAAACCCGGACAGGTGAGCATCGCTTCCGCCGGCAACGGCTCGTCGAACCATCTGGCGATCGAGCTGCTGATGCGGCAGACCAACCTGAAGCTGCTGCACGTGCCCTACAAGGGGAGCGGCCCGGCCCTCACCGACCTGATCGGCAGCCAGGTCGAATCGATGATGGACCAGCTCACCGCGTCCATCGGCCACATCAGGGAAGGGCGCATCAAAGTTCTGGCCATCTCCTCGCTCAAGCGCTCGGCGCTGCTGCCGAACGTGCCGACCCTGGATGAGCTCGGCGTCAAAGGTTATGAGGCGAGCACGTTTACGGGGATTTTTGTCCCTGCCGACACCCCACCCGGGGTAATAGACAGGCTGAGTGATGCGCTTCGCAAAGCGCTGGCCAACGAGTCGGTGCGCGAGCGCTACCGCGGCATGGGCGTGGACGTGATGGACATGGGGCAGGCGCAGTTCGCCGCCTACGTGCGCGCCGATTACGAGAAATGGCAGCGCGTGGCGCGCGAGGGCAACATCGTCGTCGAGTGAGGGGTGCCCGGTGAAAAGCGTCGCCGAGATCGATACCTTCATCACCATGCTGCTCACCGCCTGCGAGAACCAGAGCGTGTACGAGCGGCTCGAAAACCTGCTCTCGATGCCCGACGACAAGCGCCAGGGGCTCGTGCACGCCTGGGTCACGGATCTGCTGATCGCCGAAGCGCCGCGCGACTTCGTGCAGGCGGTCGCCTGCTTGCTGGATAATCGGGTCGCCGAGAAGGCCTACGAAGTCATCTTCAAATGCCGGCGCGGCGAGCTCTAGGAGAAAACCCATGGCCAAGCTGCGCCACATCGCGATCACGGTTCCAGATCCCTGGAAAGCCGCCGAGTTCTACATGCAGGCGTTCGGGCTGAAGAAGGTCGGCGAGACGGACTGGGAAAACGCGAGCGGTGTTTACCTCAGCGACGGCGTGATCAATCTCGCGCTGCTGCACTACAAGACCGAGGAAGCGGCAGGCGAGCTCGGCCGGGGTTTCGTTGGCCTTCACCATTTCGGTTTCCTGGTCGACGACGTGGCGGCGACGCGCAAGGCGATCGAGGCCGCCGGCGGCAAGCACTGGATGGGCGAGGCGGTGGGCGGCACCGGTTTCTACGAGGTGAAGTTCCGCGACCCGGACGGCATCGTGGTCGACATCACCGCGAACGGCTGGACGGGCGCCGCGAAAGATTAAGTGCGCCTTGTCCTTTCAGTGCTGCTGGCGATTTGCGCGTCGTACGCGGCGGCGCAGGGCTATCCGAGCAAAGCGGTTCGCATCGTAGTGCCGTCGAGCCCCGGCGGCGGCAGCGACCTGGTCGCGCGGCTCCTCGCGTCGCAGCTCGCCGAGGCCTTGGGCCGGCCGTTCATCGTTGAGAACCGCGTCACGTCGGGCGGCATCGTCGCCACGCAGCAGGTCGCCGAGTCGCTGCCCGACGGGCACACGCTGCTCGTCACGTTCGACACCTTCGCGATCAACCCTTTCCTCTTCAAGGGCGTGCAATGGGACCCGGTGCGCGATTTCGCGCCCGTCATGCAGGTCTGCCGCTATCCGCAAGTGCTGCTGGTGAATCCCGCCCTGGGCGTGAAAAGCCTGCAGGAGTTCGTCGCGCTTGCGAAGCAGAACGGCCCGCAGCTCAATTACGGTTCCGCCGGACCTGCCTCCTCGAGCCGGCTCGCGTACGAGCTTTTCAAGGAGGTCGCCGGCATCGAGACGGTGCCGGTGCATTACAAGGGCGGCGGTCCAGCCATCCAGGACCTCATGTCGGGCCAGGTGCAGGTGATGCTCATCCAGGGCGGCGGCACGATCCAGCAGCACATCAAATCCGGCAAGCTGGTGGCCCTGGCGGTCAGCTCGCCGGCCCGGTCGCCCTTTTATCCGGAGCTGCCGGCCATTGCGGAGACCTATCCCGGCTTCGAGACGGAATCGTGGGTGGCGATGTTTGCGCCCGCGGCGACGCCGAAGGAGATCGTCGAGCGGCTGCATGCGAGCCTTTCAAGGATCCTGGCCGATCCGGGCATGCCGAAGCGATTCGAGGCTCTCGGCGCCGAGGTCGTCGCCGGCACGCCGCAGGCGCTGGCCAGGCTGGTGCGGGACGATCAGGCGAAGTGGAGCAGGGTCATCCGGGAAAAGAACATCACCGTCGAATAAGAGAGAACGTCCATGGCGTCACGCGGCTATGCTGACCTGCACGAACACCTGGCAGCGCTCAAGAAAGCGGGCCTGCTGATCACGGTCGAGCGCCCGATCAACAAGGACACGGAAATGCACCCGCTCGTCCGCTGGCAGTTTCGCGGCGGCATCGAGGAGCGCGACAGGAAGGCGTTCCTGTTCACCAACGTCGTCGACAGCAAGGGGCGCAAGTACGACATACCGGTCGTGGTCGGCGCGCTTGCCGCCAGCCGGGAGATCTACCGCCTTGGCATGGGCTGCGATCTGGAGCGGATCAACGAGACCTGGAGCAGGGCGATGGCGAATCCCATCGAGCCACGCGTCGTGACAGGCGCGCCCTGCCAGGAAATCGTGATCGAGGGCAACGAGCTCGACCAGCCGGGGAAGGGGCTGGACGCGCTGCCGATCCCCATCTCCACGCCGGGCTGGGACATCGCGCCATTCACCACGCTGTCGCAATACATCACGAAGGACCCCGACAACGGCATCCAGAACATGGGCATCTACCGCGGGCAGGTGAAGGCGCCGCGGCGGCTGGGAATGAATCCGTCGCTGGAGCTGCGTCCCGGCATCTACGTGCATTGGGAAAAGATGAAGCGCTCGGGAAAGAAGCTTGCGGCGGCGGTGGTGCTCGGCGCTCCGCCGTGCATCGCGTTCGCCTCGGCGCAGAAGGCGCCGGAAACGCTCGACGAGCTGCATCTGGCCGGCGGCTTGGCCGGGGTGCCCATCAACGTGGTCAAGGCGAAGAGCGTCGACCTGCTGGTGCCGGCGGAAGCCGAGATCGTGGTCGAGGGCTGGATCGAGACCGAGTACCTCGAGCCCGAGGCGCCGTTCGGCGAGTCCCACGGCCACGTCAACCTGCAGGAGTTCAACGCCTACATGGAAGTGACCTGCATCACGCGCCGCCGCGATGCGATCCTGACTTCGATCATCTCGCAGGTCACGCCGAGCGAGTCGAGCCTGATCAAGCGCGTCGCGCTCGAGCCGCTGTTCCTCGACCACCTGCGCAACGCGCTCGGCATCCGCGGCGTCAAGCGGGTGTCGATGCACGAGCCGCTCACGAATCTGCGCAAGGTCGTGGTGCTGATCATGGACCGCAATACGCCCAGGACGGAGATCTGGCGCGCTCTTTACGGCGCGGTCGCCTGGAATCGCGCCGCCGGAAAATATGTCATCGCGGTCAACGAAGACATCGATCCGGACAATGCCGATGCCCTGTTGTGGGCGATGTCCTACCGCGCCAACCCGGACCTGGACCTGCAGATCCTGCGGCACCGTGACCAGGGGCACGGCCCGCGCAGCAAGCGCAACCAGGGCGAGGATGCGGCGGTGCTGATCGACGCGACGCTGAAAGAGGATTTCCCGCCGATCTCGCTCCCCAAGCGCGAGTACATGGAGCGCGCCAAGGCAATCTGGGAAGAGCTTGGCCTGCCCAGGCTCAAGCCCGAGTCGCCGTGGTACGGCTACTCGCTCGGCGAGTGGCCCGATGAGCTGGAGCGAGCCGCGGCCATGGCGGTGAAGGGCGATTACTTCGAGACCGGAAAGCTTCTGGCGAAGCGGCGCCGCAAGGACGTCGGCATGAACACAGAAGTCCGCGACATGCGCGACCGCCCGCCTGCCGAGAGCGACGAGTAGCTGGCTTCAGCTAGGCCAGGGTGTACGCGGTCTTGACGGTGGTGTAGAACTCGACGGCGTAGCGGCCCTGCTCGCGCGGGCCGTAGCTCGAGCCTTTGCGGCCGCCGAACGGCACGTGATAGTCGACGCCGGCGGTCGGCGCGTTGACCATCACCAATCCGGCCTGCGCGTGGCGCTTGAAGTGCGACGCGCGCTTAAGCGAGGTGGTGCAGATTCCGGACGAAAGACCGAACTCGGTGTCGTTTGCCAGCGCGAGCGCCTCGTCGTAATCGCGCGCCCGCACCACGGCGGCCACGGGCCCGAAGATCTCCTCGCGGCAGATGCGCATGGAGTTTTTCGCCTCCGCGAACACCGCCGGCGCGAAGTAATAGCCGTTCTTGTCTCGCTTCAGGCGTTCGCCGCCGGCCAGCAGCCGCGCCCCCTCGTCCTTGCCGATCGAGATGTAGCGCTCGTCCTGCTCGAGCTGGCGCGCATCGACCACCGGCCCGATCTGCGTCCTGGGATCGCGCGCGTCGCCGACGACCAGCGCTCTCGCGCGCTCGGCGAGGCGCGACACGAACGCGTCGTGAATGCCTTGCGTGACGATGATGCGGCTCGAGGCGGTGCAGCGCTGGCCGGTGGAATAGAACGAGCCCTGCACGGCGACTTCCACCGCCTGGTCGAGCTGCGCGTCGTCCAGCACGACGAGCGGGTTCTTGCCGCCCATCTCCAGCTGGAACTTCGCCCCGCGCTTGAATGCAACCTCGCCGACGCGCCGGCCGACCGCCTGCGAGCCGGTGAAGCTGATGCCGTCGATCCCGGGGTGATGGAGGATGGCCTCGCCGACCACTGCGCCGCGCCCCATGACGAGGTTGAACACGCCGGCCGGCAGGCCTGAGCGGCTGAGGATGTCCGCCAGCGCCCAGCCGCAGCCCGGCACGAGATCGGCCGGCTTGAACAGCACGCAGTTGCCGTACGCGAGCGCGGGCGCGATCTTCCAGGCGGGAATCGCGATCGGGAAATTCCAGGGGGTGATCAGGCCAACCACGCCGATCGGCTCGCGCGTCACCTCCACGCTCATGCCCGGGCGTATCGAGGGAATGATCTCGCCCGCGGTGCGCAGCGCCTCGCCGGCGAAGAACTTGAAGATCTGCCCGGCGCGCGCGGCCTCGCCGGTCGCCTCCGGCGTCGTCTTGCCCTCCTCGCGCGCGAGCAGCTCGCCCAGCTCGGCGCGGCGCGCGAGGATCTCGGTGCCGACGAAATCGAGCGCGTCGAAACGCTGCTGCGGCGTGGAGACGGACCACGCGGGGAATGCCGCTCGCGCCGCCGCGACCGCCACATCGACGGCGGCCGCGTCGCCGGCCGCGTACTGGTCGATCACGTCGGAGACGTCCGATGGATTGATATTGGGATTGGTCTGCTTGCCCGCCGTCCACTGGCCGGCAATGAGATTGCTGCGCATGGCGCTCTCCTCGATGGAAGATCTACTTCTTTCTGATGGCTGACTTCGGCCGGAAGGCCTTGACCACGGCTTCGTTGGTCTCGATGTAGGGGCCGCCGATCAGGTCGATGCAGTAGGGCACCGCGGCAAAGATTCCCGGCGCGTCGGGCAATCCCTGCAGCGTCTCGCGGATCGATTTCGGCTGGCCGGGCAGATTGATGATCAGCGCCTGCTTGCGGATCACCGCCACCTGCCGCGACAGGATCGCGGTCGGCACGAATTTCAGGCTGAGCGAGCGCATCTGCTCGCCGAAGCCGGGCATGACCTTGTCGGCGATGGCGAGCGTTGCTTCGGGCGTGACGTCGCGCCGGGCGGGTCCGGTGCCGCCGGTGGTGAGGACGAGGTGGCAGCCCTTCTCGTCGACCAGCTCGACGAGCGTCGACTCGATGATCGCCCTCTCGTCGGCGATGAGGCGCGTTTCGTCGCGCCAGGCGGGCGAGGCGATCGCGGCATTCAGCCATTCCTTGAGCGACGGGATGCCTTCGTCCCGGTAGACGCCGGCCGAGGCGCGGTCGCTGATGGAGACCAGGCCGACGATCAGTTCTTCCTTCATCTGGCTTCGCTGCATTGCCGGATGAAGCGGAACAGCTCCCGGTAGGCCCGCGTCCGGTTGCCCTCTTGCAGCTGCTTCCGCGAATTCCTGATCAAGGTGCGCAAGGTCTGCAGGTCGGCGCCTGGATGCTCTGCGGCGAAGTCGGTGAGCGCCGCGTCGTCGCTCAGCAGGCGCTCCCGCAGGCTTTCGAGGCGGCGGTGAGCCGCGCTCGCCTGCGCGGAGCTGCCTTCGATCTCGCCGAGGCGGCCGCGGATCGCGGCCGCATCGATGTCGCGCATCAAGCGGCCGATGTACTGCATCTGCCGACGTCTAGCCTCGTGGCTCTTGATGCGCTTCGCCTCGAGCACGGCTTGCAGCAGATCGTCCGCGAGCGCCATTGTTTTCAATTGCGTTTCAGGGAGCTCGACCAGCGCCACGCCGAGCGCCTGCAGCTCGTGCATCTCGCGTTTCTTGCGGGTCTTGCTGACGATTTCGTCCTGCACGCGCTGTTATCATAGCGCCCCCATGCCGAAGCGCCACGGTTTCAGCTGCGACCCCGGCGAGCTGCGCAGCCTCGCGCAAGTGGTGCTCGAGCGCGCCAGGCAGGCCGGCGCAAACGCCTGCGATTGCGACGTCTCCGAGGCCTATGGCCTCACGGTGACGGTGCGCAAGGGCCAGCCCGACACCATCGAGCACAACCGCGACCGCAGCGTCGGCGTCTCGATCTACCTGGGCGAGCGTCCCAAAGTGCGCCGCGGCCACGCCAGCACCTCTGACTTCTCGCCTGCGGCGCTCGAGCAGACGGTCGATGCCGCGCTCGCCATCGCGCGCCATACCGCAGAAGACGAATGCGCCGGATTGCCGGATGCGGAGCTGCTCGCGCGCGAGCAGCCCGACCTCGATCTGTTCCACCCGTGGGGATTGTCCACGGAGGAGGCGATCGACATCGCGCGGCGCTGCGAGGCGGCGGCCTTTTCCGTTTCAAAAAAAATACGCAACTCGGAAGGCGCGACCGTCGCCGCTCACCAGTCGCAGTTCGTCTTCGCGAACAGCCTCGGCTTCGTGGGCGGCTATCCCGGCTCGCGGCACTGGATCTCGTGCTCGGTGATCGCCGAGGACAAGGGCCTGATGCAGCGCGACGACTGGTTCAGCGCCGCCCGCGTGCCCGCGAAGCTCGCCGAGCCGAAGGCGCTGGGACGCTACGCCGGACAGCGCGCCGTGGCGCGCCTCGGCGCGCGCAAGATTGCGACCTGCCAGGCGCCGGTGCTGTTCGAGGCGCCGGCGGCGCTGCAGCTGATCGGCCATTTCGTCTCGGCGGTGAACGGCGGCAACCTGTACCGCAAGACCTCGTTCCTCGTCGACAGCCTCGGCAAGCGGGTGTTCTCGCCGCTGGTGCGCATCGACGAGCGCCCGCACGAGAAGCAGGGGATGGCCAGCACGCCGTTCGACGAGGAAGGCGTTGCGACGCGCGGCCGCGCCGTCGTGCGCGACGGCGTCGTCGAAGGCTATTTCCTCGGCAGCTATTCGGCGCGCAAGCTCGGCCTGAAAACCACCGGCAATGCGGGCGGTCACCACAATCTCGTGGTGCGCTCCGAGGGACCGGACTTCGCCGGCATGCTGAAGAAACTCCAGCGCGGGCTTCTCGTCACCGAGCTCATGGGTCAGGGCGTGAACCTGGTGACGGGCGATTACTCGCGCGGCGCGTCGGGCTACTGGATCGAGGGCGGCGAAATTCGCTATCCCGTGGAGGAAATCACGATCGCCGGCAACCTGAAAGACATGTTCAAGGGTATCGTCGCAGTTGGCAGCGACGTGCTCGTGCGGAGCGGCCGGTCGAGCGGTTCGATCCTGGTTGAGAACATGACAATCGCCGGCGACTAGTTCGTTTCGAACACAGGGGCGACCCAAACGTCTAATCGGTATGGGACCGGCCTGCATTCAACCCCAGCGCAGCACTCCTGATCCCCGGCGCGAACATCCGGTCACCGCGATCATCGCCGTGCTGGCCATCTTCGTTGCCATCCTGTTGATTACATGGGCGCGGATCGAAGTCCACGGCACCGGCGATCTGGAGGAAGCGCTGGTCGAGCCGCAGGCCCAGCCCGGCGTGCCGGTATTGCCTGCCCAGGACATCAAGGCCGACGAGGAGCGCGAGGTCGACGCGGCGGTGACTTCGAGCCGCTTCGCGACCGGTCTTTCGCCTTAAGGCGGATCCTTTGTTCGCTGAGGCATAATTTGCCTCATGCGAACCCTGATCTCGATCACCGCGGTGCTGATTGCCGCGGCGCCGGCGGCCGCGCTAGAGCCGCAACCGTCGTTCTATCAGCTTGCGCAGGCGCAGCCGCGCCGCCACCAGGTTCCCGACGTCATCTTCGTGCCGACTCCGCAGGAGGTCGTGGACGAGATGCTGCGGCTTGCCAACGTCAAGAAAGGCGACGTGCTCTACGACCTCGGCTCGGGCGACGGCCGCATCCCGGTCACCGCGGCGAAGAAGTTCGGCGTTCGAGCGGTGGGCATCGACATCGACCCGGAGCGCATCCAGGAAGCCAATGAGAACGCGAAGAAGAACGGCGTCACCAGCCTGGTGAAATTCCGCAACGAGGACCTGTTCCAGGCCGACTTCCACGAGGCCACGGTGGTGACGCTCTACCTGCTGCCGGACCTCAACGTGAAGCTGATGCCGCGGCTGATGGAGCAGCTCAAGCCCGGCACGCGCATCGTTTCGCACCAGTTCGACATGGGCAAGTGGAAACCCGATAAGCGGGTCGAGCTCAGCGGCCGGACCATCTACCTCTGGACCATTCCCGCAAAGAAGCAGTAGTGGGGAAGCCGTTGACCATCGAGGTGGTTTCCGACGTCGTTTGCCCATGGTGCTACATCGGCAAGCGGCGACTTGAAAAAGCGCTCACGCTTCTGGGCGACGAAGCGCAGGTGAGCGTTCGCTACCTGCCTTTTCAGCTGAACCCCGAGATGCCGCAGGGCGGGATGCCTCGCGCCGAGTACCGCAAGGCGAAATTCGGCTCGATCGAGCGGGGACGGCAGCTTGACGCGCGCGTCGCCGCGGAAGGGCGCGGCGAGGGCATCGAGTTCGCGTTCGAGCGCATGGCGCGCACGCCCAACACCAGCGCCGCGCACCGCTTGATCGATCTCGCCCAGCGCCAGGGCCAGGGGCAGAAGGTGGTCGACGAGCTTTTCCGCGCCTACTTCGAGGAAGGCAAAGACGTCGGCGACCCGAAAGTGCTGGAGGAAATCGCGCAGCGCAGCAGGGTTTCAGGCTGGCCGCAGGAATCCGACGCCAGGGAAGTCGCTGCGCTGGAAGAACAGATGCGCGCTCTGGGCATTTCCGCGGTGCCGACCTTCATCTTCGACCGCAAGCTCGGCGTCTCGGGCGCCCATCCCGCCGCAGCGCTCGCGCAGGCGATGCGCGAGGCCCTGGGCGCTAAGTAAAGTCCAGCCGCGTGTTGAGCACCATGCCGTAGATCGCGATCGGCGGCCGCCGCGCGAGCTCGAGCGGCGGCAGCTCCTCGGCCCCCAGCGTCTTGACCGTGGCGCCGATCGCCCTCATGAACGCAAGCGATAGCACGAT
The DNA here is from genome assembly GCA_035476235.1 of Burkholderiales bacterium. Taxonomy (GTDB): domain Bacteria; phylum Pseudomonadota; class Gammaproteobacteria; order Burkholderiales; family SG8-39; genus SCGC-AG-212-J23. Next base: position 14,423 of record DATILQ010000260.1, read on the forward strand.
CTCGCCGGCGCGCGCGCGGTGCACCAGGCGCTCGGAGATGCTGACGCAGTCGCCGAAGGCGACGTACTGCTGGCCGTCGTCGGGGCCCGCCATGCCGAACACGGTGTCGCCCACGTGCAGACCGAGGGCCACCGCGGCGGGCAGGGCGTAGTCGTTCTGCCAGCGCTCGCCGATCGGCTCGAATTCGCGCTGGATCTGCTGTGCCGCCTTGAGCGCGTAAATGCTGAATTCCAGCCGGTCTTCCCCGCTGAACGAGGCGATCAGCGAATCGTTATGCAGGGACAGCACGCGGCCGCCGCGCTCGCCGATGTGCTTCCCCGTGAAGGAGAAGAATTCGTTGGCGAGCTGCAGCACCTGCGGCGCCTCCAGGGTTTCGGAGAGCCGCGTGAAGTTGCGCAGCTCGACGTACAGGATCGCGGCAGGGCGTCGTTCGGGCGCGGACATGCCGCCACTTTAATCGATTCGCGCGCCGATTTCCCGCACCAGGCGCGCGTACTTCGCGTGATCGTCGCGGATCGCCGCGGCAAATTCCCCGGGCGTCGTGATCCAGGCTTCCACTCCGCCCGCGTTGTGCAGGCGCTCGCGGATCTCCGGCTCCCTGAGGATGCGGCTCACCTCGTCGCGCAGCCGCGAGAGCACCAGCTCCGGGGTCGCCGCCGGCGCGAACAGGCCGTACCACTGCGTCATTTCGAATTCGGGGTAGGTTTCGGCGATGGTCGGCACCTCGGGCAGCAGGCTCGAGCGCTGCGGGCCGGTGTACGCGAGCACGCGCAGGCGCCCGGCCTTGATCTGCGGCGCGGTGGAAGTCCCCGACATCATCGCCGCGACTTCGCCGGACACGGTCGCGGTCGTCGCCGGCGCGCCGCCCCTGTACGGGATATGCACCAGCGCGATCCCGGCGCGTCCCTTCAGCCGTTCCATCGTCAGGTGGTGCTGGCTGCCGTTGCCGCCCGAGGCGTAGTGCAGGGGCGGGTTCGCCCGCTTCGCGTACTCGATGAACTCGGCGAGACTCTGCACCGGCAGCTGGGGATTCACCACCAGGAAGAAGCCGTTCGACACCAGGCTCGACACCGGCGCCAGGTCCGTCAGCGGATCGAACGGCATGCGCTCGTAGAGATGCGGGTTGATGGCGATCAGGCTGTCCATGCCGACCAGCAGCGTGTGCCCGTCGGGCGTGGCCTTCGCTACGGCTTCGCCCGCCACCATGCCGTTGCCGCCGACGCGGTTCTCGACCACCACCGGCTGGCCCAGCGTCTCGCTCAGGCGCGCGGCGATGAGGCGCCCCACCAGGTCCGGCCCGCCGCCGGGCGGGATCGGCACCAGCAGGCGGACGGGTTTGGAGGGGTACTGCCCGGCGGCGACCGACGCAAACAGAGCAACGCTGACTGCCAGAAATCCCCTAAGAACGCGAAGCATCCCCGGCCGCGGCGATCCCATTGAGATAGTGCTCCCACACGTACAGGTTGCGCTCGCAGGCCTTGACCGCGGCGTCTTCCATGCGCAGCTGCCTGGCGAATTTCTCCACCGCGCGCCAGCCGGTGTTCGAGTGCTCGAGGTCGGCTTCGGTGTGCAGCTCGAAGAACTCGAGCTCGTCGTCCGCGAGGCCGAACAGCTTTGCCCAGCGCAGCCGCTCGATGCCGAACCAGCCGTGCCTTCTGAACAGCCCGCTGCCGTAGCCCGGCACATTGATGCGCTCGGCGCAGGTGTTGGCGACGATGCCTTCGAGCCAGTGGCGATTCGCCATCAACCCTTCCCACGCCGCCCAGGCGAGCTCGGTCGAGGGCAGCGGCTGCGCGTCCTGCAGCTCGCGGCGCTTCAGGCCGATGCGCAGGCCGAGGTCCTCGAGGATCTTCCAGTGCGGGCGGCCGCCGCCGTGCTGGTGGTCGGCGATCACCTCCTCGCTACAGGCCTGGATGATGCGCAGGCGGGTGTCCCAGTCGCTGCAATTGGTTGCCACCTTGAGCTTGAGCACGGAGTTGCGCTGCCGCGTGTTGAGCCGGTGCTGCAGCGCGAACATGCGCGCGCGGCCCCGGGTCATCGGCTGGTGGAACCATGCGCAGCGCGCGACGAACGCGTTGACCACCTTGTCCATGCGCGAGACGACACCCATTTCTATGCGAGAAAGAAGTACATCGAAACGCCAAACACCAGCAGCGCGCCCGCGGCGAAAAGACGCAGCGTCGTGTCCGACACGTCGGGCAGACCAGGGTCGCTGGGCGCCGCAGAAGCAAAGTTATCCTTGAAATTCCTGAAGAAATCGTCGGCGACTTTTTTCGCCGCCGCGTCGACCAGGCGCGAGCCGATCTGCGCCAGCTTGCCGCCGACGTTGGCCTTCACTTCATACGACAGCTTGGTATGAGTTCCCTCCGAAAGCAGCTTCACCTGGGCGCTGCCCTTCGCGAATCCCGCGGCGCCGCCCTGGCCTTCGAAGGAGATCGAGTAGGAGCTGGGCGGGTTGATGTCGGAGAGCGTCAGCCTGCCCTTGAACTTGGCGCTCACCGGGCCGACGCGCGCCACCATCAGCACCTGATACTCGTTGTCGCCGCTCTTCTCGATCGACTCGCAGCCGGGCACGCAGGCCTTCAGCACCCCGGGATCGTTGAGCGCGTCCCAGACCGCCTGCTGCGGCGCCGGGATCAGCTGCTCGCCCTTCATTTCCATGCGCGCTTCTCCTGATTTTGCCGGGTCATGGGGCCGTTCAGCGTTCTTGCGAGGTCGACGAGGCTCTTCAGATTATGCACCGGCAGGAACAGATCGACGTGCGGCAGCATCGCGCGCACGCCCGCCGGCCTCGCTTCGAACTTGTCGTAGCGCAGGAGCGGATTGAGCCACGCCAGGTAGCGGCTCGATTTCGCGAGCCGCTCCATTTCCTCGCCGAGGCCCTCGCCGGCCTCGCGGTCGAGGCCGTCGGAGACCAGCAGCACGCACGCGTTCTGCCCGAGCGTGCGGCGCGCCCACTTGAAATTGAACTCGCGCAGCGAGGCGCCGATGCGCGTGCCGCCCGACCAGTCCTTGATCGCGTCGGCGACCCTGGCCATCGCCACGTCGACATCGCGGTGACGCAGCTGCCGGGTGATGTTGGTCAGCCGGGTGCCGAACACGAACACGCTCACCCGGTCGCGGTCGTTGGTGATGGCGTGGAGAAAATGCAGGAACATCCGCGAATACGGGTTCATCGAGCCCGAGATGTCGCACAGCACGACCAGCGGCGGATGCAGCTCACCGGGCGCCGCGCGCACCAGCGGGATGATGTCGCCGCCTTCGCGCAGCGACTCGCGCAGCGTGGCGCGCAGATCGATGCGCCGGCCGGCGCGCTCGGGCCGGAATCTTCTGGTGCGTATCATCGGCAGCGGCAGACGCAGCCGGGCGATCATTTTTTTCGCCTCGGCGAGCTCCGCGGCGGACATGGTGTCGAAGTCCATGCGCTGCAGCACCTCGCGCGACGAGAAAGTGAGCCGCGCCTCGATGTCCAGGCGCTGCGCCTCCTTCTCGCGCGCCTCGCGCTGCTGGTTGAAGAGCGCGTCGGTGAGGCGCTGGCTTTGCTGCTGCTCGGGTCTTGCGGCGCGGCCGTAGGCCTGCGGCAGCAGCATCTGCATCATCCTCTCGGTGAGCTTGGGGTCGCGCCAGAAGATCTGGAACGCCTGGTCGAAGATCGGCCGCTGCTCCTGCCGCGACAGGAGCACTGCCGACATGGTCCAGTACCAGTCGTCGCGCCGCATGACTTCGTGATTCGCGCCGGTGATCTCCAGCGCGCGCACGCAGTCGATCACCCGGTCCGAACCGATGCGCAGGCCGGCCGCCCGCAACAGGCGGGCGAAATGCATGACGTTCTCCGCCAGCCGGCCTTCGCTCATCGCCTCATGCGATGCTCAGGCGGCAGCCGCGGCCCTCGCCTCGCCGACCAGGCGCGCGGCTTCCTCGCCGGCGACTTTCTCCAGGTCGTCGCGGTACTTGAGCAGCACGCCCAGCGTGTTGTTCACGGTTTCGGGATCGAGCGCGACGCGGTCGAGCGCCACCAGGCAGTTCGCCCAGTCGATCGTCTCGGCGACCCCCGGCAGCTTGAACAGATCGCTTTTTCGCAGCCGCTGCACGAAAGCGACCACTTCCCTGGACAGCGCCTCGCGCGCCTTCGGCGCCTTGCGGTGCAGGATCTCGAGCTCGCGCTGCGCGTCAGGGAAATCCACCCAGTGGTAGAAGCAGCGCCGTTTCACGGCGTCGTGGATCTCCCGCGTGCGGTTAGAGGTGATGATCACGATCGGCGGCTCGGCCGCGCGCAGCGTGCCGACCTCTGGAATCGTGATCTGCCAGTCCGACAGCACCTCGAGCAGGTAGGCCTCGAAGGGCTCGTCGGTGCGGTCGAGCTCGTCGATGAGCAGGACCGGCGAATGGCCTTCCAGCGCGCGCGCCAGAGGTCTTTTGATCAGGAATTTCTCGGAGTAAATGTCGGCCGCGAGTTTCTCCTTCGACTTCTCCCCCGCGGCTTCCGCCAGCCGGATTTCGATCATCTGCCGCGAGTAGTTCCACTCGTAGGCAGCCTGCGCGATGTCCAGCCCCTCGTAGCACTGCAGGCGGATGAGCTCCCGGCCCAGGCCCTGGGCGATGACCTTGGCGATCTCGGTCTTGCCGACCCCGGCCTCGCCCTCCAGGAACAGCGGCCGGCGCATGGCGAGGGCGAGGAAAAGAGAGGTGGCGAGGCTGCGATCGGCGACGTAGTCGCCTGCAGCGAGGAGCTTCTGCGTTTCGTCGATGGAGCTCGGCAGCGGGCGAGCCATGAACGGTTTATTTCAGCGCCGCCGCGACGGCGCGCTTGGCCATGACGCTGATCAGGTGCGCGCGGTACTCCGGGCTCGCGTGCAGGTCGTTGTTGAGGCCGTCGGCCTTCACCTTGATGCTGGCGACCGACTCGGGCGCGAACTTCGAGGCGAGCGCTTTCTCCATGTCGGTCTGGCGGAACGCGCAGGGCCCGGCTCCGGTCACGCCGACCCGCACCTTGCCGCCAAAGTCGGCGACGAATACGCCGACGATGGCGAAGCGCGACGCCGGGTTCTTGAACTTCATGTAGGCGGCGCGCTGCGGGACCGGGAACGAGACCGCAGTGATCAGCTCCCCCGGCTCGAGCGCGGTTTCGTACAGGCCCTTGAAGAATTGATCGGCCTCGATCTTGCGCTTGCTGGTGACGATGGTGGCGCCCAGGGCAAGCACGGCCGCCGGGTAGTCGGCCGCCGGGTCGTTGTTGGCGAGCGAGCCGCCGATCGTGCCCATGTGCCTGACCTGCCGGTCGCCGATGATGCCGGCAAGCGCGGCGAGCGCGGGAATCGCCTTCCTCACGCCGCTCGAGGCGGCCACCTCGGCGTGCCGAACCATCGCTCCGATCGTCACCGCATTGCTCTCCGTCTTCAGCGCCTTCAGGTCGCTGATCGCGTTGAGATCGATGAGATCGGTCGGCGACGACAGGCGCAGCTTCATCGCCTGCACCAGGCTCTGGCCGCCGGCGAGGTATCTGCCTTCCTCCTTCTTCAAGACCAGGGCGACGGCGTCCTTCACGTTCGAAGGCCGGTGATATTCGAAGGCATGCATCGCTATTCTCCTAGGCTGCCTTGTGCATCGAGCGCCACACGGTCTGCGCCGTGGCGGGCATCGGGAGGTCCTTCACGCCGAGGGCGTCGGTGATCGCGTTCATCACCGCCGCCGGCGCCCCGATCGCGCCCGCCTCGCCGCATCCCTTCACGCCGAGCGGGTTGTGCGTGCAGGGCGTCTCGCGCGTGTCGAGCTTGAACAGCGGCACGTCGCCTGCGCGAGGGATGGCGTAGTCGCTGAATGATCCGGTGAGCAGCTGCCCGGCGCTGTCGTAGCGGCAGCCTTCGGTGAGCGCCTGCCCGATGCCCTGCGCCAGCCCGCCGTGCACCTGACCGTCGACGATCATCGGATTGATGACCTTGCCGAAGTCGTCCACCGCGGTGAAGGCGACGACCTGCGTTGCGCCGGTGTCGCGGTCCACCTCGACCTCGCAGACATAGCTGCCCGCGGGGAAGGTGAAGTTCGTCGGGTCGTAGAACGCGTTCTCGTTGAGGCCGGGCTCGAGCTTGTCGAGCGGGTAGTGGTGCGGCACGTAGGCCGCGAACGCCACCTCGCCGAAGGTCTTCTGCTTGTCGGTGCCCGCCACCTTGAACACGCCGCGGTCGTACTCGATGTCCGCCTCGGCTGCCTCGAGCAGGTGCGCGGCGATCTTCCTCCCCTTGGCGATGATCTTGTCGAGCGCCTTCACGATCGCCGTGCCGCCGACCGCGATGGAGCGCGAGCCGTAGGTGCCCATGCCGAACAGCACCTTCGAAGTGTCGCCGTGCACGATGTCGACGTTTTCCATCGGCAGGCCGAGTCGATCGGCGACCACCTGCGCGAACGTCGTTTCGTGCCCCTGGCCGTGCGAGTGCGAGCCGGTGAACACGGTCACGGTGCCGGTCGGATGCACGCGGATCTCTCCGGCCTCGAAAAGACCGGCGCGCGCGCCGAGGCTTCCGGCCACGTTCGACGGGGCGATGCCGCAGGCCTCGATGTAGCAGGCGTACCCCAGGCCGCGCAGCCTGCCCTTCCTGAGGGATTCTTCCTTTCTCTGCTTGAACCCCGCGACGTCCGCCATCTTCATCACCGCATCGAGGGTCGCCTCGTAGTTTCCGGTGTCGTAGCACAGCGCGACCGGCGTCTGGTAGGGAAACTGGCGGATGAAGTTCTTGCGGCGGATGCCGGCCGGGTCGAGCTTCATTTCGCGCGCAGCGGTTTCGACCAGCCGCTCGACGACGTAGGTCGCTTCAGGGCGCCCCGCACCGCGGTAGGCGTCCACCGGCGTGGTGTTGGTGAACACCGCGGTGACCTCGCAGTGGATGAGCGGCGTCGTGTACTGTCCGGCGAGGAGCGTGGCGTACAGGATGGTCGGGATGCACGACGCGAAGGTCGAGAGATACGCTCCGAGGTTCGCCGTCGTGCGCACGCGCAGGGCGAGGAACCTGCCGTCCCGGTCCAGCGCGAGCTCCGCCGTGGTCACGTGGTCGCGGCCATGCGCGTCCGAGACGAAGGACTCGGTGCGCTCGGCGGTCCACTTCACGGGGCGGTTGAGCTGCTTGGCTGCCCAGGTGACCACCACGTCCTCGGGATAGAGGTAGATCTTCGAGCCGAAGCCGCCGCCGACGTCGGGCGCGACCACGCGCACCTTGTTCTCGGGCAGCCCCAGCACGAAGGCGGTCATCAGCAGCCGCTCCACGTGCGGGTTCTGGCTCGCGACATAAAGCGTATACCCTGCCTCGGCGCGCGAGTACGTAGCGTTGGCCGCGCGCGGCTCGATCGCGTTCGGTATCAGGCGGTTGTTGACGAAATCGAGCTTGGTGACGTGCGCCGCCTTGGCAAACGCGCTGTCGACCGCCGCCTTGTCGCCCAGCGCCCAGACGTAGCAGGTGTTGTCCGGCGCCGCTTCATGAATCGGCGGCGCGCCTTTGGCTTTTACAGGGTCGACGAGCGCCGGCAAGACTTCGTAATCCACCTCGATGAGCTCGGCGGCATCCCTCGCCTGGGCGAGCGATTCGGCGATCACTACCGCGACGCGCTCGCCGACGTGCCGCACCTTGCCTTGCGCGAGCGGCGGGTACGGCGGCTCCTTCATCGGCTGGCCGTTGACGTCGGTGATCAGCCAGCCGCAGGGCAGGCCACCCACCTTCGCCGCCGCCAGATCGGCGCCCGTATAGACCGCAAGCACTGCCGGAGACTTTTTCGCCTGGTCCGCGGCAATTTTCCTGATCCTGGCGTGCGCGTGAGGCGATCTCACGAACGCCGCGTACGCCTGGCCCGGCAGCGCGACGTCGTCGGTGTACAGGCCGGCCCCGGTGAGGAAGCGGTAATCCTCCTTGCGCTGGATCCGCGCGCCGATCAGGGAGGCGGTCATGGCTTGCCTGCCATCGCACGCGCGCCGGCCATGATGCTCTTGACGATGTTGTGGTAGCCGGTGCAGCGGCACAAATTGCCTTCGAGGCTGTCGCGCACTTCCTCCTCGGTCGGGTCGGGGTGGCTTTTGGCGAAGTCGAGCGCGTTCATCACCATGCCGGGCGTGCAGAAGCCGCATTGCAGGCCGTGGTTCTCCTTGAACGCCGCCTGCATCGGGTGCAGCGTGCCGTCGGGCTTGGCCACGCCTTCGATGGTGAGGATGTCGGCGCCCTCGGCCTGCATGGCGACGATCGAGCAGCTCTTGATCGCCTTGCCGTTCATCAGGACGGTGCAGGCGCCGCACTGCGCCGTATCGCAGCCGACATGGGTGCCGGTGAGCCGCAGTTGCTCGCGGATGAAGGTCACCAGCAGGGTCCGCGCCTCGAGGTCGGCAGAGACCGGCTTGCCGTTGACCTTCATGGATACCTTGACCGACATGCTGCCTCCTTCAGGGGATTTATTGGGCTTGCGAGGGAGCATTCATCGTAGCTAAGCCGTTCACGCACCGCAATGTTGCGGCGCAGCGTCAATCCAAGGCAAGCCTGTTGCAAGGGCTGGGACAATGCGCGGCCCTATCGTGCCCGCTTAGGGGAATCAATGAAGATTGACAAGAAATCTGCGGCGCTCGGCGCAGCGACCGCTGCGGTAGTGCTCATTGCCGCTTACGGGGCCTGGCCCAGCGGCGAGCAGCCCGCGGAAGGCAGCGCGCCTCCCTCGGCGAAAACCGAGAAAGGCAACGGATCGGCCGGCAAGGCGCCCGGCGGAGCCTTGAGCGTCTCGGCGGCGGCGCAAAGCATCGATCTTTCTCCTCAAGAGTTCGAGAAATTCAACGTCGAGCCAGTCGGTGAGCGCGACTTCAAGATCCAGCGCGAGGCAGTCGGCAACATCGACTTCAACCAGGAAATGTCGGTGCAGGTGTTTGCGCCGTTCTCGGGGAGAATCATCTCGCTCTTTGCAAAGGCGGGCGACGACGTCCAGAAGGGCGCGACCCTGTTCACGATCGACAATCCGGACCTTCTCGAGGCGGAATCGAAGCTCATCTCCGCGGCGGGAACGCTCAACGTCACTACCCGAGCCCGGGAGCGCGCGAGGCAGCTCTACGAAGTGCAGGGCGTTTCCCAGAAGGACCTCGACCAGGCGGTCGCCGACCAGCAGGCCGCCGAGGGGGCGTTGCGGGCGGCGCGCGATGCCCTGCGCATTTTCGGCAAGACCGATGCCGAAATGGACCGCGTCGTGGCGGAGCGCAAGGTGGATTCCGTGCTGGCGGTGCACAGCCCGATCACCGGCCGTATCACCGCCCGCAACGCCGCTCCCGGCCTGTTCGTGCAGCCGGGCAGTACGCCGGCGCCGTACACCGTCGCCGACGTGTCGACAATGTGGATGCTCGCCAACGTCGCCGAGACGGATTTTCCGCTTCTACAGCTTGGCCAGGAGGTGGCCGTAGACGTGAAGGCTTATCCGGGCCGGCTGTTTCGCGGACAGATCGTCAACATCGGCGCTTCGGTGGACCCCAGTACGCGCCGACTCCTCGTCCGCTCGGAAGTGCGCGACCCAAAGCATGAGCTGCGGCCAGGAATGTTCGCTACGTTCCAGATACGCACCGGCCGGATCGTGCGTTCCCCGGCGGTTCCGCTCTCGGGCGTGGTGCGGGAGGGCGACGGCACCATGACCGTCTGGGTGAACACCGAGGCCAGACGCCTCGTCAGGCGCAGCGTCAAAGTCGGCCTGCAGCAGGACGGGCTGCAACAGATTCTCGACGGGTTGAAGCCCGGCGAGAGGGTCGCCACCGAGGACGCGCTGTTCCTCAGCAACGCCTTTACGGCGGCATCGCGGTGAGCCCGGCCGAATGCTGAAAGCCTTGGTCGCCTTGGCGCTGACGCGCCGCCCGATTGTCATCCTGCTCCTCGTGGTCCTGGTCGGGGGCGGCCTCGCCGCCTTTTCGAAGCTCAATATCGAAGCCTATCCGAATCCGGCCCCGGTGATCCTGGAAATTACCGCGCAGGCGCCCGGTCTTTCCGCCGAGGAGATGGAGCGCTATTACACGATCCCGATGGAGATCGGCCTCGCCACGACGCCCGGCGTGGACGTCATACGATCGACCTCGTTTTACGGCCTTTCGTTCGTGCGTGTCGTGTTCAATTACGGCGTCGACTACAACACCGCCTATACGCAGGCGGCGATCAACCTGCAGCAGCGCGTCAACCTGCCGAACAATGTGCAGCCGACGATCCAGGGCTCGAGCCTGGTGGGCGAGATCTTCCGCTACCAGGTCGTGGGGCCCCCGCATTTCGGCCTGACCAACCTGCGCACTGTCCAGGACTGGGTGCTGCAGCGCCGCTTCCTCACGGTGCCGGGCGTGATCCAGGTGGTGACCTGGGGCGGCACGACGAAGAGCTACGACGCGGAGATCGATCTGCACAAGCTCGATGCCTACAACATCACGCTGCAGCAGGTGCTCACCGCGCTTGGCAACGCCAACGAGAACGTCGGCGGGAGAACGATCAATGTCGGCCAGCAGTCGGTCAACGTTCGCGGCCTCGGCCTGATACAGAAAGTCGAGGACATCGAGAACGTCGTGCTCACCTCGCAGCCGGGCGGGATCCCGGTGCTGGTCAAGGATGTGGCAAGCGTGTCGGTCGGATATTTGCCCAGGCTCGGCAAGGCCGGCCGCGACGACGAGGACGACGTCGTCACCGGCATCGTGATCATGCACCGCTCGCAGAAGACGAACGAGGTCCTGGCACGCGTCGAGGCCGAGATCGAGAAGATCAACAGCGACGGCTCCCTTCCGCCGGGAGTGCGCGCCGTTCCCTATTACGACCGGGGCGCGCTGACCTCGGTCACCACCCGCACGGTGCTGCACAACCTTTTGTTCGGTTGCCTGCTGGTGTTCCTCATCCAGTGGATTTTCCTCGGCGACCTGCGCAGCGCCATCATCGTCGGCGCGAACGTTCCCTTCGCCTTGTTCTTCACGGTGATCATTCTGGTCTCGCTCGGAGACTCGGCGAATCTGCTCTCGGTGGGGGCCGTGGACATCGGCATCATCGTCGATGCATGCGTGATTCTCATCGAGAACGTCTTTCGCAATTACCAATTGAGCGGGGACAGGCGGCGCGAGTTTCTCAAGCTGCAGCTCGGGAGCAGCGAGGCGCTGGGCTGGAGCGAGCGGCTGCAGATGATCTTCGCCAGCGCCGTGCAGGTGAACAAGGCGGTGTTCTACTCCACCGCCATCACGGTCGCGGCATTCGTTCCGCTGTTCACCATGCAGGGTGTCGAAGGGCAGATCTTCAACCCCATGGCGAGAACCTACGCCTACGCGCTCGCCGGCGCTTTGCTCGCCACCTTTACCATCACCCCGGTCCTCGCTTCGTATCTCCTGCCTGAGCATGTTCGCGAGACCGAGACGGTCATGGTGCGAACCGTGCACTCGGTCTACGAGCGGATCCTTCGCTGGACGCTTTCACACCGCAGCGTCGTGGTGGGGCTCGGCGTGCTGTTCCTCACGGTCACGGGCTCGCTGGCGCTGCGGCTGGGCACCGAGTTTCTTCCGCACCTCGAAGAGGGCAATCTATGGATCCGGGCGGCACTGCCGCCGACCATCTCGCTGGAAGCGGGGGAACCGTTCACCGAGCGCATGCGCAAGATTCTGCGCGGCCATCCGGAAGTCATCACCGTCGTCTCGCAGCATGGACGACCCGATGACGGCAGCGATGCGGCGGGCTTCTTCAACGTCGAGCTCTTTGCCCCGCTGAAGCCGTTCGACGAATGGACGCGCGGTTTGACGAAGGACAAGCTGATCGAGCAGATACAGAAGGAGTTCGCCGACGAGTTCACCGGCATCACCTTTAACTTCTCGCAGTACATCCAGGACAACATCGAGGAGCAGCTGTCCGGCGTCAAAGGCTCGAACTCGGTCAAGGTCATCGGCACGGACCTGGCGATCCTGGAGCGGATCGCGACCGAGGTCCTCGCCGTCGCGGACGAGGTGAAGGGGGTGAGCGATCTGGGCATCTTCCGCGTCCTGGGGCAGCCGAACCTCAACATCACGGTGGACCGTGCAAAGGCGGCGCGCTACGGCCTCAACACCGGCGACATCAACAGCGTCATACAGGCCGCGCTCGCGGGCACCGAGGCGACCGTCATTCTGGAAGGCGAGCGTCGATTCTCGCTGATCGTTCGCCTGGCGCCCGAGTACCGGGACCGGCTCGACGCGGTTCGCAACCTCAAGGTCGGCTACCAGAGCGCGAGCGGCGCCAACGGTTACGTACCCTTGAGAGAGCTGGCGACGATCAGTCTCGACACCGGTGCCTCCTACATCTACCGGGAGAGCAACCAGCGCTACGTTCCCATCAAATTCAGCGTCCGCGGCCGCGACCTGGGGAGCACGGTTGCCGATGCCCAGGCGCAGGTCGCGCGCAAGGTCAAGCTTCCGGAGGGGTTCCGGATCGACTGGGCCGGCGAGTTCGGCTCCTTGCAGAAGGCGAAGGCACGGCTCGCCATCATCGTCCCGGTCAGCCTCCTTTTCATCGTGATTCTGCTCTATGGGCTGTTCAACTCCTTTCACGACAGCCTGCTCGCCTTGAGCGGCATTCCGTTCGCGATCGCGGGGGGTCTGCTCGCGCTTTACGTGGCCGGCCTCGACTTCAGCATTTCCGCCGCAATCGGCTTCATCTCGGTGTTCGGGATCTCGGTCATGAACGGCATTTTGCTGATCGGCTACTACAATGAGGTCCGCGAGTCGGGCATGCATACCGTCGAAGCCATGTTCCACGCCGCATCCCAGCGCATGCGCTCGGTACTGATGACCGGATTGTCTGCGTGCATCGGCCTGTTGCCCGCCGCGATCTCGACCGGCATCGGCAGCCAGGTGCAGCGGCCCCTCGCGACGGTGGTCGTCGGCGGGCTCTTGATCGGCCCCATCATGCTCCTGGTCGTCGTGCCGGCGCTGTGCGTGGTGTTCCTCTCCAAGCGCGATCGGGCTGACATGGAGGCCGGGGGCGGCGAATGAGAGCTCACCGATATTTGGCGATCGCAGCGCTGGCGGTCACGGGCTTATTCTCGGGATGCGCGGTCGGCCCCGACTTCAAACGCCCCGAGGCGCCGGGGGTCGACGGCTACACGCGAGAGCCGCTGCCGGAGAAGACCGCCTTGGCCGAGGTTCCCGGCGGCGAAGAGCAGAAATTCCTGCGGGATCGAGACATCCCCGCCGATTGGTGGACGTTGTTCCAGTCGCCGCAGCTGAACGCCCTGATCGAGAAAGCGCTGAAGGCCAACCCGACAGTTCAGGCGGCGCAGGCGGCGCTGCGCCAGGCGCAGGAGCTCGTCTATGCGCAACAGGGCTATTACTACCCCACCGTCGAGGGCAGTTACGCGCGTACGCGGCAGAGAACCTCGGCCAGCCTCTCGCCGGCGTTGAGTTCAAACGATACCCTGTTCAACCTGCATACTGCCCAGATCACGGTGGGCTATGCGCCGGATGTGTTCGGCGGCCTGCGGCGGCAGGTCGAGTCGCTGCAGGCGCAAGCGGATTCGCAGCGCTTTCTGCTGGAGGCGGCCTACCTCACCCTGAGCTCGAACGTCGTGGCAGCGGCCGTCCAAGAAGCGGGGCTACGCTCGCAGATCGCCGCGGCCAGGGACATCATTGCGATCAACGCCAAGTCGCTTGAGTTGCTGCGGCGCCAGTTCGCCGCCGGGCTGGTGGCGGGTCTCGAGGTCGCGGCGCAGGAGTCCGCGCTTGCGCAGGCTCAACTGGCTTTGGCGCCGCTGCAGAAGCAGCTGGAGCAGACGCGCAACCAGCTCGCGGCTCTGGCAGGGCGTTTCCCGGCAGAGGGGTCCGGGGAGGCCTTCGAGCTGACAGCACTGCGCCTGCCCGATGAATTGCCGGTAAGCCTGCCCTCCAGGCTCGTCGAGCAACGCCCGGACGTGCGCGCCGCCGAGGAGCAGCTGCATGCCGCGAGCGCCGAAATCGGCGTCGCCACGGCGAACATGCTGCCGCAGTTCAATATCACCGCGGTCAAGGGCGGCGTGGCAACCGAGTTCAGCCAGATGTTCGCAAACGGCAACCCCTTCTGGAGCGTTGCCGGCAGCGTCACGCAGACGATCTTCGCTGGCGGCACCCTGCTGCACAGGAAACGCGCCGCCGAAGCGGCCTTCGATCAGGCCGCGGCGCAATATCGCAGCACGGTGATCGGCGCGTTTCAGAACGTAGCCGACGCGCTCTACGCTTTGCAGGCCGATGCCGAGGCCCTCAAAGCGGGGGTGAACTCGGAGCGCGCTGCGAAGGTGACTCTCGATCTGGTAACGAAGCAGCTGCAGGTTGGCCAGGTCAACTACCTTGCGCTGCTCAACGCCCAGCAGATGTACCAGCAGGCGGTCATCAACCTCGCTCAGGCGCGCACCAACCGCTACGCGGATACCGCAGCGCTGTTCCAGGCCCTCGGCGGCGGCTGGTGGAACCGCAAGCAGGCTGGCGCGCATCCTGGGCTTGCGAGGGAACATTCGTCGTAGCTAAGCCGTTCACCCACCGCGATGTTGCGGCGCAGCGTCAGCTTCCGGCAAGGTTGCTGCAAGGGTGTGGACATGGCCGGTCCGTATCTTCGCCATTCCGATGATCCGGGGGGAATTTCGGGTGGCGTTGGCTTTTGGGGTCGCGCTCGCGTCGGCGGGAACGCCGTGCGACGCTCGCGATCTGTCGCTGACGGAGGCTGAAAAGCTGCTGGCCGCGCACAACCGCGAGCTGAGGGCGGCGCGTCGCAATGTCGAGTCGGCACAGGCGCAGCGGCTGATCGCTGGAGCGCGGCCGAATGCCACTTTTTCGATCAATAGCAGTGAAATCAACACGAACCCCGGCATTGGAGGGGGCAGCTTCGGCCAGAAGCACGTCGATACGGTATTCAGGATCGATCAGCCCTTCGAGCGCGGCGACAAGCGCGGGCTGCGGCTCGACGTCGCCTCCGGATTGCAGAAGGCGGCCGAAAACGATTCACTCGATGTGCTCAGACAGCAGCTTGCCGCGCTGCGCGCCGCGTACTTCGACCTGAAGCAGGTACAGGAGAAGGTGGTAGTACTCGCCGACACGGCACAGCTATTTACCGGAACCCTTGCGGCGGCGCAGGCGCGGCTCAAGGCCGGCGATCTCGCGCCGGCCGACGTCGCCAAGGTACAGGTCGATTATGAGCGGGCACAGAACGACGCGCGGGCGGTGCGGGCGGAGCTTGTGCGCACGCAGTTTGCGCTCGGCTACATGATCGGCGCGGAAGCCGGCGCCGGCGAGCTGCGTGCCACGGATCCCTGGCCCGCCGCGGAGCGGACCGACCCCGCCGCGCTCGAGCAGGCCATCGAGTCGCGCCCCGATGTGCTGGCAGCGCAGGCCAGAGTCGAGGCGGCGGAAAAGCAGCGCGACCTCGCCAAGGCCCAGCGTACCCGGGACTTCGTCATCGGCGCTCAGTACGAGCGCTTTCCGGGCAGCGTTCCCATCAACTCGATCGGCTTCGGCGTCGCGCTTCCGCTGTTCACCGGTTACGATTTTTCGGGCGACATCCAGAAGGCCGAGGTCGACCGCTATGCCGCGCTCGACGCCCTGGAGCGCGCGCGGGCGGTCGCCGGCATCGAGCTGCGCCGCGCCGCGAGCGACCTGAACGCCGCCGCAGAGCGGCTCGAGCGCTACGAGAGCTCGCTGCTCGGCGCTGCCGGCCGCAGTGCGCAGGCGGCCGAGTTCGCCTTCCTGCGCGGCGCCACTTCGGTGCTCGAAGTCCTGGACGCGCGGCGCACGCTGCGCGCCGTGCAGCTCGAAGCGGTGAGCGCGCGGGCCGACTACGCCAAGGCGCTCGCCGCGTGGCGCGCCAGCCTGTCGACGGCCGAGCAACTGGGCGGCCGATGAGAATGTTTCCGGGTCTGCTGCTGGCCGCGATCCTCTCCGGTTGCAATCAGGCCGCCGAGAAGCCGGCGGTGCCGCCGCCGCGCGTCGACCGGAACACAGTCATCTTCGAGCCGACGAGCCCGCAGCTCAGCTCCATCCATACGGGGAGCGCCGAGCCGCAGCACGAAGCAGTGCTGCGCTTCAACGGGCGCCTGGTCTGGGACGAGGACCGCACGGCGCGCGTGTATACGCCTTTCGCGGGCAAGGTGCTGTCGATCGCGGTGCGCCCCGGCGATCAGGTGAAGGCAGGGCAGGTGCTCGCCGTGCTGTCCGCGCCGGAGCTCGGCAGCGC
>DATILQ010000261.1:0-8840 GCA_035476235.1 Burkholderiales bacterium
ACGCAGGGTCACGCTGCAGCCCGGCGGTCACCAGTTCGACGTCGAGGAAGGCGAGGCGATCCTCGCCGCGGCGCTGCGCCAGCACTTCGTCCTGCCCTACGGCTGCAGGAACGGCGCCTGCGGCAGCTGCAAGGGCAGGCTCCTTGAAGGCAGCATCGATTACGGCGTGTACCAGAAGAAGGCGCTGCCCGATGCCGAGAAGGCGCAGGGCAAGGCGCTGTTCTGCCAGGCGAAGCCGCTCACCGACGTAGTGATCGAGGCGCGCACCATCGGCGCCGCGAAGGACATCGCGATCAAGACGCTGCCCTGCCGCGTGCAGAAGATGGAGCGGCTCGCCGACGACGTCATGATTCTTTACTTCAAACTCCCCGCCAACGAGCGGCTGCAATTTCTCGCCGGCCAGTACATCGAGTTTCTGCTCAAGGACGGCGCGCGGCGCAGCTTCTCGATGGGCAACTCGCCGCACGACGACGAGCTGATCCAGCTTCACGTAAGGCGCGTGGCGGGCGGCTCGTTCACCGACCACGTCTTCGGCAGGATGAAGGAGCGCGACATCCTGCGCTTCGAGGGGCCGCTCGGCACTTTTTTCCTGCGCGAGGAGTCGGTGAAGCCGATCGTGTTCGTCGCCTCGGGCACCGGCTTTGCTCCCATCAAGTCGATCATCGAGCACGCCTTTCATAAAAGCGTGGCGCGGCCGATGGTGCTGTACTGGGGCGGGCGGCGCCCGCGAGACCTGTACATGAACGAGCTGCCGCTCAAGTGGGTCGCCGAGCACCCGGGCTTTCGCTACATCCCGGTGATCTCGGACGCGCTGCCCGAGGACCAGTGGAGCTCGCGCACCGGCTTCGTTCACCGCGCGGTGATGGAAGACTTTCCCGACCTGTCGGGCCACCAGGTTTACGCCTGCGGCGTGCCGGTGATGGTCGACGCGTCGCGGCGCGACTTCACCCTGCAGTGCGGGCTGCCCGAAGACGAGTTCTTTGCCGACTCTTTCACCACCGCCGCCGACCTGGCGGCGTGACAGGCGAGCTACAGCGAACGCAGGAAATTAAAAATGTCCTGCTTCTGGCTCTCCCAGAGGTAGTTGAAGTTTCTCACCACCGCATTCGCCTCGGAGCCAAAGCTGCGGTGCGCCTGGATCGCCACCGCGACGTCGGAAGTCCGCCCGTCATGCAGGAAAAAGATGCGCTGTCCCAGTCCCCACAGCGGTGCGGTGCGAAATTCCCTCGGGCCGGCCTGCCCCTGCAAGATGCCGTCCGCCAGCCCCACCCCCATGTCGTGCAGCAGCAGATCGGAAAACAGGTTGACCTGCTGATGCCGCAACGCCGCGACGCCGGCGCGGCCCGTGTGGAGCGCGGGCGTGTGGCACAGCGCGCAGCCGACGTTCACGAACAGGCTGCGGCCGCTCGCAATGGACGCCGCGCCTCCCGGCGTATCGGGGGAAGGCGTCGGAGCAGCGAGGAAGCGCTGGAAGAAGGCGAACCTCTCGATCGCGCTGAGCACCTCCAGCGGCGTAGCGGCGTCGACGTTGGTCAGGTTATTGGGGCCCCGCGTGAACTGGCACAACGCAATCTCGTCGCGCTCGGTCTGGAACAGCTCGTTGGTGATCCCCATTTCGACGTTGTAGGCCTCGCCGGAGAACAGCAGCAGCGACTTGTTCTGCGCCTTCCATCCGAAACGCGCGATCGTGCCGTCGTTGCCGTTGCGGTTCGTCCGCCCGGAGATGCCGAGCGCAGCCTTGAGGAATGCGTGGCTCGCCTGGTTCGCGAGAATCACCCTGTCCGGGATCTGCTCGATCAGGCCCGCGCCGAACACCGGAGTCGGAATCCGGAAGATCACGTTGTCGAGCGCGAGCTGCGCGTCGAAGTCGGGCTGCTCCAGCGCGCATCCCGCCGCATCGGCCCGGCCGGCGAGCGTGAACAAGGCGTGGACTCCGCCGTCCCGCGTTCCGTCCGGGTTCCTGACGAACCTCGCCTCGCGCACCGGCCCATCCGCCCGGATGAACGGCGGAATGCGGTTGGTCGCGCCGTTCGCGCTCGCGAACGCCACTTGGGGATTGGCGGACGGACTCGTGCCGCCCGTTGCCGGCTGCGCATGGCAACCGGCGCAAGCGTCGAGGTTCATCCTCGGCCCCAGGCCTTCGTCGATGCTTTCCACTTGTTCGAACTCGTCTTTGCCGACCTGGAAGATCGCGAGCTCGGCCGTGCTCAGGCCCGCGATGGGATCGCCGGCGTCCGGGGTGCCGACGCGCACTCCGGGATCGCTGGCCACCGGATCGAGCGAGGACGCGGTTTCGACTTGGAAGAGAAAGAAAACAGCAGCTACGGAGGCCAGCAGCAACGGAAGTGCGAACCTGGTTTTCACAGGCGTTCTCCCTTCCCCCCGACTGTATTTCTTGGCTACGCGTCGTTTTCTTTCCCGACGTCGCCTCGATTATCGGCGCCGGAAAAAAAATACGACAAGGAAGGATTTCTCCGGTGCGACGATCCGGCTGTCGGGACCGCGCGACAAGATGAGACAACGCGACAAAAACAGGACAACGCGAGAAATCAGATGCGCCGCGTCACGCGACGCCTTCGCCCAGGTAGGCCTCGCGCACCTTGGAGTCATTCAGCAAGTCGCCGGCCTTGCCGGCGAGCGTGATCGCGCCGGATTCCATGACGTAGCCGCGGCCGGCAAGCTCCAGCGCGAGCCGCGCGTTCTGCTCCACCAGCAGGATTGTCACGCCCTGCCGCGCGATCTCGCGCACGATCTCGAAGATCTTCGCCACCATGAGCGGCGCGAGGCCCATTGACGGCTCGTCCAGCAGAAGCAGCTTCGGCCGCGTCATCAGGGCGCGCGCCATGGCGAGCATCTGCTGCTCGCCGCCGGAAAGCGTGCCGGCGATCTGCTTGCGGCGCTCCCGCAGGCGCGGAAAGCTCGCGTACTGGGGCTCCGGGTCGCCGCCGCCGAGCGCGTAGGCGCCCATGGCGAGGTTCTCTTCCACGGTGAGCTGACGGAAGATGCCGCGGCCCTCGGGCACCATCACCAGCCCCTTGCGCGGCAGCGAGTGCACCGGTGAAGTGCTGATGTCTTCCCCGCGATAGCGCAGCGTGCCGGCGCGCGACGGGATCAGCCGGCAGAGCGCCTTCAGGGTCGAGGTCTTGCCCGCGCCGTTGGCGCCGATCAGGCACACCAGTTCACCTTCGTCCACCGCCAAGTCGATCCCCTTGACGGCCCGAATGCCGCCGTAACGGACCTCCAGCCCCCTCACCTCAAGCAGCACTCGGCGTCCCCAGATAGGCTTCGATGACCTTGGGGTCGCGCTGCACTTGCGCAGGCGGGCCCTCGGCGATCTTTTCTCCATAATCCAGCACCAGCACGCGGTCGCACACCTGCATCACCAGGCGCACGTCGTGCTCGATGAGCAGCACGGTGACGCCGCTCTTCCGGACTGCCTGAATGAGCTTCCGCAAGGCAAGCGATTCCGCCGCATTCATGCCGGCGGCCGGCTCGTCGAGCGCGAGCAGCTTGGGCTCGGTGGCGAGCGCGCGCGCGATCTCGAGACGTCGCTGGTCGCCGTACGGCAGGCTGCCCGCGGGGTCGTTGGCGCGGCCGCGAATCCCGACATAGTCGAGCAGCTCCGCGGCGCGCGCTTCGATTTGTCTTTCTTCTGCTACGGTCTTTCTGTCCCTGAGCACGGCGCCGACGACGCCCGTATGGCTGCGCACGTGACGGCCGATCATCACGTTCTCCAGCGCCGACAAGTTCGCGAAGAGGCGGATATTCTGGAACGTGCGCGCAATGCCCGCGGCGGCCACCTGGTGAGGCTTCAGGCCGGCCAGGGAGTGGCCGTCGAACAGGAACGCGCCGGCGTCGGGTGCGTAAAGTCCCGTCAGCACGTTGAAGAGCGTGGTCTTGCCGGCGCCGTTCGGGCCGATGAGCCCGAAAATTTCCCCGGCGCTGATGGAGAACGAGACTTCGGAAAGCGCCTGCAGGCCGCCGAAGCGCTTGGTGATGCGATCGGCTCGGAGCAGCGTCAAGCGCCTTGCCCCGTGAGCTCGCGCTTCCTGACCGCCGAGGGCAGCAACCCTGCCGGGCGAAAGAGCATGACCAGGACCAGCGCGAGGCCGAAGATCATCATGCGGATCACCTCGGGGTCGAGCAGCTGGCGCCCGAACAACGCGTCCTGCACCGGCTGGACGGTCCAGCGCAGAATCTCGGGCACGAACGACAGCAGCAGCGCCCCGAGAATCACACCCCAGATGTTGCCCATGCCGCCCAGCACGACCATCGAGACCACCATGATCGATTCGACCAGCACGAAGCTCTCCGGCGAGATAAAGGCCTGCATGGCGGAAAACATGCCGCCTGCCAGCCCGCCGAAGCTTGCGCCCATGGCGAAGGCGAGCAGCTTCACGTTGCGCGTGTTGATGCCCATCGCCGCGGCTGCGATCTCGTCCTCGCGGATCGCTTCCCAGGCGCGGCCGATGCGCGAGTTCTGCAGCCGGAGGTTGATGATGATCACGGCGATGACCACGGCGAGCAGCAGGTAGTAGTACTTGATCGGTCCGCTGAACTGGAGGCCGAGGAGCGTCTGGTACTGCGAGAAATCGAGGCCGTCGATGCGGAACGGATCGATGCCGGTGACGCCTTGCGGGCCGTTGGTGATGTTGACCGGCCGCGACAGGTTGTTGAGGAAAATGCGCACGATCTCGCCGAAGCCGAGGGTGACGATGGCGAGGTAGTCGCCGCGCAGCTTGAGCGTCGGCGCGCCGAGCAGCAGGCCGAAGAACGCGGCGAGCCCGGCGCCGATCGGCAGGATCACCCAGAAGGGCAGATGAAGATTGAAATGCGGGCTGGCGAGCAGCGCGTAGGTGTACGCCCCGACCGCGTAGAAGGCGATGTAGCCCAGATCCAGCAGCCCGGCGAAGCCGACGACGATGTTCAGTCCGAGCGCGAGCAGGATGTACAGGATGGCGAAATTGGCGATTCGCACCCACGCGGTCCCGGCGTACGCGAGCGCAAACGGCAATGCCAATAGAGTCAGACCTATTAACGCCGTACCCAGCCAAAGGCGGTGCGGTGTTTTCATGCCCGATCCCCCACCCGCTCGCCGAGCAGGCCCGAGGGGCGGAACACCAGCACCAGGATGAGGACGAGAAACGCGAAGACGTCCTGGTAGTTCGAGCCGAACAGGATGAAGTGCCCGGCATCGCACTGCTCGCCCATCAAGTCGGCGATCCAGCCGTAGGCGCACAGGTCCGACAGGTCACCGATATAGCCGGCGCCGAGCGCTTCGACCAGGCCGAGCAGCACGCCGCCGAGCATGGCGCCCGGGATGTTGCCGATGCCGCCGAGCACCGCGGCGGAAAAAGCCTTCAGGCCGAGGATCGAGCCCATGGTGTACTGGGCGACGCCGTAGTAGGTGCCGTACAGCACGCCGGCGACGGCGCCGAGCGCGGCGCCGATGACGAAGGTGGCGGCGATGACGCGGTTGACGTCGACCCCCATCAGCCCAGCGACGTGCGGGTTTTGCGCGGTGGCGCGCATCGCGGTGCCGAGCTGCGTGCGGTACACCAGCAGGGCGAGCCCTCCCATCAGCGCGACGCACACCGCGATGATCGCGAGCTGGACGTTCGTGATCGACGCGCCGCCGAGCGTGTAGCTGGTGTTGTCGATGATCTGTGGAAACGCCAGGACGTTGCGGCTCCAGACCAGCATCGCCAGGTGCTGCAGGAGGATCGATACGCCGATCGCGGTGATGAGGGGCGCCAGGCGCGGCGCGCTGCGCAGCGGCCGGTACGCGAGCCGCTCCATCGAGTAGCCGACTACCATGCACACCGGGATTGCGCATCCGGTGCCGACAAGCACCACGACGAGCGGCGGCAGCCCCGTCGGCGCGAGCGCGTTGATGATGGTGAAAGCCACCATGGCGCCGATCATGACCACTTCGCCGTGGGCAAAGTTGATCAGCTGGATGATGCCGTACACCATGGTGTAGCCGAGCGCGACCACGGCGTAAACGCTTCCCGCAGTGAGGCCGTTCACCAGCTGCTGCAGGAAGGTATCCACGCCGGCGCAAGCCTAGCAGAAACGCAAACGGCACCCTATAGGTGCCGTTTGTCCGACTTACTTGCCGAAAGCCGCTACTTCATACCCTTGATGAACTCGTCGTAGGTCATGGTCTTGCCGGACTTGACGATGGCGATCGGGCCGAGCTTGCCGGCCTTCATGGTGAAGATCGTCATCTCGGCGTCCTTGCGGTCGCCCTTCTCGTCGAAGGCGATCTTGCCGGTGGCGCCGGTGAAGTCGATCTTCTGCAGCGCGGGCAGGTAGACCTTGGGATCGGCGGAGTTGGCCTTCTGCATGGCCGCGATCAGCAGGTTCGCGGCGTCGTAGGTGAAAGGCGCATACAGGATCGGGTCCACGTTGAACCTCTTCTTGTAGGCCTCGAGGAACCTCTTGTCGGCCGCCTGCGGCGGAATGCCCGCCTGCGAGCACAGCAGCCCCTCGGCGGCCGGTCCGGCAAGCTTGGTCATCTCGTCGGTGCAGGCGCCGTCGCCGAAGGAGAAGACGGCCTTGATGCCGAGCTCGCGGCCCTGCTTGAGCAGCGGCCCGCCGGTCGCATCCATGCCTCCGTAGAACACCGCGTCGGGACTTCTGCCGCGCAGCTTGGTGAGCACCGCCTTCCAGTCGGTGGTCTTGTCGGTGCCTTTCTCGCGCGGCAGCACCTTGATGTTCGCCGCCTTGAGCGTCTTTTCCACCTCGTTGGCGATACCCTCGCCGTAGGCGGTGGCGTCGTCGATCACCGCCACCAGCTTCGGCTTCTTGGTCGTCGCCAGATAGCTGGCGATCGCCGGGCCCTGCTGGTCGTCGCGCCCGACGACCCGGAACTGCGTCTTGAAGCCCTGCTCGGTCAGCTTGGGATTGGTCGCCGAGCCGGAGATTACCGGGATGCCGGCCTGGTTGTAGATCGGGGAGGCCGGAATCGAGGTGCCGGAGTTGAGGTGGCCGACCACGCCGGCGACCTTCGAGTCGACCAGCTTCTGCGCCACCGTGGTGCCGGTCTTCGGATCGGCCTGGTCGTCCTCGGCGACAAACGTGAACTTCACTTCCTTGCCGCCGATCCTGATCCTGGCAGCGTTCGCCTCCTCGACCGCAAGGCGCGCGCCGTTCTCGTTGTCCTTGCCGAGATGGGCGATGCCGCCGGTGAGCGGCCCGACGTGGCCGATCTTCACTTCCAGCGCGCTAGGCGCAGCAGCCGTGGGCTTTGCCTCGGCCTTGGCGGCAGGTTTCTGCTCGCCGCAGGCGGCGAGCGCCACCGCGGCAGCAATAAGGGTAATGCCGAGCTTCATGTCGTTCATGGGTTCTCCTCTCCCTGGGGGTATTCGCGTCTCTGGGGGTCGATATCATACCGGCCGCGATCCCAGGCGGGAAGGGACGCGGCCGGGTGCCTGCGTGGCGGGCGCTTTAGAAGTTGTGGCGCACGCCTGCCGCGATGGACGATATACCTAGGCCAGGGACCTGGGTGATGGGGACATTGGCGTTGAAGTTGCCGGCGCCGTAGGTCCCGTTGTTATCGTTGTCGACCTTGGTATAAAAGGCGTAGATCTTGGTTTCCTTCGTGATGTTGTAGTTGTAGGCGAGCGTCCACTGCTTGGCGCCGTCGTTGCTCGCGTTGCTGCTCGCGGTGCTGCCGACCCCGTGATTGACCGTGCCGAAGTTGACGTGGAACTCGTTCTTGCCTACCGGCATCATGGCCGAAACGCGAACGTAATTGCGCGACGCGTCGCCGCCGGCGAGGGTCTTGCTTTTCGCGCTCTCGATCAGCGCGCCGACTACGAATGTCTTGAAATCATACAAGCCGCCGATGGTATAGGCCTTGTCGTTGTCAGGCACCATCGTCGCGCCCGTAGTATCGAGATTAGCCGTTCTCTGCGTATTGGCGTACGACGCCGCGACGTGCAAAGGACCCTGGTCGTACGAGCCGACGAGACCCAGGTAGCGCGGCTGCGACTCGCCGGGAAGCCGTGCTACGCCGAGCAGCGAATGCGCCACGTCGATAGTGAACGCGCCGAGCTTCGGGCTGGTGTACCAGACCGTATTGTTCATGAAGCCCTGGTCACCGAACACCGTAGGCGCGAGCAGGGCATCCGAGGAGGTGCCCGTGTCGTGGTTGTGCATGCTGATGTAGTCGTAGGTGGCGTAGTACACCGGGCCAATGGTGCGGCCCAGGCGAATGGTGCCGAAGCCGCCTGCCAGGCCGGCGTAGCTGTCCCGGCTCGTCAACTGGCCGAAGCCCTGGTCCAGCCTGACCCGGCTCTCCATCTGGAACAGCCCCGTCAGGCCACCGCCCAGGTCCTTGTTGCCGCGAACACCCAAACGGGAGCTGTTGTCGACCAGGTCCCAGTTACTTTGGTTCGGCTGTACCGCTGTGTTGCTGCTGTTACTGGTCGTGATGCGCTCATAGCTCACGTTGGCGCGGCCGTAAATCTGGATCCAGGACGGCACCTGCGCCAGCGCCACCGCCGGTAGCGCGCAGGCTGAAGCGACGGCTGTTGCAAGCAGCTTTCTTTGCAAGACTCCCATGATTTTTCCCTTTCGTTGGTAGTTATTCGTTTGGGATCGGCCGCGAACGGCCGATTCGCCGTGGGCGAACTCTACTTGCTACGGGGATTTACGAGCAAATCGCCGTTGCGCCGGCGCAACAGACTAAGAAACGCGCCGCACTTTGGAGGTGCGGCCGGTCAGCCTACTGGGAAAGGATCCACTTCACCAGGGCTCTGACGTCGGCATCGGGAACGCTGGAGTTGGGCGGCATCGGAACCTGTCCCCACACGCCCTGGCCGCCCTTTTTT
>DATILQ010000262.1:0-3815 GCA_035476235.1 Burkholderiales bacterium
CCGCAGGACGAGCTTCTGCGCCTCACAGGCAGGCAGATCTCGCATCCCGACGACCTCGACGTGATCAATGCGCAGCGCCCCCGCCTCTACGCGGGAGAGATCGATTCGGTGCGCGTCGAGAAGCGCTATCTGCGCAAGGACGGCTCGATCGTCTGGGTATCGTTCACCATGGTGGTCGAGCGCGACGCCGCCGGCAAGCCGCAGTACGAAATCGCGTTTTTCGACGACATCACGGCGCGCAAGCAGGCCGAGGCGGCGCTGCGCGAGAGCGAGGAGCGCTTCCGCTCGGTGGTGGACTCCGCGAACGACGGCATCCTCGTCTACGACAAGCAGCTCAATATCGTTGCCGGAAACCTGGCCGCCGAGCGCATCCTCGGGCTGCCGCTGGCCAGGATCATCGGCGCCGCCGGCTTCACCTCGCTGCTGCCGTGCGTGCACGCCGACGGCTCGCCGGTCCTGCCCGACGATCGCCCGACGCGCCTCACCGTCAAAAGCGGCAAGCCGCTGACCGGGCAGATCGTCGGCATCTACCGCCCCGACAGCTCGATGAACTGGGTGGCGGTGAACACCGGGTTCCTCAGGCGCCCGGGCGAAGCCGACTGGTACGGCGTCGTCTCCACCTTCGGCGACATCACCAAGCAGCGCAATGCCGAGCTCGCGCTGAGCGCGAGCGAGGCGCTCTACCGGCAGACTTTCGAGCTCGCGACCGCGGGCATCGCCCACATCGATCTGAGCGGACGCTTCGTGTCGGTGAACCGCAGGCTGTGCGAGATTCTCGGCTACACGGAGAAGGAACTCATCGGGCGGGCGGTGAAGGAAGTCTCGCACGCCGAGGACCGCGACCTCGCCGATTCGCAGCGCATGCGCGTGCGCAGCGGCGACCGGCCATCGGTGCGCTTCGAGAAGCGCTACATCAGGAAGGGCGGTCAGATCGTGTGGGTCGACCTTGCGGTGGCGCTGGCGCGCGACGCGCAGGGCCATCCGCAGTACGAGATCGCGCTGTTCGACGACATCACGGCGCGCAAGGCGGCCGAGGCGGCGCTGCGCGGGGCGCACGAGGAGCTGAAGCGCTCGAACGCCGAGCTCGAGCAGTTCGCCTATGTCGCCTCGCACGACCTGCAGGAGCCGCTGCGCATGGTGTCGAGCTACACCCAGCTCCTCATGCGCCGCTACGGCGACAAGCTCGACGGCGACGCAAGAGAGTTCACGGCGTTCATCGTCGACGGCGCGACGCGCATGAAGCAGCTGATCGAGGACCTGCTCGCCTACTCGCGCGTCGGCACCCGCGACAAGAACTTCAAGCCGGTCGAGGCCGAGTCGTCCCTCAAGCGCGCGCTCACCAACCTGCGCGCCGCGATCCAGGACTCGGGCGCCACGGTGACGCAGGACGGGCTGCCGACCATCCCCTGCGACGAAGTGCAGCTGGCGCAGCTGTTCCAGAACCTGATCGGCAACGCGCTCAAGTTCCGCAAGCCCGACGCTGCGCCCGCCGTGCACGTGGGCGCCGCGGACCGCGGCGCGGAATGGGAATTCACGGTGCGCGACAACGGCATCGGCATCGAGCCGCAGTACTTCGAGCGCATCTTCATGGTGTTCCAGCGCCTGCACGACAAGGGCGAGTACCCGGGAACGGGGATCGGCCTGGCGATCGTCAAGAAGGTGGTCGAGCGCCACGGCGGCCGCATCTGGGTGCAATCCCAGCTCGGCGCCGGCACCACGTTTCATTTCACCATGCCAAAAGAGAGGGAAGCCGCGAATGGATGACGCAACCAAGGGCAGCCGGCCGGTCGAGATCCTGCTGGTCGAGGACAACCCCGGCGACGAGCGCCTGACGCGGGAGGCCCTCAAGGAGGGCAAGGTCTACAGCAACCTGCACTGGGTGAAGGACGGCGTGGAAGCCATGCAGTTCCTGCGCCGCGAGGGCCGGTTCGCCGCTGCGATCCGCCCGGACATCATCCTGCTCGATCTCAATCTGCCGAAGAAGGACGGGCGCGAAGTGCTGGAGGAGATCAAGCAGGACCCGCAGCTGAAGTGCATCCCGGTGGTCGTGCTCACCACCTCGAAAGCCGAGGAGGACGTGCTCAAGACCTACGGCCTGCACGCCAACTGCTACGTCACCAAGCCGGTCGACCTCGACAAATTCATCCACGTGGTCAAGTCGATCGACGCGTTCTGGCTGTCGGTGGTCACGCTGCCGGGCGGCCAGCGCTGAACATGCGGCGCTTGAGCTTCATTTTGCTGGCCGCCCTTGCCCTTCCCGCCCGCGGCGAGGAAATTCGAGTGCTGTCCGGCGGCGCGGCGCGGGCGTTTGTCGAGCCCCTCGCCGCGACCTTCCCGGGGCATGCGGTGAAGCTCGAGTACCAGCCGATGGGCAAGCTGGTGCAATCTCTTGCCAGCGGCTACCGGGCCGACATGGTGATCGTGACGAGCGAGGTGCTGCCGCAGCTCGAGCGCGACGGCAGGGTGGCAGCGGGCGGCGGCAGGCCGGTCGCGCGCGTCGGCATCGGCGTGGCGGTGAACGAGAAGGCGCCGCTGCCCGACATTTCCACCCCGGAAGCCTTCAAGCGCACGCTGCTCGCGGCGCGCTCGGTGGTCTACATCGACCCGAAGACCGGGACCAGCGGGAAGCATGTAGCCGAGGTTTTTGAAAGATTGGGAATCACTGCTGAAATGCGGGGCAAGAGCACGCTGGGCCAGGGCGGCTACATCACCGAGCCGGTCGGGCGCGGCGAGATCGAGCTCGGCATCCACCAGATCAGCGAGATCCTGCCGGTGAAAGGCGTGCGCCTCGCCGGCCCGCTGCCGCCCGAGCTGCAGAAGTACACCGTCTACGTCGCTGCGCCGGTTCTCGACAGCCAGAACAGGCCTGCAGTCGACGCCTTCATTGCGCATCTGAGCGCACCGCAGGCGCGCGCGCGGCTCGCGGCCTCCGGCTATACCCCGCCCGAGTGAGCGCGGAGCGCCCGGTCATTCTGGTGGTCGATGACGCGAGCGATCTCCTTGCGCTGACCACGAGAATGCTTGCGGACGACTACGAGGTGCTGACCGCCGAGGATGCCGGGACCGCGCTCGAGCTGGCGGCCGGCACGCCGCGGCCCGACCTGATCCTGCTCGACGTCGAGATGCCGGGCGCCACCGGGTTCGACGCCTGCCGGGTGCTGAAGTCGGAAGGCAACACCTCCGACATCCCGGTGATCTTCCTCACCAGCAAGGCCGAAGCCGATGCCCAGCTCGAGGGCCTGGAGATCGGCGCGGTGGATTACGTCCTCAAACCGGCCAACGCCGCGGTGCTGAAAATGCGCATCGGCCTGCACCTCGGCCTCTCCAACCGGCAGCAGGTGCTGGAGCGCGCGGTGGCGGAGCGCACCGTGCAGCTCGACAGGACCCGCACCGAGCTGATCCGGCGCCTGGCGCGCGTGATGGAGCTGCACGAGAGCTCGGCGCTGGGCAATCGGATCATGCGCCTTTCGCAATACGCCAAGCTGATCTCGCAGGCGGCGGGCGCCAAGCAGGCGGTCTGCGACATGATGATGAAGGCCGCGCCGCTGCACGATATCGGCAAGCTCGGCGTGCCCGCCGAGATCCTGCGCAAGCGCGAGCGGCTCTCGGTGCCGGACTGGGAGCAGGTGAAGCGCCACCCGAAGCTCGGCGCCGACATCATCGGCGAGCACGACGACCCGCTGCTGCAGCTCGCGCGCCAGCTCGCGCTTACGCACCATGAGCACTGGGACGGCTCGGGCTACCCGGACCGCCTGAAGGGCAACGCCATCCCCTGGGGGGGACGGGTGATGGCGATCGCCGCGCCGCTGCACGAC
>DATILQ010000263.1:0-5747 GCA_035476235.1 Burkholderiales bacterium
GTCGAGCTGCCCGTTGACCAGGGCGTTCCACTGCTCGTTGGGCTTGAACAGGGACGCTCCGGGGTAGACCTGGATCTCGAGATCGACGTTGGCCGCCTTGGCGTCGCGCGCGATGATCTGCACCATCTCGTCGCGCACGTCCCCTCGCCCGCCGGGGAACTGGTGCGAGGCGCGCAGCGTGGTGGGTGCCGCGAGGGCGCTCGCGCTCAATGCTGCGAACAGGGCGGCCGCGACGGCGGCGGATCTAAGCGGTATCATGCGCTTCCTCCTCAGGAAGCTCGCTTATAGCGCAAGAGACCGTGCAGGTCTACCCGCAAATCACCTTCCATGGCATCAAGCGCTCTTCCTGGGTGCAGGACTATGTAGCGGAGCGGCTTCTCAAGCTCGACCGCTACGCCGAGGGCATCACCTCCTCGCACGTCACCCTGGCGCGCGAGCAAAGCAAGCATCACAAGGGCAACCGCTACAGCGTGATGGTGGAGGTGCGGATCCCGCCCCACCATGACCTGGCGGTTAAAAAGCAGAAGGAGATCCGCCACATCCAGGACGAGCTGCCGGCGCTGATCAACCTCGCTTTCGGCGCGATCGAGCGCCAGTTGAAGCGGACCGCGGCGCTGCGCCGCGGCGAGCCGCAGCAGCAGGTAGTGAGCAAGCGCGGGGCCGGCGCCTAGCGCAGCGGTGCGAGGGTCTCGAGCAGGGTAGGGATCAGCTCGCTCACCGTCGGATGGATGTGCACGGCGCGCTGGATCGTGGTGTAGGGCTTTCTCGCGTACATCATGTCGAGCAGCGAATGGACCACTTCGTCGGCGTTGAGGCCGAGGAGGGAAGCGCCCAGCAGCTCCCTGGAGTCGGCGTCGGCCAGCACTTTCATGAAGCCCTGCGTCTCGCCCGCCTCGCGCGCCCGGCTCACGCGCGTCATCGGCATCTTGCCCGCCAGCACCCGCTTGCCGCTCCTGCGGGCCTCGGCTTCGTTCATCCCGGCGCGGCCCAGCGCCGGGTCGATGAACAGCGCGTACGTCGGGATGCGGTCCGAGATGCGGCGCCGCTCGCCGTCGAACAGGTTCGCGGCGACGATCTCGTAGTCGTTGTACGAGGTGTGCGTGAACGCGCCGCGGCCGTTCGCCTCGCCGAGCGCCCAGACGCCGGGCGCGCTGGTCCGGCATTCATCGTCCACCTTGATGTAGCCGCGCTCGTCGGTGTCGATGCCTGACTTGTCGAGCCCCAGATCCTGGGTGTTCGGCACCCTGCCGACGGCGAGCAGCAGGTGGCTGCCCTCGGCGAGCGGAGGGCCTTCCTTGCAGGCGAGCCCGACGACGACGCGCTCGCCCTCCTTCTTCAGTTCCATGCACTCGGCGTCGGTGCGCAGCTCGATGCCCTCGCGCCCGAGGATGGCGCGAATCTCCTCCGCCACGTCGTCGTTCTCGCGCGGCAGCAGCTTCGGCATTTTCTCGACCACCGTCACCCGGGACCCGAAGCGCCGGTACATCTGCGCGAACTCCAGGCCGATATAGCTGCCGCCCACGATCACCAGGTGCTCGGGGAGGAAATCGACCTCCATCATCGTGCTGTTGGTGAGGAAGGGCACCTCCTTCACGCCCGGCATCGGCGGCACCAGCGCGCGCGCGCCGACGTCGAGAAAGATCTTGTCGGCCTGCAGCAGGCGGCTCCCCACCGACACGGTGCGAGGCGCGGTAAATGCGGCATGTCCGCGCACCAGCGACACGTTCTTCATCCGCGCGATCCACCTGGCGAGAGCGTCGGTGGAGTGCTTGACGACCCCGTCCTTGCGCTGCTTCACCGCCGGCATGTCGACGCGCACGCTACCGGCCGAGAAGCCGTAGTCGCCGCCGCGCCGCGCGACATGCGCCGCGCGCGCGCTCGCGATCAGCGTCTTGGTCGGGACGCAGCCGTTGTTCACGCAGGTGCCGCCGAGGAGCTTGCGCTCGATGAGGGCGGTTTTCAGCCCCTCCTTGTCGAGCCGCGCGCAGAGCGCGGGCGCGGCCTGCCCGGCGCCGATGACGATGGCGTCCAGGCGCTCGGGGGTCATTGCGCCGTCCAGCCGCCGTCGATCGACAGCAGCGCGCCGGTGATCGACGCCGCGGCGTCGCTGGCGAGGAACACGGCGAGCGCGGCGACTTCCTCGACGGCGACGAATCGCTTGGTCGGCTGCGCGGCGAGCAGCACGTCGCGCTTGACCTGCTCCTCGGTCATGCCGCGCGCCTTCGCCGTGTCGGGGATCTGCTTCTCTACCAGCGGCGTCCAGACATACCCGGGACAGATCGCGTTCGCCGTGATGCCGTGCTCGGCCGCCTCGAGCGCCACCGTCTTGGTGAGCCCGGCGAGGCCGTGCTTGGCGCAGACGTAGGCCGCCTTGAAAGGCGAGGCGACGAGCGCGTGCGCCGAGGCGATGTTGACGATGCGGCCCCAGCCCTTCTTCTTCATCGCGGGAAGCGCCAGCCGGGTCGTGTGAAAGGCCGCGCTCAGGTTGATGGCGATGATGGCGTTCCACTTGTCGACCGGGAATTCCTCCACCGGAGCGACGTGCTGGATGCCGGCGTTGTTGACGAGGATGTCGACCGCGCCGAACCGGCCGAGCGCCGACTTCAGCATCGCCTCGATCGCTTCAGGCTTCGACATGTCGGCGCCGTCGTAGGCGACGTTCACCTTGCAGCTCTCTGTCAAGCGCACGCGCAGGCGCTCGATCTCCGCCTTGTCGCCGAATCCGTTGAGGACGATGTTCGCGCCCTGTTTGGCGAATGCCTCGGCGATGCCGAGGCCGATGCCGCTGGTTGAGCCGGTGACGAGCGCAGTCTTGCCTTTAATCATGGGGACCTCGGTGAGGGAAACACCTTTATGGTCGCACAGAGCCGCTCCGCCTTACAGTTCGGTAAAATCGCCATGATTCGTTTTTCGCAAGTCAGTCTCATCCGGGGCACCAAGCTCCTGCTCGAGGGCGCCGATCTCGCGCTCAATCCGGGCGAGCGCATCGGCCTCATCGGCGCGAACGGCTCGGGCAAGTCAAGCCTGTTCGCCCTGCTGCGCGGCGAGCTGCACACCGACAAGGGCGAGGTCGACTATCCCGCGCAGTGGCGCGTCGCGCACGTCGCGCAGGAGACCCTCGCGCTCGATCGCCCCGCGGTGGAATACGCCATCGACGGCGACAGCGCCTTGCGCTCGCTCGAAGCCAGGCTCGCGGCCGCGGAAGCCGAGGACCGCGGCGCGCTGATGGGCGAGCTGCATGCGGCGCTCGCCGATGCCGGTCTCTACACCGCGCGCTCGCGGGCCCGGCGCCTGCTGACAGGCCTGGGTTTCACAGCAGACGAGCTCGACCTGCCGGTGTCGAGCTTCTCGGGCGGCTGGCGCATGCGGCTCAACCTCGCGCAGGCGCTGATGTGCCGGTCCGACCTGTTGTTGCTCGATGAGCCGACCAACCACCTCGACCTCGACGCGATCATCTGGCTCGAAGACTGGCTGAAACGCTACTCCGGGACCCTGATCGTCGTATCGCACGACCGCGATTTTCTCGATGGCGTGGTCGATGCCATCGTGCATATCGACCAGCGCAAGCTCAGGCGCTATGCGGGCAACTATTCGAGCTTCGAAGCGCAGCGCGCCCAGGCGCTGGTCCTCGCCGCCGGCCAGCAGGAAAAGCAGGCGCGCGAGCGCGCGCACCTGCAGTCTTTCATCGACCGCTTCAAGGCCAAGGCCACCAAGGCCCGCCAGGCGCAAAGCCGCATGAAGATGCTGGCGAAAATGGAGCAGCTCGCGCCGCTGCACGTCGCGGCGCCGTTTACGTTCGAGTTCCGCGAGCCGCTGCGTGCCCCGAATCCGCTGCTCGTTCTCGACGACGTGGACGCCGGCTACCCGGAAAAGCTGGTGCTGAAGAACATCAAGCTTTCGCTGCAGGCGGAGCAGCGCATCGGGCTGCTCGGCGTCAATGGCGCAGGCAAGTCGACCCTGATCAAGACCATCGCCGGAGCGCTCGCGCCGCTGCAAGGCCCGGCCATCTACGGCAAGGGGCTCGCCATCGGCTACTTCGCGCAGCACCAGGTCGAGATGCTGCGCAACGACGAGTCGCCGCTGCGCCACCTGGCGCGCCTTGCCCCGGATACGCGCGAGCAGGAGCTGCGCAGCTATCTCGGCAGCTTCAATTTCCCGGGCGACATGGCGATCGATCCGGTCGGGAATTTCTCCGGCGGCGAGAAAGCGCGCCTGGCCCTGGCGTTGATCGTATGGCAGCGACCCAACCTGCTGCTGCTCGATGAGCCGACCAACCATCTCGACCTCGAGACGCGCGAAGCGCTCACGGTAGCGCTGGCGCAGTTCGAAGGCACGCTGGTGCTGGTGTCGCACGACCGGCACCTGCTGCGCGCAACGACCGAGCAGTTCCTGATCGTCGCGAACGGCGCGGTGCAAGCCTTCGATGGCGATCTGGACGACTACCGGGAGTGGCTGCTGAAGAGGAGCGTCGAGGTGCCGGGCGAGCCTCCACGGCTGGCAGCGAAGCGCATCGCCAGACCCGCTTCAAGAAATGCCCTGCAATCGCGTATCCAGCGGCTGGAAGAGACCATGGACAAGCTGAATGCCCGGAAGTCCGCGATCGAAGCCCGGCTGGGCGACCCGGCGGTCTATGCAGACCAGGAGAAGCTCAAAGCGCTCCTCCTCGACCAGGGCTATATCGGCAAAGAGCTCGACTCGCTCGAAAGCGAGTGGCTCGAGAAGCAGGCCCAACTGGAGCGGAACATCTGAATGGCCGGGTATGCCAGCGTCGCGGTGCTCCTGCTCGCGGGCTGGGCGGCGCTCAACCCGGAGCCGATGTCATGGGCCTACCTCGCCGCGGTCGTCGCCTTCGAGGCGTGGCTGGCGCGGCGCATGACCGTGCTGCCCCGCGCTGCGGTGCCCGAGGGCGAGCCACCGTACCATTTCAGCGCCGACGAAGCGCAGCTCGTCGGCCGCTACCGCTTCTATTTCACCTATCCGGCCCTGGCGCGCGAGTCGGCGTCGGTGCTCGCCGCGATCGGGCTCACCGCCCTGGTGCTCGCGTTCTGGCTGCTCTACAAGCAGGCGTTCGTGCAGGCCGTCCTGACCGGCGTCAACCTGCTGGCGGTGGCCCGCTTCACGAAGCTGCTGTCGCCGCAGATGGCGCTGCGCATCACCGCTTCGCGCGGCGACCGCGCCGCGCTGCGCCTGCTCGAAGCGCACGATCCGGCCTGGGCCAAGATCCGCGCCGCGAACGAGTAAGATGGGCAGCCAGGAGCCAGCCATGAACGCGCCGATCCGCCGCGCCGCCGAAGACGCTTTCCACAAGCTGATTCACGAGAACCACATGTACGGGCTGTGGGAGATCGCGAGCCAGATGACGCCGCAGCCGCGGCCGGAGGCGGTCCCGCACCTGTGGAAGTGGTCGCTGCTCGAGCGCGTGGTGGAGGAGTCGTGCACCGCGGTCCCGGTGGGCGACGAGCGGCGCGCGATGCAGCTGTTCAATCCCGGCCTGAAGGACCAATGGGCCACCACCAGCACGCTGATCGCCGCGGTGCAGGTCCTGATGCCTGGCGAAGTCGCGCGCTCGCACCGGCATTCGCCGAGCGCGATCCGCTTCATCATGAAAGGCAACGGCGCCTACACCGCGGTCGAGGGAGAGAAGGTCGTCATGCGGGAGGGCGATCTCATCCTGACTCCGAGCTGGCAATGGCACGACCACGGCAACGAGACCGGCGAGACCGTGGTGTGGATGGACGGCCTGGACG
>DATILQ010000264.1:0-14989 GCA_035476235.1 Burkholderiales bacterium
TGCACAAGAGCGTGGAGGCCTTCAAGACGGACTTGGCGAAGGTGCGGACCGGGCGCGCCCATACCGGCCTGCTCGACCACGTCGTGGTCGACTACTACGGCACGCCGACCCCGCTCAACCAGATTGCGAAAGTGATCCTCATCGATGCCCGCACCATCGGCGTCACGCCGTTCGAGAAGAAAATGATCCAGGCGGTCGACAAGGCGATCCGCGAAGCGGATCTGGGACTCAATCCCGCCACCTCGGGCGATACGGTGCGAGTGCCGATGCCGCCGCTCACCGAGGAGCGCCGCAAGGAGCTGATCAAGGTGGTGAAGCACGAGGCCGAGAACGCGCGGGTGGCCGTGCGCAACCTGCGCCGCGATGCGATCCATTCTCTGAAAGAGGGCCTGAAGAACAAGGAGGTCTCCGAGAATGACGAGCGCCGCGCCCAGGACGAGGTGCAGAAGATGACCGACCGGAACATCGCCGAGATAGACAAGCTGTTGCAGCAGAAAGAAGCCGAGCTGCTGGCCGTATGACGCACGTCAGCTCGACGCAACAGATCCCCGGGCACGGCGCAGTGCCACGCCATGTGGCGATCATCATGGATGGCAACGGGCGCTGGGCGAAGGGCCGGCGGCTGCCGCGCATCGCGGGACACCGGCGCGGCGTGGAGGCGGTGCGCGAAACCGTGCGCGCCTGCGTCGAGCGGGGCGTCGAATACCTGACGCTGTTCGCATTCAGTTCCGAGAACTGGCGGCGTCCGGCCGACGAGGTGGCGCTGCTGATGCAGCTGTTCCAGGTCGCGCTCGCGAACGAGGTCGACAAGCTGCACCGCAACGGCGTGCGGCTGAAGGTGGTCGGCGATACCGAGCGCTTCGATCCCGCCATCCGGCGGCTGATCGAGCAGGGCGAGAGGCTCACCGCCGAAAACCGCCGCCTGACTCTCACCGTCGCGGCCAACTACGGCGGCCGCTGGGACATTCTGCAGGCGCTGTCGCGGCTGCTGGCGCAGCGTCCCGCGCCGGCTGATCGGGCGTTCGACGAGTCGGCGCTGGCGCCCTACCTGGCGATGAGCTACGCGCCCGAGCCCGACCTGTTCATCCGCACCGGAGGGGAACAGCGCATCAGCAATTTTCTCCTCTGGCAGCTGGCGTATACGGAGCTGTATTTCACCGACACGCTGTGGCCCGACTTCGATGCTGCGGCCCTGGACGACGCGTTTGCGTCCTACCGGCAGCGCGAGCGCCGCTTTGGACGGACCGGCGAGCAGGCCGCGGCGGCGAAACGCGCCGAGGTCGCCTGACGGCGTGCTGGCTGCGCGGCTCGCTACGGCGGCGGTGCTCATCGCCGGCCTGCTGGCCGCGCTGTTCTATCTTCCATCGCTGTGGTTGAAGCTCGTGATCGGCGCCGTGGTCGCCCTCGCCGCGTTCGAATGGGGCCGCCTCTGCCGCCTTGATGCCTATCTGTATGCGGGGCTCCTGGCTGGCGCCTACGGCATGGCTCTGTGGGCCCCTTCTGAGGTCGTATTCGCGCTGGCTGCGGCCTTCTGGGTGGCGGTGGTGCCGTTCTGGCTGTGGCGCGGCGTGGAAGCGCGGCACGCGGAGCTGCTCGCGGCGGCGGGATTGTTCGTGCTGATTCCCGCCGGGCTGGCGGTGGCGGCGTTGCCTGCGCAGCAGGTCCTGCTCGTGCTCGGGCTGACCTGGGTTGCCGATACGGCGGCTTACTTCGTCGGCAGCCGGTTCGGACGGCGCAAGCTCGCACCGTCCATCAGCCCGTCCAAAACGTGGGAGGGCGTTGCCGGCGGGCTGCTCGGAACCCTGAGCTACGCTATCATCTGCGCAGCATTCGTGCCGCAATGGGGTGCCAGCTTTACCGGCGCGCAGTGGGCTGTTTACCTCGCCGGGGCCGCGCTGCTGTGCACGGCGAGCATCGTCGGCGACCTGTTCGAGTCGGCGGCAAAGAGGCAGGCAGGAGTCAAGGACAGCGGAGAAACCTTGCCCGGACATGGAGGTATTCTGGACCGTATCGACAGCGCGACTTCCACGTTGCCGCTCGCGGCGGCGCTCTTGCCTTTGATGGCCGGCCATTGACCCAGTGAATCTGACCGTTCTCGGCGCGACCGGCTCCGTCGGCGCAAGCACGCTCGACGTGGTCGCGCGCCATCCCGACCGGTACCGGATCCTGGCGCTCACGGCGCACGCGGCCGCGGAGCCGCTGCTTGAGCTGTGCCGCAGCCACCGGCCGCGTTACGCGGTGCTGTCGGGAGTCGGCGAGGATCGCGATTTGCAGAAAAGATTTTCTGAAACGGGAACCGAGCTCCTGTTCGGGGCGGGCGCACTCGAGGAGGTCGTCACGCACGATGATTGCCAGGCGGTCATGGCGGCGATCGTCGGCGCCGCCGGCCTGCCTGCCACGCTGGCCGCCGCAGCGGCGGGAAGGCGCGTGCTCCTGGCGAACAAGGAAGCGCTCGTCATGGCCGGCCCCCTGTTCATGCGGGCGGCGCACGAGGCGGGCGCGAAGCTGCTGCCCATCGACAGCGAGCACAACGCCGTATTTCAGTGCCTGTCGGGCAATGCACTGCGCTCCGTGCGGCGCATCGTCCTGACCGCCTCCGGCGGGCCGTTCCGCGCGCTGCCGATCGACCGGCTCGACGGGGTGACTCCCGAGCAGGCCTGCGCGCACCCGAACTGGGTGATGGGGCGCAAGATCTCGGTGGACTCGGCCACCATGATGAACAAAGGGCTGGAGGTGATCGAGGCGCGCTGGCTGTTCGACGTCGCTCCCGAGCGCATCGAGGTGGTGATCCATCCGCAAAGCATCGTGCATTCGCTGGTCGAATACGTCGACGGCTCGGTCATCGCCCAGCTCTCCAACCCCGACATGCGAGTTCCCATCGCGCACGCGCTGGGATTTCCCGAGCGCATCGCCTCCGGCGCCAAGCCGCTCGACCTCGGTGCGATCGGCCAGCTGTCCTTCGAGCGCCCCGACGACGAGCGTTTTCCCTGCCTGCAGCTCGCCTACGCCGCTTTGCGCGCCGGCGGCACGGCGCCGACGCTGCTCAACGCCGCCAACGAAGTGGCCGTCGCCGCCTTCCTCGCGGGCCGCCTGCCGTTCACCGGCATCGCGCGGGTGATCGACGAGACTTTGAACGACCTGGCCGCCGCTCCGGCGGACGAGCTGGCTGCAGTGCTGGCGGCGGATGCACAGGCAAGGCGCGCGGCGAGCGCGCTGGTGATGGCTCGGGCGGCGTGACTCTGCTGCAGACCGTCGTCGCTTTCGTCGTTGCGCTCGGCGTGCTGATCGTGGTCCACGAGTATGGCCACTACCTCGTTGCGCGCTGGTGCAATGTGAAGGTGTTGCGCTTTTCCGTGGGTTTCGGCCGCCCCATGATCGCCTGGCGACGCGGCGCGGACCGCACCGAATGGGTCATCGCCGCGGTTCCGCTCGGCGGCTACGTCAAGATGCTCGATGAACGAGAGGGCCCGGTGGAACCGCACGAAGCGGCGCGCGCCTTCAACCGCCAAAACGTGTGGAAGCGGTTCTGCATCGTCGTGGCGGGCCCGCTTTTCAATTTCCTGTTCGCGGTCCTGGTGTATGCCGGGCTGTTCATGTATGGCCTGCCGGAAGCGAGGCCGGTCCTGGCAGCACCGCCCGCCGGGACGCTCGCGGCGAGCGCCGGGCTGCGCGGGGGAGCTACGGTTCGCTCGGTCGATGGAGAAGCCGTTACGACATGGCAGGAGCTGCGCTGGCGCTTGCTGCAGGCCGCGCTCCAGCGTTCGCCGGTCAGGCTCGAGAGCGTGGACGAACGCGGCCGTCTCGCGGTCGCGACGCTGGACTTGAGCGCATTTCCGGCCGCCGATGTCGAGAGCGACGTGCTCGAGCGGATCGGCCTGCGGCTTTATCGACCGCCGCTCGAACCGGTCCTCGGCCAGGTCGTCGCCGGCGGGCCTGCCGAGCGCGCCGGTCTCGCGCCGGGCGACCGCATCGCCCGCGTCGAGGGCAGGCCGATCGACTCGTGGGAGTCGCTGGTCGCGGCAGTGCGCTCGCGCCCCGGCACAGCGCTGCAGCTGAGCGTGGAGCGCGGCGACACGACCCGCACGGTCGAAGTCGTGCCCGACAGCGTGAGCGCCGGCGAGGCGCGCGTCGGGCGCATCGGCGCCGCGCCGTTCATCCCGCCCTCGCACGCCGAAAAAATGCTGGTCCGCGTGCAATACGGCCCGCTCGAGAGCCTCGGCAAGGCGCTTGCCAAGACCGCCGATATCGCGCTCTTCAGCCTGCGCATGCTGGGCAAGATGCTGCTGGGCGAAGTGTCGTGGAGAAACCTGTCCGGCCCGGTCACGATCGCCGATTTTGCCGGTCAGTCGGCGCAGATGGGCTGGGTCTCGTATCTCACTTTCCTCGCGCTCATCAGCATCAGCCTGGGCGTGCTGAACCTGCTGCCGATTCCGCTGCTCGACGGCGGACACCTGATGTACTATGCGATCGAAATCATCAAAGGCAGGCCGGTCTCCGAGCGCGCAATGGAGCTCGGGCAGCGCGTCGGTCTTGCGCTGCTTCTGGTCATGATGGCCTTCGCTTTCTACAACGACCTCAATCGCCTGCTGACCGGCTGAATGATTCGCAGAGGGATCGCCGCGGTGCTCGCCGCGTTTCTGGTCGGGGCGGCCGCAGGCGCCGCCGCGCAGTCGTTCAAGCCCTTCGTGGTGAAGGACATCCGCGCCGAGGGCCTGCAGCGCACCGAGCCCGGCACGGTGTTCAGCTACCTGCCGGTCAAGGTCGGCGAAACCATGAACGAGGAAAGGGCGCAGCAGGCGTTGCGCGCCCTGTACGCCACCGGCTTCTTCACGGACGTGAGGCTCGAGGTGGAGAACGACGTCCTCGTGGTCTACGTGCAGGAGCGGCCGGCGATCGCGCAAATCGATTTCTCCGGCATGAAGGAGTTCGAGAACGAGCAGTTGCGCAAGGCCTTGCGCGAGCTGGGCATGGCGGAAGCGCGCATCTTCGA
Organism: Burkholderiales bacterium; assembly: GCA_035476235.1. Lineage (GTDB taxonomy): Bacteria > Pseudomonadota > Gammaproteobacteria > Burkholderiales > SG8-39 > SCGC-AG-212-J23. Next base: position 4,991 of record DATILQ010000264.1, read on the forward strand.
CCGCTCGATGCTCGACCTCGCCGAGCAGGAGATCAAGCGCCAGTACCTGTCGCGCGGCTATTACGCGGCTGCAGTCCAGACCACCGTCACCCCGCTGGAGCGCAACCGCGTCGGCATCAACATCACGGTCACCGAGGGCGAGGTGGCGAAAATCGGCGGCATCAGCATCGTCGGCGCGCAGGCGTTCCCGGAGCGCCAGCTGGTGGGCCTGTTCGTGCTGCGCACTCCGGGCTGGCTCACCTGGTACACGAAGCACGACCGCTACGCGCGCGAGAAGCTGTCCGCGGATCTCGAGACGCTGCGCTCGTATTACCAGAACCGCGGCTACCTCGACTTCAACATCGAATCCACGCAGGTCTCGATCACGCCCGACCGGCGCCAGATCTACATCACCGTCAATATCATCGAGGGCGAGAAGTACACCGTCTCGGACGTGCAGCTGGGCGGCCAGATGCTGCTGCCCAAGGAGCAGCTGGAAAAGCTGGTGCAGCTCAAGCCGGGGGACGTGTTCTCGCGCGAGAGGCTCGCCGCCAGCACCAAGGCGATCAGCGACCGGCTCGGCAACGAGGGCTATGCGTTCGCCAACACGAATGCCATCCCCAACCTCGACAAGGAGAAGCGCACCGTATCGTTCAACATCGTCATCGACCCCGGCCGGCGCGTCTACGTGCGGCGCATCGACGTCGCCGGCAACACCAAGACCCGCGACGAGGTGATACGCAGGGAGATGCGGCAGCTCGAAGGCGCCTATTACGATGCCTCGAAGATCCAGCTTTCCCGCCGGCGCATCGAGCGCACCGGGTACTTCACCGAGGCGACGGTCGAAACGCGCCCGGTGGAGGCCAGCAACGATCAGGTCGACGTCCTGTACAGCGTAAAGGAGAGACCCACCGGCGCGCTGCTGGTCGGGGTCGGGTTCTCCAGCGTCGAGAAGCTCGCCTTCTCGACATCGATCCAGCAGTCGAACGCCTTCGGCACCGGAAAGTTCATCGCCGCGACGATCAACAGCGGCAGCGTCAACAAGGTCTACTCGCTGTCCTATCTCGATCCGTATTACACGATCGACGGCGTCAGCCAGGGCTTCGATGTCTACAAGCGCCGCACCGACGCCTCCAACCTGTCGGTCGCCCCCTATGTCACCGATTCCATCGGCGGCGGCGTGAAGTTCGGCTATCCCACCTCGGAGATCACGGCGATCGATTTCGGGGTGAACTTCGAATCCGTGAATCTGCAGACCTTCGACACCAGCCCGCTGCAATACATCAATTTCGTCAGCCAGTTCGGCAACACCTACCGGTATGGCGGCGCAACCGCCGGCTGGACCCGCGACACGCGGGACAACATCCTGCAGCCCAAATCGGGTGCCCTGTCGCGCGTGAGCGGCGAGGTCGCGGGCGGCGACTTGCAGTACTACCGCCTCGGATTCCAGCAGCAATGGCTGCATCCCCTGACCAGCGATTACACGCTTTTCTTGCGCGGCGACCTCGGCTACGCAGCCGGACTGGGGGCCAAGCCGCTGCCCTTTTTCAAAGCCTACTTTCTCGGGGGCCCCGACTCGGTGCGCGGCTATTCAGGCTTCTCGCTGGGCCCGCAGGATATCAACGGCAACGCCGTGGGCGGCAACCGCAAGGTTTCCGGCACGGCCGAGTTCCAGTTTCCGATGCCGGGCGCCACCCGCGAGCAGTCGCTAAGGTTGGGGCTATTTCTCGACGCAGGGCAAGTCTATGCGCAAGGTCAAAAGCTCGCTTTGGCCGATCTGCGGTACTCCACCGGTCTGGGCTTGCAGTGGATATCGCCGTTCGGACCGCTGCGCTTCTCGATCGCCCAGCCGCTCAAGAGCCGGCCCGAAGACCACATCCAGAGGATACAATTCACTTTCGGCACCGGCTTCTGAGGAGCCGTTCGAAGCAGCCAATATGAAACCGCAAACCATCCTGCTGAGCGCGGCGCTCCTGATCGCCGCTCCCCCGGCCACTGCGCAGGACAAGCCGCCCGTCACCGGGAAATTCGGCTTCGTCAACACCGAGCGCATCCTGCGCGACGCCACGCCGGCGGTCAAGGCGCAGAAGAAAATCGAGGCCGAGTTCCAGAAGCGCGACCAGGAGCTGGCGCACGCGGCAGAGCAGCTGAAGAAGATGCAGGACGAGCTGGAGAAGAACTCGGTGACCATGAGCGAGACCCAGCGGCGCACCAGGGAGCGCGAATTCGGCGACCTGAACCGCGATTTCCAGCGCCGGCAGCGCGAATTCCGCGAGGATCTGAACCAGCGCCGCAACGAGGAGCTCGCCCAGGTGGTGGAGCAGGCGAACCGCGTCATCCGCCAGATCGCCGAGCAGGAAAAGTACGACATCATTTTCCAGGACGCCGTCTTCGCGAGCCCGCGCATCGACATCACCGACAAGGTGATCAAGGCGCTGGAAGGCAAGCCGCCCGCGAAATGACATGCCGGGGCCGCTGACGCTCGGCGAGATTGCTTCGCGACTCGGCGGGCGCGTCGCGGGCGACCCACGGACTCCAATTGGCCAGGTCGGCTCCCTGGAGCGCGCGGGAGCCGGCCAGATCACCTTTGTTTCCGGTCCGCGCTACAAGGCGAAGCTCGCAACGACGCGCGCCGCTGCCGTGATCCTGGGACCCGAGATGGAAGGCCTCACCGCGCTGCCGCGCATCGTCTGCGAGCATCCCTATGCCTACTTCGCGCGCCTGTCGCAGCTTTTCAATCCGCTCGTCGTCCAGGCGCCGGGCGTGCATCCGTCGGCCGTCGTGGCGCCGACGGCGCGGCTCGGCAAGCGCATCTCGGTCGGGCCCCATTGCGTGGTCGGCGACGACGTGGCGATCGGCGACGACAGCTGCCTGTATCCCGGCGTCACCGTTTATCCGGGTTGCCTGATCGGCGCGCGGGCCATCGTGCATGCAGGGGCGGTGATCGGCGCCGACGGCTTCGGCATCGCCCGCGAGGGCGAGGCCTGGGTGAAGATTCCCCAGATCGGGCGGGTGGTGATCGGCGACGACGTGGAGATCGGCGCCAACACCACCATCGATCGCGGCGCGCTCGACGACACCGTGCTCGAGGAGGGCGTGAAGCTCGACAACCAGATTCAGATCGGCCATAACGTCCGCGTCGGCGCGCACACCGCCATGGCCGGCTGCGTCGCCGTGGCCGGCAGCGCGGACATCGGCAGGCGCTGCACGCTCGGCGCGGCGGCGGTGATCCTGGGCCACCTCAGCATTGCCGATGACGTCCATGTCTCGGCCGGCACGGTGATCTCGCGCTCGATTCGCAAGGCCGGCACCTACACCGGCATGTTCCCGTTCGACGAGAACGCGTCCTGGGCGCGCAATACCGCTCTGGTGCGCCATCTCGCCGAGCTGGCCGAGCGGCTGCGCGCGCTGGAGCGAAAGGGAAAAAACAATGGCTGAGATGGACATCCTGCAGGTCCTCGAGCACCTGCCGCAGCGCTTCCCGATGCTGATGATCGACCGGGTGAAGGAGTGCGAGGCGGGAAAGCGCATCGTGGCGGTGAAAAGCGTGTCGGCCAACGAGCCCTATTTCCAGGGACATTTTCCGCACCGCCCGATCATGCCCGGCGTGCTGATTCTCGAAGCCATGGCCCAGGCCGCCGGCGTGCTGGTGTTCCGCACGCAGGGCACCAAGCCCGACCAGAACTCGGTCTACTATTACGTCGGCATCGATGATGCCCGGTTCAAGAAGCCGGTCGTACCCGGGGATCAGCTCGAGATCGAGGTCATCTTCGAGCGCCAGTTGCGCGGCATCAGCAAGTTCACGTGCGCGGCCCGCGTCGCGGACGAGCTCGTCGCCACGGCGACCATCCTGTGCTCGGTCAGGCCGATCTAGGGCGCATGCCGGCGATTCATCCCACTGCCATCGTCCACGACGGTGCGCAGCTGGCAGCACAGGTCGCGGTCGGGCCTTACTCGATCATCGGTGCCGGGGTCGAATTGGGGGAGGGCACCTGGATCGGCGCGCACGTCGTGCTCGACGGCCGTACTCGGATCGGCCGGCGCAACCGCATCTTCCATTTCGCCTCGATCGGCGCGCCGCCGCAGGACAAGAAATACGCCGGCGAGGACACCGCAGTCGAGATCGGCGACGGCAATGTCATCCGCGAGTATGTCACCATCAACCGCGGCACCGCGCTCGACGCGGGAGTGACCCGCGTCGGCAGCGACAACTGGATCATGGCGTACGTGCACTTCGCGCATGACTGCCAGATCGGCAGCCACACCATCTTCGCCAATGCCTGCCAGCTCGCGGGCCATGTCACGGTCGGGGACTGGGCGGTCTTCGGCGCCACGACGCTGGTGCACCAGTTCGTGCACGTCGGCGCGCACGCCTTTACCGGGATGGGAACGTACCTGCCGCAGGATCTGCCGCCCTTCGTCACCGCCGCAGGCAACATGGCGCGGCCCTACGGAATCAACAGCGAGGGCCTGAAGCGCCGCGGCTTCTCGCCGGAGACGATCAACGGGCTGAAGCAGGCGTATCGCACGCTCTACCGCCGCGGCCTGGGCCTCGAGGAAGCGCGCCGCGAGCTCGAGTCCCAAGCCGAGGATTGCCCGCCGGTGCGCGAGATCCTGGATTTCCTCGCCAAGACCAAACGCGGCATCATCCGCTAGATGGATCGGGTCGCGCGCGTCGGCATGGTGGCCGGCGAAGCCTCGGGAGATCTGCTTGCCGCGCACCTCATCGCCACCCTCAAGCTGCGGCGCGGGTCGATCCTGTTCGCGGGGATCGGCGGGCCGCAGATGCTCGCGCAGGGTTTCCAGTCGCACTACCCGATGGAGAAGCTCTCGGTGCGCGGCTACGCCGAAGTGCTGAGGCACTACCGCGAGATCATGGGCATCCGGCGGCGCCTGGGAGAGACCCTGCTGGCCGAGCGCCCGGATCTGTTCATCGGCGTAGACTCCTCGGACTTCAATCTCGGGCTCGAGGGACGCTTGAAGGAGGCGGGGATCCCGGCGATCCACTACGTCAGCCCGTCGGTGTGGGCCTGGCGCGGGTGGCGCGTACGCAAGATCGCGCGTTGCGTCACCCATATCCTGGTCATGTTCCCGTTTGAGGAGCCGCTCTACCGGAAAGCCGGGGTGCCGGTCACCTATGTCGGGCATCCGCTCGCCGACGTGATCCCCCTGGCGCCGAGGAAGGACGAGGCGCGCGCCCAGCTCAAGCTGCCCCCCGGCAAGCTGATCGTCGCGCTTCTGCCCGGCAGCCGGCGCTCGGAGCTGCATTACATGGCCGGCACTTTCCTGCTCGCCGCGCACCGCTTGCGCCAGGAGGTGCACGATGTGCATTTCGTATGCCCGATGGTCACGCGCGAGACGCGCGACATGTTCGAGCGCGCAGTGCATCAGCACTCGCGCACCGACCTGCCGCTGACCCTGCTGTTCGGCCATTCGCACGAAGCGCTCGCGGCCGCCGACCTTGCGCTGGTGGCCAGCGGCACCGCGACGCTCGAGACGGCGCTCTCCAAGACGCCGATGGTGATCGCCTACCGCCAGTCGCCGATTACCTGGGCGATGATGCGCGCGATGCTGTACCTGCCTTACGTCGGCATGCCGAACATCCTGGCCGGGGAGCGGCTGGTGCCCGAGCTGCTGCAGGACGCCGCCACGCCCGCCTCGCTCGCCGCCGCGTTGCTCGCGTTGCTGCGCGACACGGAGGCCCAAAAGCGCCAAATTGCGCGGTTCCACGATTTTCATCACCTGCTGCGCCGGAACGCGGCGGAACGCGCCGCCGACGCGGTGCTCGAGGTGCTCGACCATGGGCATGCTTAAGCTGATCGTCTGCGGAGTCGACGAGGCCGGCCGCGGACCGCTCGCCGGGCCGGTCTACGCCGCGGCCGTGATCCTCAACCCGGCGCGGCGCATCAACGGCCTCGCCGACTCGAAGCTCCTCGCCGCGGAGCGGCGCGAAGTGCTCGCCGGGCGCATCAAGGAGCGCGCCATCGCGTGGGCCGTTGCGCGGGCGAGCGTCGAGGAGATCGACCGGCTCAATATTTTCCGGGCCTCGCTGCTCGCCATGCGGCGCTCGATCGAGGCGCTCGCGGTCGCCCCGGAGGAAGCCTGGATCGACGGCCAGCATTGCCCCGAGATCAGCTGCCGGTCGCGGGCCATCGTCGACGGCGATGCGCTGCATCCCGTGATCTCGGCCGCCTCGATCCTCGCCAAGACCGCGCGCGACGCCGAGATGACTGCGCTGCACTTCCTCTACCCGCAGTACGGCTTCGACCGCCACAAGGGTTATTCGACGCCCGAGCATCTCGCGGCGCTGGCGCGTCTCGGTCCCTGCGAGATCCACCGGCGCAGCTTCGAGCCGGTCAGGATTTGCTTCCAGAAGGACCTGCTTTGAGCGCGTCCAGCAGCGCGTGCGCCTCCGCACGCGGCGCGACCATCGGGCGCAAGCTTGCGACCTGTCTTTTCAGCTTTGCGTAAAAACGCTTGTCCGTCGCGGCACGATGGATGAGTCGTGCCAGATCCCGTTCGTCTTCCAGCGCAAAGTAGGCTGGATACCTCTTGCCCAGCAAACCGACATTGCCGGGGATCCGCGAAGCGAGCACCGGGACCCCCACGCGCAGGGCTTCGCACACCACGTTGGCGCCGCCTTCCATGCGCGAGCTGATGACCATCGCGTGGCTGGAAGCGAGCCAGGCGAGCGCGCGGCCGTGCGGCACGCCGCCGAGCCAGCGGTAGCGCGAGTCGCGTTGCATCGCGGCGAGCGCCTGTGCTCCCAGCGATTCGTCGAGGGCGGCGCCAAGGTGGATGACTTGAATGGCGCCGAGATACGGCAGCGCGGCGACGATCCGCAATGGATCCTTCTCCTCGCGCAGATGGCCGATGACGCAAACGCGGAATTGCTTCGCGACCGGATCCTGGCGCAGCGTGGTGGCGCTGCTTTGCACGACCACGCTCACCTTGCGCCGCAGCGCGGCGGGCAGCTCCGCCGCCGCCATCGGCTGCAGCGTGATCAGCCGGTGGGCAAGCGCGAGCGATTCGCGCGCCTCGCCGGAGACCCGAATGTCGCGGTAGACGTCGGTGCCGGTCAGCGCGACGAGCAGCCGCCGCTGCGGATAGCACGCGGCAAAGCGCCGGATCGAGTCGTAGCTGCGCCTGGCGTGCAGGGCCAGCAGCAGGTCCGCTTCGCTTCCGGACCACTCAGTGGATAGCGCGACGCGGTGCCCCGCCGCCCGAAGGAAAGCCGCCCAGCGCAGCGCGGTGTGGCGATTGCCGTTTCGCGCTCTCGCGCCGGCCGGAGTGACTAGAGCGATTCTCATTCGCTAGACTTGGGCCAATGCAACCACTCATCGAGGAACTGCACGCGGCCCGCGCGCATACCCGTCGCGTCGCGGATGACCTCGGCGGGACGCGCGAGTTCGGCCCGCAGCTGCCGATCGTCAATCCACCGCGCTGGGAGCTGGGTCATGTGGGATGGTTTCAGGAATTCTGGTGCCTGAGGCGCGCCGGGCGCGAATCGATTCTGCCGAACGCCGACGCGCTCTACAACTCGGCCACCGTGGCGCACGACGAGCGCTGGAGGCTGCCGCTGCCGTCGTTCCCGGGCACTCTCGAGTACCGCGACGAGGTGCTGCGCAGAGTGATCGAGCGCGTGCGGGCCGGCAGCGAGCCGGATCTCGCGTATTTTGCGCGGCTCGCCACGCGGCACGAGGACATGCACGCCGAAGCCTTCCACTACACGCGCCAGACGCTCGGCTATCCGGCGCCGCAGCTCCCGGTCCCGGGTGGTTTTCCCGGCAACCGCGCCCCGGGGGACGCCGAGCTCCCCGGAGGGCGCTTCGAGCTCGGCGCGCGGCCCGGCCCCGAGTTCGCCTTCGACAACGAGAAATGGAGCCACCCGGTCATCCTGGCGCCATTTCGCATGTCGCGCACCGCGGTGACCAACGCCGAGTACCTTGGCTTCGTCGAAGCGGGCGGCTACTGCAAGCGCGAGTACTGGTCCGACGAGGGCTGGGCACGGAAAGATCGAACTGAACCCTTTTACTGGCGCGGAAGGACGCTGCGGCGCTTCGATCGCTGGATTCCTATCCCTCCGGACGAGCCGATCGTGCACGTCAGCTGGCACGAGGCCGAAGCCTATTGCCGGTTTGCGGGCAGGCGCCTGCCGACCGAGGCCGAGTGGGAGTATGCGGCGAGCTTTGATCCGGTCTCGCGCATGAAGCGGCGCTATCCGTGGGGCGACGATGCCTGGACGACGGCGCTCGCCAATCTCGAGGCAGGAGCGCCCGCCAGCGTGCACGGCTATCCGCGCGGCGACAGCGCCTTCGGCCTGCGCCAGATGATCGGCAACGTCTGGGAGTGGACTGCGTCGACGTTTCTGCCTTATCCGGGCTTCGTGCGCGACCCCTACCAGGAGTATTCCGAGCCCTGGTTCGGCACCCACAAAGTGCTGCGCGGCGGCAGCTTCGCCACTCCGTCGCGGGTAGCGCACGCCGCGTTCCGCAATTTCTACACGCCCGACCGGGCCGACATCTTCGCCGGCTTCCGCACGTGCGCTCTGTAACGGTGCTGCGCTCTCGCGACAACCCGCGAGTACGGCGCTGGGCGAAGCTCGCACGCGACTCAGGCCTGAGGAGAAGGGAAGGGCGCGCCATCGTCGAGGGCCCGCATCTTCTCGCCGCAATGCTTGAACAGGGACTCAAACCGATCTGCGTTTTTGCCACCGCGAACGGCCTGGAGCGCAACGAGGCCTTGGTCGTCGAGGCCAACGTAGAGCCCGTGGTCCTGTCGGAGGGCGTGTTTCGAGCCATCGCCGACGCCGACCATCCACAGGGCGTCGCCGCCGAGATCGAGATTCCCCAAATAAGGACAAAATCCGTCGCCCAGTGCGTGTTCCTCGAAGGCGTCCAGGACCCGAGCAACGTGGGAGCGATCCTGCGGACCGCGGCAGCCTTCGCCATCGGCGAAGTCGTGCTCGACCGCGGCTGCGCGGACGTCTGGTCGCCCAAGGTGCTGCGCGCCGGCATGGGGGGTCACTTCCGGCTGAATCTGCGCATTGCGGGTGACCTCGGCGCGGAAATAGGGCGGTTTGAAGGCACCCCAGTCTGCACCGTTCCCCGCGGCGGGGTGCCGTTACGCCAGGCCGATCTCGGTGGCCGTCTGGGGTGGATCTTTGGAGCCGAAGGGCGAGGGGTCAGCAAGCCCACCGCCGCGCTGGCAAGGCTGAATGTGACGATCCCGATGACACCCGGCAGCGAGTCCTTGAATGTGGCTGCCGCCGCGGCGATCTGCCTCTACGAGGCTTTCAGTAGACCTGCCGCTGGATCCTGAGCTCGCGCAGGATGGTGGTGGCGATTTCCTCGATCGACTTGCTGGTCGAGTTGATGCTGCGTATGCCTTCGCGGCGCATCATGTTCTCGGCTTCCTCGACCTCGTAGCGGCAGTTATCGAGGTCGGCGTAGCGGCTGTCCGGGCGCCGCTCCTGGCGGATTTCGTGCAGCCGCTCGGAGGCGATGGTGAGGCCGTAGAGACGCCCTTTGTAGGCGCGCAGCGCCTCCGGCAGCTTCGCGCGCTGGAAATCCTCGGGAATAAGGGGGTAGTTTGCAGCCTTAACCCCGAATTGCAGCGCGAGATATAGGCTGGTCGGCGTCTTGCCACTGCGCGAGACTCCGATCAGGATCACGTCGGCCTGACCGAGCTCGCGATGCGAGGCGCCGTCGTCGTGCGCCATGGCGAAGTTGATGGCTTCGATGCGCTGCTGGTACTCCTTCTTGTCCATCGCGCTGTGAGAGCGGCCGATCGTATGGCTCGACTTCACCCCCAGACCCGCCTCGAGCGGATCGATGAACGTCTCGAAGAAATCGAGGAACAGCGCATTGGCGCGGCGCACGACCTGCCGCACCTCGTGGTTGACCAGGGTGGAAAAGACGATCGGCTGGCCGTTGCCGCTGGCCGACTCCGCCTCGATGCGCGCCAGGCATTCCTCGGCTCTCTCCGCGCTGTCGACGAACGGCAGGGTGACCTGGTTGA
>DATILQ010000265.1:0-6613 GCA_035476235.1 Burkholderiales bacterium
GCGTGGCACTCTCGGCTGCCGTGCAGCAGATGGTGCGCAGCGATCTGGGCGCGAGCGGGGTGATGTTCACCCTGGACACGGAATCCGGTTTCCGCGACGTGGTATTCATCACCGCCGCCTATGGTCTGGGCGAAATGATCGTCCAGGGCGCGGTCAATCCGGACGAGTTCTACGTGCACAAGCCGATGCTGGAGCAGGGCCGGCCTGCCATCGTGCGGCGCGCTCTGGGCTCGAAGCTGGAGAAAATGCTGTTTGCCGGATCGGCCGAGGCGGGCCGCTCGACCCGCGTGGTGGAAGTGGGCGCGGAAGAGCGCGCGCGATTCTCGCTCACGGACCCCGAAGTGCTGGAGCTCGCGCGCTATGCGCTGGCCATCGAGCGGCACTACCGGCGGCCGATGGATATCGAGTGGGCCAAGGACGGCGCCGACGGCAAGCTGTATATCCTCCAGGCGCGGCCGGAGACGGTGAAGTCGCGCAAGCGCGACGTCGAGGAGCGCTACGCCCTCAAGGGCAGCTCCCGCGTTCTGGCCAGCGGCCGCGCGATCGGCCACAAGATCGGCAGCGGCGCGGTGCGCGTGGTGCCGGATGCCTCCCAGATGGCGAAGGTCAAGCAGGGCGATGTGCTGGTCACCGACATGACCGACCCGAACTGGGAGCCGGTCATGAAGCTGGCGGCCGCCATCGTGACGAACCGTGGCGGCCGCACCTGCCACGCCGCGATCATCGCGCGCGAGCTCGGCATCCCCGCGGTCGTCGGTTGCGGCGATGCCACCGCGCGGCTGAAGGACGGCCAGCCGGTGACGGTTTCCTGCGCCGAGGGCGACACCGGCAGCGTGTTCGAGGGGTTGTTGCCGTTCGAAGTCTCCAGCCGTGAGCGCGGCGAGATGCCGCGCATCGCGGTCAAGATCGCGATGAACGTCGGCAATCCGGAGCTGGCGTTCGAGTTCGCGCAATTGCCCAACGCGGGCGTTGGCCTGGCGCGCCTCGAATTCATCATCAACAACGAGATCGGCGTGCACCCGCGCGCCTGCCTGGAGTACGCCGATCTGCCTGCCGCACTGAAGAAGAAATTGGATGAAAAGTGCCGCGGCTACGCCGACCCGCGCAGCTTCTTCCGCGAGAAGATGGTCGAAGGCGTCGCCACCATTGCCGCCGCCTTCTGGCCGAAGCCGGTGATCGTGCGGCTGTCCGACTTCAAGTCGAACGAGTACAAGAAGCTGCTGGGCGGCGAGCGCTACGAGCCCGACGAGGAAAACCCGATGCTCGGTTTCCGCGGCGCTTCGCGCTACGTCGCGCCCAGCTTCCGCGAGTGCTTCGAGCTGGAATGCGCGGCGCTGAAGAAGGTGCGCGACGAGCTCGGCCTGACGAACGTCGAGCTGATGGTGCCGTTCGTGCGCACGCTCGGCGAGGCGAAACAGGTGATCGACCTGCTGGAAACAAACGGCTTGCGGCGAGGCACGAACGGCCTGCGCGTGGTGATGATGTGCGAGCTGCCGTCGAACGCCATCCTGGCCGAGGAGTTTCTCGAGCTGTTCGACGGCTTCTCGATCGGCTCCAACGATCTCACCCAGCTCACGCTCGGGCTGGACCGCGACTCGGGCCTGGTGGCCGGGAGCTTCGACGAGCGCGACGCCGCCGTGAAGGCCATGCTCGCCATGGCGATCCGCGCCTGCCGCAAGCACGGCAAGTACGTCGGGATTTGCGGGCAAGGTCCTTCCGACCACCCCGACCTGGCGCGCTGGCTGATGGAGCAGGGCATCGAGAGCCTGTCCCTCAATCCGGACACCGTGGTGTCGACCTGGCTCTCGCTCGCCGAGGCGGCGCCGCAGAAGAAATCAGCGGCTGCGTAGCAGCCTTTGCTTCTCCCGGCCCCATTCCTTGTCGCGCTCGGCGGCCCGCTTGTCATGCTTGAGCTTGCCACGGGCGAGCGCGACCTCGAGCTTGATGCGGCCCCTGCTGTAATGCAGGTCGAGCGGCACCAGCGTATAGCCGCGCTGCTCGACCTTGCCGATGAGCCGTTTGATCTCCTCGCCGTGCATGAGAAGCTTGCGGCTGCGCGTCGGATCCGGAATGAAATGCGTCGAAACCGTGGGCAGCGGGCTGACGTGCGCGCCGATCAGGAACAGCTCCGCGCCGCGCACGAAGACGTAGGCTTCGGCCAGCTGCGCCCGCCCGGCGCGGATGGCTTTCACTTCCCAGCCGTCCAGCGCGAGACCGGCCTCGTAGCGCTCCTCGATGAAATAATCGTGGAACGCCTTGCGGTTCTGGACGATGGACATGAACGATTCTAGAACATGAAGCGCATTGCACGATCCGCGATCGTCGAGCACAGCGCCGCCCAGATCTACGCGCTGGTGGACGACATCGAGGCCTACCCGCGCTTCCTGCCCTGGTGCGTCGCGGCCGAGGTTCACGAGCGCGCCGCGGCGGGAACGCGTGCCACTCTCACCGTCGGCGTCGGCGCCGTGCGCCAGTCGTTCACCACCTTGAACCGCAGCCGCCCCGGGGAGGCGATCGACCTGAGCCTGGTGCAAGGACCGTTCAGGCGTTTCGCTGCGGCCTGGCGCTTTACCCCGCTGTCGGAGCGAGCCTCCAGGATCGAGTTTTCGCTGGAGTACGATTTCTCGAGCCGGGCGCTGGCGAAGCTGCTGGAGCCGCTGTTCGATCGCATCGCCGATACGATGGTCGACGCCTTCACGCAGCGCGCCGCGCGAGTCTATGGCGGTGCTGAAGGTTGAGGTCGTTTACGCGCTGCCGGAGCGCGAGGAGAGCGCCCGGGTTGCCGTGCAGAGCGGCGCCACGGTGCGCGATGTGCTGGCGAAGTCCGGGCTGCTGCACCGGGTGCGCGGCAAGGTGGGCATTTTCGGCAAGGTCGTGCGCGAGGATGCGCCGGTGGCGGACGGCGACCGGGTGGAAATCTATCGCCCGCTGGCGGTGGATCCGAAAGAGGCGCGACGCGCCCGCGCCGCTACTTACACCAGTCGTTCACGGCGCGCTGAGTCCGTTCGATCTCCTTCGCGCGCTCCTCGTCGCCGATAAAGACCCGCTCGCCGGCGGCGTTGGTCGTCGAGATGCGCTGCCCGCTCTGCAGGGTGCGCAACGAGGCCTGCGACTGCTCGCAGTTGACGCGCTTTGCTTCCGCGTCGGTGCGGTCCTTGGCCGCCTTCTCCTCGGCCTCCTGCCGTTCCTGCTGGCGCTTGCGAAACGCCGCCTCGGGGCTGAGGTCCTTCGTAGCGTCCATTTTCGGCGCAGCGGCGGGCGCCGATGCGCCGCCAGGCGGCGGTTTGAGCGGCGTGGCCTGCACGCCGGGCGGCGGCGTGTCGCCGTATTGGACCCTGCCGTTCGCGTCCACCCATTTGTACTGCTGCGCCATGGCCACTGCAGCGAAAGCCATGCCGACAGCGAGGAGGAGTGCTTTTGTCATTGATGGATCAACGCTTAAGTCGAAGCATGGATGACAGTATAATGCGGCTTTGCGAGAATCAGACATGCGGGTGATCCAGAAGGCGCTGACCTTCGACGACGTCCTCCTCCTTCCCGCCCACTCGCGCGTGCTGCCGCGCGAAGTCTCCCTGAAGACCCGCCTGACCCGCAAGCTCGAGCTGAACATCCCTCTCGTGTCGGCTGCCATGGACACCGTCACCGAGGCCCGGCTCGCCATCGCCATGGCCCAGGAGGGCGGCATCGGCATCGTCCACAAGAACCTCACGCCCCAGGCGCAGGCGGTCGAGGTCGCCAAGGTCAAGCGCTTCGAGTCCGGCGTGCTGCGCGACCCGATGACCATCTCGCCCGAGATGACCGTGCGCGAGGTAATGGCGCTGCAGCAGCAGTACAAGATTTCCGGCTTCCCGGTGGTCAAGAGCGGCAAGGTGGTCGGCATCGTCACCAACCGCGACCTGCGCTTCGAGGCCGAGCTCGACCAGCCGGTGAAATCGATCATGACGCCGCAAAGAAAGCTGGTCACCGTGCGCGAAGGCGCGACCCGCGGAGAAGCGATGGCGCTCATGCACCGCCACCGGCTCGAGCGCGTGCTCGTGATCGACGACGAGTTCAGGCTCATGGGCCTGGTCACGGTCAAGGACATCCTGAAGGAAAGCGAGCACCCCAACGCCTGCAAGGACGCGCACGGCAAGCTGCGCGTGGGTGCGGCGGTGGGCGTAGGCGAGGGCACCGACGAGCGCGTGGCGGCTCTGGTCGAGGCGGGCGCCGATGTCCTGGTGGTCGACACCGCGCACGGCCATGCGCAGGGCGTGCTCGACCGGGTGAAGTGGATCAAGGCACGCTATCCGCAGGTGGAGGTCGTCGGCGGCAACGTCGGCACCGGCGACGGTGCGCGCGCTCTCGTGGATCACGGCGCCGATGGCGTGAAAGTCGGCATCGGCCCCGGCTCGATCTGCACCACGCGCATCGTGGCGGGCGTCGGCGTGCCGCAGATCACCGCCATCCAGAACGTCGCCGAGGCGCTCGGCAAGTCCGGCGTGCCGCTCATCGCGGATGGCGGCGTACGCTACTCGGGCGACATCGCCAAGGCGCTCGGCGCCGGGGCGCACGCGGTCATGCTCGGGTCGCTGTTCGCCGGCACCGAGGAATCGCCGGGAGAGATCGAGCTGTTCCAGGGACGCTCCTACAAGGCCTACCGCGGCATGGGTTCGCTCGGCGCGATGCAACAAGGCGCCGCCGACCGCTATTTCCAGGAACCCGAGATGAACGTCGACAAGCTGGTGCCCGAGGGCGTGGAAGGCCGCGTGCCCTACAAGGGCAGCGCGCTGCGGGTCATCGAGCAGCTGATCGGCGGCGTGCGCGCGAGCATGGGCTACACCGGATGCTCGAGCATCGAGGAGCTGCGCACCCGTACCCAGTTCGTCGAAATCACGGCGGCGGGCATTCGCGAGTCGCATGTCCACGACGTCCAGATCGTGAAGGAAGCCCCGAACTACCGGGCTGAGTAGTGCACCAGAAAATCCTGATCCTCGACTTCGGTGCGCAATACACGCAGCTGATCGCCAGGCGGGTCCGGGAAGCCAAGGTCTACTGCGAGATCCACCCCCACGACGTGAGCGACGCCTTCGTGCGCGATTTCCGCGCCCAGGGCATCATCCTCTCGGGCAGCCACCTGTCGGCCTACGAGGAATCGACCGCCAAGGCGCCGCAGGCGGTGTTCCAGCAAGGCGTGCCGGTCCTGGGCATCTGCTACGGCATGCAGACCATGGCGCAGCAGCTCGGCGGGCGGGTCGAAGCCGGGAGCGTGCGCGAGTTCGGCTCTGCCGAAGTTCGAGCGCGCGGCCACACGAAGCTGCTCGAGGGCATCGAGGATTTCCGCACGCCGGAAGGCCACGGCATGCTGCGCGTGTGGATGAGCCACGGCGACAAGGTCACCGAGCTGCCTCCCGGCTTCAAGCTCATGGCCTCGACCGAGTCGTGCCCGATCGCCGGCATGGCCGATGAATCGCGGCGCTTCTACGGCGTGCAGTTCCATCCCGAGGTGACGCATACGCGCCAGGGCACCAAGCTCCTGCATCGCTTCGTGCACGACATCTGCGGCTGCGGCAGCGAGTGGAACATGCCTGACTATGTCGGCGAGGCGGTGGCGAAGATCCGCGAGCAGGTGGGAAAAGATGAAGTGATCCTCGGGCTTTCCGGCGGCGTCGACTCCTCGGTCGCGGCGGCGCTGATCCATCGCGCCATCGGCGACCAGCTCACCTGCGTGTTCGTCGACCACGGCCTGCTGCGGCTGAACGAAGCTGCGCAGGTCATGGACACCTTCGCTCGGCACATGCGAGTCAAGGTGGTGCACGTCGATGCGTCCGCGCGCTTTTATTCGGCCCTGAAAGGGATTGGCGATCCGGAGGAGAAGCGCAAGGTCATCGGCAAGCTGTTCGTGGATGTCTTCCAGGAACAGGCGAAGAAAATCAAGCACGCGCGCTGGCTCGCCCAGGGCACGATCTACCCCGACGTCATCGAGTCGGCCGGCGCAAAGACCAAGAAGGCCGCCACCATCAAGTCGCACCACAACGTCGGCGGCCTGCCCGAGACCCTGCACCTCAAGCTGCTCGAGCCGTTGCGCGAGCTGTTCAAGGACGAAGTGCGCGAGCTCGGCCTCGCGCTCGGCCTGCCGCGCGAGATGGTGTTCCGCCATACTTTCCCGGGTCCCGGCCTGGGCGTGCGCATCCTCGGCGAGGTGAGCAGGGAATACGCCGATCTCCTGCGCCAGGCGGATGCGATCTTCACCGAGGAATTGAGAAGCGCGGAGTGGTACGAGCAGACTGCGCAGGCCTTCGCCGTGTTCCTGCCGGTGAAATCGGTCGGCGTGATGGGCGACGGCCGCACCTACGAGCACGTCGTCGCCCTGCGCGCCGTGCAGACCACCGACTTCATGACCGCGGAGTGGGCGCCGCTGCCGCACGAGCTGCTCGCCAAGGTCTCCAACCGCATCATCAACGAGGTGCGCGGCATCAACCGCGTCACCTACGACATCTCCTCCAAGCCGCCCGCGACCATCGAATGGGAATGAAATAGCTGTATCGTTCCTCGGAGGGAACTCGAATGTCCGCCATGACAGAGGGTGCAGGGCGTCCGCAGGTTTTGGAGGGCGTGGGAAAGCTATTGAGCATCG
>DATILQ010000266.1:0-59705 GCA_035476235.1 Burkholderiales bacterium
CTTCAGCCTTGGCAAGTGCGCCACACAGGATCACGGCCGAGTACAGCTTTCCGTACCTGGCGCACACGCCGATGGAGCCGCTCAATTGCACCGTCGACCACCGCGGCGACCAGTGCGCCGTCTGGGTCGGCTCGCAGTTCCAGACCGTCCACCAGGCTGCTGTCGCGGCGGTGCTCGGGTTGAAACCGGATGCGGTGGCGTTCAACACCATGATGGCCGGGGGCGGCTTCGGCCGCCGCGCGGTCGGGAATTCCGACTTCGTGGTCGAGGCCGCGCAAGTGGCGAAGGCACGCTTCGCAACAGGCCGTCGGGGTCCCGTGAAGATGGTGTGGGCGCGCGAAGACGATGTACGCGGTGGCTACTACCGGCCGATGCACCTGCATCGGGCTGAAATCGGCCACGACGGCAAGGGCAAGGTGCTGGCGTGGAAGCACGTGATCGTCGGCCAGTCCATCATGTCGGGTGGCCCGTTCGAGCCGTACACTGTTAAGGACGGCATCGAATCGACGATGACCGAGGGTGTGGCCAGGAGCGCCTATCCGTTCCCAATAGCCCTCGAAGTACACCACCCGAAGGTCAACGTGCCGGTATGGGCGTGGCGCTCCGTGGGGCACTCGCACAACGCGTTCGTGATGGAGACCCTCGTCGACGAACTGGCGCGCGCGGGTGGGCTCGATCCCGTGGCCTATCGCCGCACATTGCTGCGCCAACACAAGCGGCATCTGGCGGCGCTGGATCTGGCCGTCGAGAGATCAGGCTACGGAAAGCGGCGCATGGCGCCGGGCCGCGCTTGGGGCGTGGCGGTACACGAGGCTTTCGACACCGTCGTCGCCTACGTGGTCGAAGCTTCGATGAAAGGCGATCAGCCCGTGCTGCACCGGGTGACCGCTGCCGTTCACTGCAACATGCCCGTCAATCCGCGCACCATCGAGGCGCAGGTGCAGGGCGGCATGATGATGGGACTCGGGACCACACTGCCCGGCGCGCAGATTACCCTCAAGGACGGCGTGGTGCAGCAGAGCAACTGGAACGACTATCGGCTCGCGACCCACGCCGACACGCCGCAGGTCGCTGTCTACGTCGTGCCATCCGCCGATCCGCCGACCGGCATTGGTGAATGTGCGGTGCCGGCCATCGCACCCGCGCTCGCCAATGCGATGTCGGTTTTGACAGGCAAGCGGTATCGCAGCCTGCCATTCAGCGCGTAACGGGCTTTGGCGCGAAAGCCGGAAGTCAGCGCGTCGGCTTTGGTCAGGTCTTTCAAGCCCGCGAAGTAGTTTCCCGACTATCAATATCTCGTTTGCGGTGCGTCAACCGGGCACCAGCTTGTCCTGGAGAGCTAAGGAGCGACCGGATCCGTTCCGCATCCGCCGGCGTCTCCGGACTGTAGACGACCATGCTGAGATCGGGCCGGCCGTCGACGGCGAAGGTCGAGTATTCGAGACCGATCGGTCCAGCGACCGCGTGCCGCACCTGCTTGGCGGTCTCGCCGTACGTGCTGCGCACGTCGTTCTCGCGCCACATGGCGTCGAATTCGGGGCTCAGCCGGCTGATCTCATCGACCAATGCTTCCACTTTCTGCGCCGCGCCGGATCGTGCGATATCGGCGCGGAACGCTGCGACCACGAACCGGGCGTCACGTTCCCAATTGGGCATCGCTGCGGAAATGCCGGGGTTGCAGAAGAGCAGGCGCAGGATGTTGCGTTGCTCGGGTGCGAGCGCTCCGTAGTCGGCGAGCACCACCGACGCTGCGCGGTTCCAGGCGATGATGTCCCAGGTGGAGTTCCGCACGTAGGCAGGGCTGAGCTCCAGCGAGTCGAGCACGCGTTGTAGACGTGGGGTCACTCCCTCTACTGGGTGGTAGCGGACCTCGGGCGGCCGGCCCAGCGCGAGCAGGAAGAGATGCTCGCGCTCGTCCTGCGTCAGCATCAGCGCGCGGGAGATCCGGTCGAGCACTTCGGCCGAGGGCGCGCCGCCTCGTCCCTGTTCGAGCCACGTATACCAGGTCGGGCTGACGTTCGCGCGCTGCGCTACTTCTTCGCGCCGCAATCCAGGCGTGCGCCGACGCCGCATCGGAAAGCCGAGCGCTGCCGCATCGAGCTTTGTGCGTCGATCTCTCAGATACGTTCCAAGTGCGTTGTCGCGCGCTACCGGCATGCTGAGCCTGTCAGTCCTTATACCCGTATAACGTCACTACTTCACCCGTATAAGACTCGCGCCGATAGTACACCCTCGTTCGGATATCGGAGGTTTCTTATGCGTGTCTTTGTTACAGGAGCGACGGGATTCATCGGCTCGGCCGTCGTCAGAGAACTCATCGGCGCGGGACACAAGGTGCTCGGCCTGGCGCGCTCGCCTGCAGCAGCAGCGTCGCTCGCTGCGGCAGGAGCCGAGGCACATCGCGGCTCGCTCGACGATCTCGATAGCCTGCGCCGCGGAGCGGCCGCGGCGGACGGCGTGATTCACACCGCGTTCATCCACGATTTCTCCAAGTTCAAGGAAAACTGCGAGATCGATCGTCGCGCGATCGAAGCGCTCGGCGCCGAGCTCGCTGGCTCGGAGCGTCCCTTGATCATTACCTCCGGTACCGGGCTGCTCAATCCAGGCCGCGTCGCGACGGAAGACCATGCGGCCGATTCATCGATTCCCCGCGTCGCATCGGAGCAAGCGGCAACTGCAATGGCGGAGCTGGGCGTACGCGTCTCGGTGGTGCGCCTTCCTCCATCGGTCCACGGCGACGGCGATCACGGCTTCGTGCCAATGCTGATCGGTTTCGCGCGCGAGACGGGAGTTTCGGCCTACGTCGGTAACGGCCTCAATCGGTGGCCGGCGGTGCACCGACTCGATGCTGCGAGCCTCTTCAGGTTGGCCGTCGAGAAAGGGGCCGACGGCGCGCGGTATCACGGCGTCGATGAAGAAGGCGTGCCGTTCCGGGACATAGCCGCGGTTATCGGCCGCCGCTTGAATGCGCCGGCCATTAGCAAGACGCCCGAGGAAGCTGCCCGCCACTTCGGCTGGTTCGCGCACTTTGCAGAGCTCGATAACCCCTCGTCGAGTGAGCGGACGCGGAAGGTGCTGGGGTGGCGGCCGAAGCAGCCGGGCCTGCTTACCGATTTAGACCGGCCGGCGTATTTCGATACCCGTAGACACTTGGTGTCTGCTTAAGGAAAGATCCATGCGTCTCTCTGGCAACACCATTCTCATTACCGGCGGCACCAGCGGTATCGGTCGCGCGCTCGCCGAAGCTTTCTATCGGCGCGGCAATCAGGTGATCATTGCCGGCCGCCGCCAGGCGCTCCTCGACGAGATCACTATCGCTCATCCGGGCATGCACGGAATGCGGCTCGACGTCGAAGACTCCGGCGGCGTAGATGCGTTCGCGGCCGCCATCCGGGAAGAGTTCCCGAAACTCAACATTCTTATCAACAACGCCGGGGTCGCGAGAATCGAAGACCTGACCGCCGATCGCATCGATGTTTCCGTCGCGCGGTCTGTCATTCAGACCAATATCATCGGCATGATCCAGCTCACCGCGGCACTGCTGCCGGCCCTGAAGCGGCAGCCAAGCTCGACGATCATCGCGACCACATCCGGCTTGGCCTTCGTTCCTCGAAACAACTTTCCTACCTACTGCGCGAGCAAGGCCTTTCTTCACTCCTGGCTGCAGTCGGTACGCTTTCAGCTCAGAGAGACGTCGGTCAAAGTCCTCGAGCTTGCCCCGCCGTACGTGCAAACCGAGCTTGGTGGGCCGCATCAGGCCACCGACCCCGACGCGATGCCGCTCGCCGACTATGTTGCGGAAGTGATGCAGCGCCTCGGCAATCCAAGCCCCCCGGAAGGCGAAATCCTCGTGGAGCGGGTCCAAGCGCTGCGGTGGGCCGAAAGAAACGGCGTCTACCTGCGAATGTTCACCGCACTCAACGCAGACTAATTGACATGCGCACCGAACGCTTGGTCCCGTGTCCGCCGAAGGACGTCTGGGCGACACTTATCCAGCACGCCGCGCTTACGACGCGCGGCGCTGTGCTCATGCTTGGCGGTTGCGACGCCGGTTTCGCGGCCGACATCACGGTCTATCAGTCGCACAAGGTGCTCGAATGCGTGTGCGGCGAGGACGCCCTACGCTGGGAGCTTCATGCGCGCGGAAAAATGACGCTGGTCGTCTTTCGCGTATCGCGGATGTAGGACTTCTACCATGGTGCGACCTTCAGGGAAGGTGAAGGACGGGGCCCAGCGCCAAAGAGCCGTCACCGAGAAGGGACAGGGCGACCAGGCCGACGATCCAGAACGCCGGATATTCCCAGCCGCCGTCTTTGTTGCTGAATAGCCAGCCGTTCTTCCCATGCACCAGGACGATTGTGCCGGCGATAAGCGGCACGAGGAGCAGTGCTATCCATCGCGTCTCGATGCCAAGAAGCAGGAGCGTACCGCCGCCGATCTCGGCTGCGATCGTGAGATAGGCGAGAAACCCGGGCACGCCGAGCGATTCGAAGTACTTTGCGGTGCCTGCCGGCGTGAACACTTTGATCTTGAGCCATGCGTGCGCATAGAACATAACGGCTAGGGAGACGCGCAGCAGCAGGGCCGCATCCGCGGCGAGATCTTGGTTGGTCATTTGTCCTCCGAACTCCAATATTACTGCGCCAAGCCGATTTGTTTCATGAAGTCCTGGTTGTCCCAGAACAGCCATTCGTGGTCCATCGTATCGCCTTTCCAGTGCCCGATGGTGGCCATGCCGATCGCGAAGCGCTTGCCGGTCGGCTGGATGAACTTGCAAGCGTCACAGCGCGGAGAGATAGCGCGCGATGGCGTTGCGTTCGCGCTCGGTCAGCATTTGCATGAATTTCGGCATGTCGAGGTTGTTGGTCCGCTGCTCGGCCGCAAAGGCGCGCATTGCCGCGACTAGGTATTCATAACTGAGCCCGGCCAGCCTGGGCGCCGGCATGCCACCCTGGAAGTTCGGCTGATGACACGCCTGGCACTGCGCGATGCCTTTCGGCGCTGACGGCGCTTTTGCGCGCGCGCTACGCGCTGGCCAGGTCTTGGCCGCGAAATAGGCAGCGAGGTTGCGAAGGTCGGTCTCGGCCAGGTCCTTGGCGATGGGTGACATGACCGCGCTGTTGCGCTCGCCGTTCCGAAAGTCGCGCAACTGCTTCATCAGGTAGCTCTGTTCCTGACCCCAGATGACAGGGATGGTCTTCGGGTCGGTAGGAACGCCTTTGTCGCCATGGCATGCCGCGCAGAGCTGCGCTTTCGCCTCGATCTCATCCGCGGCATGTGCAGGCGGGATGGCGAGCGCAAGGCTCATCCCCATTTCCAAAATAGCCGAAAGGAAGCGTGCGAACATATCCCCTCCCCGTTGCCCGGGTATGATAGGTGAGTCGAGCCCCGTCAGGAGAGCCCCATGCGAGCCAGACTGATGTTGACACTAGCCGCCACTGCCGCCGCGATGGCTCTTCCTCCGGCCATCCATGTTGTCCGCGCTCAAGGTCAGGCGGCCCTCGCCGGCATCGTCAGCTCCGAGCCCGAAGGCAAGATGGAGGGCGTCGTCGTCACCGCCCGCCGGGCCAAATCGATCGTCCAGGTCAGTGTCAGCACCGACGCGGACGGCCGCTACAGCTTCCCGCGGAACCGGTTGGAACCTGGCGAATACACGCTCAGCATCCGCGCCGTGGGCTACGACATCGATTCCCCGGCCAAGGCGACTGTAAACGGGAAAGCCGCGACGGCCGACATCAAGCTGAAGAAGACAAGGAATCTCGCCGGCCAACTCACCAACGCCGAGTGGATGATGAGCATCCCCGGCACCGAAGAGCAGAAGGCCGGACTGCTCAATTGCGTCGGCTGCCACACGCTCGAGCGTGTCATGCGCTCGACGCACGATTCCGACGAGTGGACGCGCGTGATCAGCCGCATGATGGGCTATGGCGCCGTAAGCCAGCCGATCAAGCCCCAACCCATGCTGGATCGCGCTCGCGCGGGAACGCCCGAGCAATATCGCAAGCTGGCCGACTATCTCGCGACCATCAACCTGAGCGCTGTCGACCGATGGCCGTACGAACTGAAGACGCTGCCGCGTCCCAAGGGCCGTGACACTCGCGCGATCGTCACCCAGTACGACGTGGTGCGGCCGACGAGCGAGCCGCACGACGTGCTGGTCGATAAGGAAGGCAAGGTCTGGTACACCGATTTCGGCGAGATGTTCATCGGCAAGTTCGATCCGAAGACGCTCAAGCTCGTCGAATATCCGATCAAGAAGTTCAAGGAAAAGGCGCCGACCGGACTGCTAAGCATCGAGTTTGATCACGAAGGCAAGATCTGGTTCGACACGATGTATCAAGGCTCGCTCGGCTGCCTCGATCCCAAGACCGGCAAGATCGCCTATTACCCGCTGCCGCCCGAATACAACAACGACACCGTGCAGCTCAACTTCACGGGACTGCGCTACGACGTCGACGGAAAGGTGTGGACCAAGAGCGTGGGCACGCAGCACATCTTCCGGCTCGATCTGAAAACCAGCAAATGGGAGCGCTTCCACCCGACCGACTACCTCCCGGAGAGCGCGCCCAAGAACGCTACCATCTATCAGGTCATTTCGGACTCGCAAAACAATCTGTGGATGGCCGAATTCACCGCGGGACATCTGGGCAAGATCGACGCCAAGACAACGAAAGTGACGTGGTACCCGATACCCACGCCGAACGCTCGCGCCCGCCGCATGGTCATCGACGACCAGGACCGGATCGTGGTGACTGAATATCGCGGTAACAAGGTCGCGGTATTCGACACCAGGGCGGAAAAATTCACGGAGTACGATTTGCCGCCCCGCACATATCCGTACCGGGCCAATTTCGACAAGAACGGCGAAATCTGGGCGTCGACGATGCACACCGACCGGGTCGTACGGCTCGATCCCAAGACCGGCAACGCTGTGCAATACCTGATGCCGTCCGACACCAATATGCGCACGGTGTTCGTCGACAACTCGACGACGCCGACGACGTTCTGGGTCGGCAGCAACCACGACCACCGGATCGTTAAGGTCGAGCCACTCGACTAAGCTGCGGCACCGTCGCGACCGCGCCGATAATGCCGGTGCCGAGGAGGCTGTTGCTATCCGCCACGAGCTAACTGCAGCAGGATTTTTGCGCCTGGATCGGAGGGCACTTCACCGAGCCGAACGAGCAGAAGACGCAGCAATCGCCGGCGTTCGGCTTCAGCACGGCTCCGCAGCTCGTGCATTGATAGAAGAACTGGCAAGCTTCCGTCGGCATGGTTTCCGACTTGGCGAACCCGCACTTCGGGCAGGTGAGGACCGATTCGAGGATCGGATCGCTCATTGTCTCGGCGTCGATGGATAGCCGGCATTCGCCGTCGCCTTGATTAGAGCGTCGACGTTGGTCTGGCTGTCGTCGTAGGTAACCACGGCTTCCTTGGTCTTGAAGCTCGCGTCAACCTTGGAGACTCCCTGAACCCTGGAAATGGCCTTTTTCACCGTTGCGGGGCACATTTCGCAGTACATACCCGGGACGGACAGGGTGACGGTTTTCACCTCGGCCAGGGCAGCCGACGAAGCGAAGGCGAGAAAGGCAATCACAAGGGTATTGCGAAGCATGATTTCTCCTTAGTACAAAAGCGATGCGTAGTACGGATAAGTGAGCATGACGAGGAACACGGCAGCGACCATCCAGAAGCCGATCTTGTAGCCGCGTTTGACCTTTGGCACTGCACACGCGGCGCCCGGCTCGCAGGCTTGCGCCGGCCGGTAAATGCGGTTCCATGCGAATCCGAGCGCGATGATCGCGATCCCGATGAACACCGGGCGATAAGGCTCCAGGAGCTGCAGACTGGCTAACCATGCTCCGCCCATGCCGATACTCACAAGGACGAAAGGCACGACACAACACGCGCCGGCGAGCAACGCGGCAATTCCGCCCGCGGCGAGCGCAGCCGACTCCTGAGGCATTTTGTCCATCCGCGCACCTGTGCAAGTTTGCTGAGCGAGAGTAAGCTTATTTCCGTAGTTGACTACGGAATCAAGAGGCCCTTATGGCGGAGCAAGCGGTGGAGATCAAGATCGGCGCGCTCGCAGAGCAAAGTAGCGTGCACGTGGAGACGATCCGGTACTACCAGAGCTTGGGACTGATGCCGAGACCGGTGCGGGCACACGGCGCAGTAAGACGCTATGGCCAGGACGCCGTGGACCGCCTGCGCTTCATCAAGCGGGCTCAGGGCCTCGGATTTTCACTGGACGAGGTGAAGCTTCTGTTAGGGCTATCAATCGGCGAGCATTGTCGGGAGACGCGCACCCTCGCGGAGCGCAAGCGAGAACTCGTCAACAAGAAAATTACCGATCTGCGCGCGATCCAGTCGGCATTAAATACGCTTATCGCGGCATGCGGCACCGGAAAGCACGGGCGTGGATGTCCAATCATCGAAAGCCTCTCCACCGAGGAGCGCCGCCGATCTCCCGATGCCGGAAACAATCGACGAGGTGATCGTTTACCATTCCAACCGCCTGCATGTACGCATAAGCGACCGTTGGGCCGACGAAGCTGAATCCCCGGTGCTTGAGGTCCTTGCTGAATGCCTCGGATTCGGGCGAAGTCGCCGGAATCTGCCGCGTAGCCTTCCAGTGGTTGAGCTTCGGCCGCCCGCCGACAAAACCCCAGCAGTAGGAGTCAAACTTCCCGAACTCTTGCTGGATCTTGAGAAATGCACGTGCGTTGCGCACAGCGGCTTCGATCTTCATCCGGTTGCGAATGATCTCCACATCGGAGGCTAGACTCTCGATTTTTCTCTCGGAGTAGCGCGCGACTTTCTCCGGATCGAACTTGTCGAACGCGCGGCGATACCCTTCCCGCTTCTTGAGCACGAGCGACCAGTTCAATCCCGCCTGCGCGCCCGATAGGACGAGGACCTCGAAATGTTTGCGGTCGCTATGAACCGGGACACCCCATTCCCGGTCGTGATATCGGAGTAGCAGAGGACCATCCACGCTGGCCCAGGAGCAGCGCTTGTTTGTTCTCATGTCCTTATGCCCCGAACATTCGTCGATCGACCTTGCCCTCCAGCCTCTGAGCCAGTTCGGTCGAGAACCTGACGATCTGGTGAAACGGCCGGTGATAGAGGCGGATGTTTTCGATCTGTCCAGCTTCGTTGCGAGTGATGATGGTCGTACCCGCGATGTCGAAGCCGAAGCCCGCACCTTCCCATTCGAAGAACGTCTTGCGGCCCGCGACGGTCTCATGCGTGAAGTCCAGCCGGTCGTACATCGTCGTCGTGGCGGCGAAGAAGGCGCCAACGAGCTCCACACCGATGCAGCGTTCGTTCATGACCGACGTTTCAAGGGAAACGGTCCGGGAAAACGCCGCGGCGAACTCTGCCGTCCCATTTTTGCGCACCAAGGCTCTCCAGGGGCTGCCAGGCGCGCTCGGGGTCGGCGTCATCTCATTGGCCCTTGGCGGATGTCCCCGACTTGTTGGCCGCTTCGACGATCAGCTTTGCGACGTCGGCGGGACGCGAGAGCATCGGCACATGGCTGGAAGGCAGCATGATCGTCTTCGCGTTCATCGCCTTGGCGAACTTGCGCTCGAGGTCCGGCTGGATCATCCGGTCGTTGCTCGCGACGACGTACCACGTGGGCTTGGCCTTCCAGGCGGCGTTCGCCACCTTGCCGCCAAAGGCGGCGGCGTTCGTCGGCCCCTGAGTCGCGGCCAGTACTCTGCGCTCTTGGATGGGAAGATCCTGTGCGAAGCTTTCGACGACGCCCTTGGTCGTGATCTTGAGGAAGCCCGCGGAGTCCGGCCGGACTTCCGCGCCTCCCGGAGCCGGGGGAAACTCCTTGCCAAGGTCGCCTAGCGCCTGACCGGCGTCAGGGGCAAATGCCGCCACGTAGACGAGCCCGACGACCTTCGGCTCGGCTCCCGCCTCCGTGATCACCATCCCGCCGTACGAATGGCCCACGAGAATGACCGGGCCATCCTGAAGCGCGATGGCGCGTTTAGTGGTCGCCACGTCATCGGCGAGCGACGTGAGCGGATTCTGAACCGCCACGACATTGAGACCCGCCTTCTCGAGTAACGGGATCACCTTGGCCCAACTCGAGCCGTCGGCCCAAGCGCCATGCACCAGGACCACATTTCTGACGCGCGCGGCATCGCCATCCGCCGCGATCGTCAAGGCCGAAAATCCAAGGGCGAGGAACAAAGTCAGAAGGCGCGCACTCATGGAACCTCCGAGGGTTGAAACGGCATTGGCCTTATGCCCGACGACCTTCTGCCCGTCTTGTACGGCCGGCCCGGATTTGTAAATTCGGACCATGAAACCCGATAGTTGACGCGTTCGGCCACCCTGACCAGACTAGTGACCGGCGTCCTTATGGGTCCCAGCGATCTGTCTTCGACCATCGGCAGGCGGTTCCACAGGCCGCCCGTACCTAGCGCCATCGCCTGCCTGCAGTCGAAAGATCCGATCACCTTCTCGCACGTCGCGAGCGGTACGGCGATGTCCGCTCCGACCCTGGCGCCGCCGGTCGAGAACGCCTTCGCCGTGCACGTCCATCATGCGCCGCTGTTCCGCGGCGACATCTGGATCCAGGGAGGCCACCGGCGGATGCCAGTCGTGCCCGTTGGCGGCGTCTTCGTCTTCGACCTTCGCACCGAGCCGGTCGCCCAGGTCCACGAGCCCTTCGAGTTTTCGCGGTTCCAGATCTCGCGGGCCACGATGGACGAGCTCGCCTTCGAGCACGGCATCGGGCGCCTCGGCGACCTGCGCGCCCAGGCTTTCGAGCCCGATCCCGTCCTGAGGCACCTGGCGCAGGCGATGCTTCACCGGGTGCTTCATTTCGGGCCGGAGTCCGAAACGCTATTCAGCGACGGGATCGCGCTAGCCTTCTTTGCTCATATCGGGCAGAAGTACGCCGGCATTACCCGGGCGCCCGTCCTGGACGGAGTTCTCGCGCCCTGGCAAATGCGCCGGTTGACCGAATGGGTAGAGGCCCACCTGGACGGGTCGGTCTCCATTGCGGATCTGGCAGGGCTGGCGAATCTTTCGCGCACTCACTTTGCGCGGATGTTCCGGAGGTCTTTCGGGACGTCGCCTCACCAATGGCTGCTTTCGTGCCGCATCGACCGTGCCAAGAAATTGCTTAAAGGCCCGCTCCCGCTCGCGGCAGTCGCCGCCATGTGCGGATTTGTCGACCAGAGCCACTTCACCAAGGTATTCACGCGGCTCGAAGGCGTAACGCCCGGCAG
Organism: Burkholderiales bacterium; assembly: GCA_035476235.1. Lineage (GTDB taxonomy): Bacteria > Pseudomonadota > Gammaproteobacteria > Burkholderiales > SG8-39 > SCGC-AG-212-J23. Next base: position 11,256 of record DATILQ010000266.1, read on the forward strand.
CTGGCGCCGGCAGCTGCAGTGACCAAACAACCGTGAGCGGCAAATACCTCGAGGACTTCGCGCCCGGCACAAGCGGGCCGCTTGACCGCGGATCGACCATGAACGGATCACTGCTCCGGAAAGGAGAACGATCATGTCAGGAAGCACCATCCGGCTGCATCGTGTACTGCGCGCGACGCCCGACAGGGTATATCGGGCGTTCCTCGATCCGAACGCCATGGCGAAATGGCTGCCCCCGAACGGCTTCACCGGCAAGGTCCATCATATGGAGGCCAAAGTCGGCGGGACTCACAAGATGTCGTTCACCAATTTCAGCACCGGCAAAAGCCACTCCTTCGGCGGACGATATCTCGAACTGAGGCCGCACGAGCGCATCCGCTACACCGACAATTTCGACGACCCGAATCTCCCGGGGGAAATGCAGACCACGGTAACGTTGAAGAAGGTCTCGTGCGGAACTGAGTTGAACATCGTGCAAGAAGGCGTTCCCGACGTCATCCCGGCCGAGGCGTGCTACCTCGGCTGGCAGGAGTCCCTTGCGTTGCTCGCGAAGCTCGTAGAGGCCGAAATTCCGGACTAGCTCCGGTAGCGCAGCGCATCGACCATCAGGGTACCTAAAACCTCCAACTACGGGAGATCCATGAAAGTTGGCATCCTGGGTTCGGGATTGATGGGCGGGAAGCTGGGAACGATCTTCGCGCGAGCCGGACACGAGGTGGTATTCAGCTATGCGCGCAGCGAGCAGAAGCTGAAGCGGCTCGCGCGCGAGGCGGGCGGCAGCGCGCGCGCCGGGACGCCGCGTGAGGCGGCGCACGACGCGGACGCGGTCTTGCTGGCCGTGCACTGGCTGCGGTTCGACGATGTTCTGAAACAGGCAGGCGACCTGTCGGGAAGGCTCGTCGTGACCTGCTCAATGCCGATGAACGAGGACGACACCGAGCTCGTCGTGGCCCATACCTCGTCGGGCGCGGAGGAACTGGCGAAAAGGATTCCCAAAGCTCGCGTCGTGGCAGCATTCGGGACCGTCCCGAGCGAAGTGTTCTTCGACGTCTATGAAGCGAGGCGCAAAGCGAAGCGGCCGAGCCTGCTGTACTGCGGCGACGACCGGCGCGGCAAGGAAGTGGCCGCCGGCCTGATCCGCGACATCGGCTTCGATCCGGTGGACGCCGGGCCTTTGCGGATCGCCCGCTATACCGAGCCGTTCACGATGCTCGTGGCCCAGCTCGCTTACGAAATGGATGGAGGCCCGGAATTGGCGTATCGCTTCGAGCGGTTCGGAAAATAGGGGCAGATACCCGGTTATAGATAGGTTTCATCGACATAACACCACGCCCACTTGCTATCCGGGAACGTCTTCATGACCGGATGCCCGGTGTCACGGAAGTGGGCGGTGGCATGCCGACCCGGCGTTGAATCGCAGCAGCCCACATGACCGCAAGTCTGGCAGATTCGCAGCTCAACCCATTTCTGCCCTGACTTGAGGCATTCCTCGCAGCCGTTACCGCTCGGTGCAGGAGCGTTCGCCAGGAGATTGCGATGCGAGCATTGATTTGCCATGCGGGCAGCCTAGCTGACTCTGACTCCAGTCATTCGGGCATTCCGGCCAGTCGCAGGCATTCTGCGAGATGGCGGCTATCGTCGGCATCCTTGAACGGCATCCTGGCGACCAGCTTATCGACGGTGGCGCCAGGCTGAACCGCCAGGCACCGCGCCACCACTTCCCGCGCGCGTTCCGATTGCCCGAGCTTCGCGTGGCACGCCGCCAGCATCGCGAGTGCCCGCAGAGAGTGGTTCGTCACTCCCCGCTCGAAATCCGGCAAGGCATCGGCGTAGCGGCGCAACACGAATTGGGCGACGCCCAGCCCGCGCCAGTACCAGCCAGGCCCGAAATACGGGTCCGCGCGCCGCGCCTCCCGCAGCATCTCGAGCCCCTCTTCGGCGCGGCCGATGTGGGACAGAACGATGCCGAAATCGGCCCGATTCCATTGGTTAGCGGGGTTCATCTCGAGGCCGCGCGCCGCATGGTGCAGAGCAAGATCGAACAATCGCTGCTCCATGCAAAACTGTCCCAGGATAGTGTGGCAAGTACTTTCGTCTTCGGCCAGCTCAACGGCGCGCCGCGCCAATGCGAATGCGCGATCGAGGGTTTCGCGTGGTGCCGACAGGTCGTTCTCCCATTCCCGGGCGACCAACGCTGCCAGCAGGCTGTGAGGCAGTCCGTAGCCGGGGTCGATCTCGATCGCACGCTCGAAGGCGCGCTTCGCCTCGGCTGCCGAGGCGGGGTCGTCCCACGGCAGCGCGTTGCCGCGCAGCATATGATCGTAAGCGTCCATACTCGACGGGGGTTTGCGGCGGGCGCGATCGGCTCCGCTCGCCTGCATGCGGCCCACCAGGGTTCCGACGATCGTCTGCACCACCTCGTCCTGCACCGCAAAGAGTTCTGCCAGCGGACGATCGAAGCGCTCGCCCCAGACATGATTACCGGTCTCGGAATTGATGAGCTGCGCGGTGATCCGGATGCGTTCCCCCAGCCGGCGCACGCTGCCCTCGACGAGGTAACGAACGCCCAGCTCGCCCCCGACCCGCTGCATGTCGACGGACTTGCCCTTGAACCGGAAGGTCGAGTTGCGCGAAGTCACCGCCAGCGAGCGCCATCGCGACAGGTCGGTGATGATGTCCTCGGTGATGCCGTCGGCGAGATAGTCCTTCTCCGGATCGCCTCCCATGTCGAGGAACGGCAATACCGCGATCGACAGCGATTCGTGGGTGGAAACAGCCTCCGCGCCGAGTGCCGCGGTGAACCGATAGCCTCGCCCCGGAATCGTGGCTATCGATTGAGGCCCCAGGACCTTGCGCAGGGCGCTGATCTGCACCTGAAGGTTGTTCTCCTCCACCACCAGCCCGGGCCAGACCAGCTCAAGCAACTCCTCCTTGGTGACCAGGCGCTCGCGCCGCTCGATCAAGGCGAGCAGAACGTCCAACGCCCTCGCCCCCAGCGCCACTGGCAGCCCCTCCGCGAGCAGTTGCCGGCTAGCCGGATTGAGCTCGAACCCGCCGAAGCGGTATGGGTTGTTCACCCGCGGAAATCTACCCCAATGGCGGCCGTTTCAGAAGGTTTCAGCCACGCTTCAGCCGCCTAAAGGACTGAATCGGCCCGGCAGCGAGACCCTACGCACTGAAACGCCAGGTGTCCAACCGATTCAACTTTAGGAGATTCGCCATGAACACATCGACCCTGACCGTCGCGAGCGCGGCCCTGGCCACCGTCATCGCCCTGGGGATTCTGTGGGGGGTAGTCACTCTTTTCCAGAGCAGAGGTGCGCCGATGGAACGGCTCGCTGCCGCCGAGCGTGCCTGCGCCGAGCACGCATTCCAATCGGAGCGTGCGGCCTGCATGAATGAATGGCTTGCGGCGTCGCGGCCCGAGACCATCGCGCATCGTTAATCACAGCGGAAACGGGTTATCGGTGTTCAGGTTGTAGTTCCTTCCTGCGGGGAAATGGGCGCTGATGACGGACTGGAAGTCCTGCCACGCTGTCGATTTACCGGTGAGGTTCTGGTAGGTCGCTGCGAGCGTCGGGCCGCCGGAGGCCACGATATCGGTCCAGTTCCTGTTCAACTGAAACCGCAGCCAGTTGAGAAACAGCACCGAGCAACCGATCGATGGATAGTGCGTGTCGGACGGATACGTTTGCTCGACGTAGTTCGCCCGCGGGCTGTTGAGCCAGGAATTGGACGATATGAAGCCAGCCGGCTCGACGCCCCTGTAAATGTCGTTCGCGAGGACCCGCGAGAGGCCTTCGCCGTTGCTCGCGCCGCAATCCCAGCCGCGGCCGAAGTTCGCCATGAACACTTCGTCGGCCTCCGCCACCAGCAGCGAGCGGATGAAATCCACCGCACCGCCTGACTTTCCGCCGATCGAGACGTCGGTTCCCATGCAGCTCGAATGCGATGCGCCGGTAGCGTCGGGGGTAATCTGCACAATGAATGGCAGCCGGTGCGGCGTGATGCCGCCGAAAACCTGCTGCAGCGTGGCGTAGTCCCGCTCGCAGTTCTGCAGGATCGCATCCGCGAGAGCAACGCCCGTCTTGCCCAGGCTGGTCACGTAGGAAACATCGAAATGGTCCGTATTTCCGACGTGCGTCAGCTGGCTTTGCCGACGCATTCCCATGACCGCGGCCCGGCGTGCCCGGGCAACGGTAACGCGGTGATGCACGTTGCTAATCAGTTTCTTCGCCATTTGTCTAACCCTCTCAATGGACGCAGAGGTAAAACGCGGCACGATTTTTACATAAACGCTAGGGATCTCGGCTCAAGGGTATAGTGGCTCGGTGGCTACCCGACGGGCCTTCATCGCGGGCGCGCTTGCGGTCGTCGCTGCGCCGCTCGCCGCGCAGGAGACGAAGGCCGGGCGGGTCTACCGCATCGGCGTGCTCGAGTCGGTCTCCCTTGCCGACAATGCGGCGAACATCGATGAATTTCGAAACGGGCTGCGCGAGCTTGGTTATGTCGAGGGTCAAAACCTGCTGATCGAGTATCGCTCGGCGGAGGGCCGCGTGGCCCTCTACCCGAATCTCGCCGCCGAACTGGGCGGGCTCAACGTCGATTTGATCGTCGCCCGCGGCACGCCCGCGACGCTGGCCGCCAAGAACGCTCGCGGAAAGATTCCGGTAGTCACCGCTCCGGTCGCAGACCCGGTGGAGAGCGGACTGGTAGCGAGCCTCGCGCGCCCGGGCGGCAACGTCACGGGCCTTGCCATGCTGGTGAGTGAGCTGGAGACCAAGCGGGTCGATCTGCTGCGCGCCCTCGCCCCCCGCACGAAGCGGGTTGCGGCTCTCATGAATATGCGCAGTCCGACATTCGCCTCCGTGTGGAAAGCCATAGACGAGGCGGCGCGATCCATGGGACTACAGGCGCTGCTGGTCGACGTGAGAAGGTTCGCTCAAGTCGCGCCCGCGCTCCGAACCGCAAAAGCGCAGGCCGCCGATGCCCTCGTCGTGCGACTCGGACCGCTTACGGAAGCCCGCCGCCGAGCGCTCGTCGAGCTCGCCGCGCAGCATCGGCTGCCGGCGATCTATGAGTCCCGGCTGTTCGTCGACGCCGGCGGACTGGTTTCGTACGGCGTGAGCTCACCGTCGACGTATTACCGCGCAGCCACGTTCGTTGACAAGATCTTCAAGGGCGCGAACCCGGCCGAGCTGCCCATGGAGCGGCCGACGAAGTTCGAGCTGATCATCAACCGCAAGGCCGTGAAGGCGCTCGACCTGGTCGTGCCGCCGGATCTGCTGCTGCGCTCGAACGAGATGGTTTAATCGACCGTCACGTTGTAGCGGGTGACAAGGCTCGACCAGCGCTCGATTTCTTCGTGCAGGAACTCGACGTGCCGCGCGGGCGCGATCGCCAGCACGCGGCCGCCGTCGCGCTCCACCCGGCCGGCAAACTCGGCATCGCGGATGATCCCGGCGAGCGCGCTGCGCAGGGTGGCGAGGACCGGGCCCGGCGTGCCGGCCGGCGCGAACAGCGCGAACCAGCTCTCGCCCTCGAAGTTGAGCAGGCCCGACTCGCTGAGGGTCGGCACGCCATCGAGCTGCGGCGAGCGGCTCGCCGAGGAAACGGCAAGCGCCTTCAGGCGGCCTGCCTGGACGTGGTGCTTGGCCGCCGACAGGTTGTCCAGCATCACGTCGAGCCGGCCGGCGAGCATTTCCTGGTGCGCGGCGGGCGCTCCCTTGAACGGCACGTGGACCATGTCCAGGCCAAGGCTCTTGAACAGGATCGTTCCCCAGACGTGTTGCAGCGTGCCGAGGCCCGCCGAGCCATAGGTGAGCATGCCCGGCCTTTCTTTCGCGTACTGCACGAGCTCCTGCAGGCTGGAGCCAGGCAAGTCGGCACGCGCCACCAGCACGAACGGATAGGCGGAGAGGTAGCCGAGCGGCACGAAGTCGCGCAGCGGCTCATAGGGCAGGTTCTTGAGCAGCGCGCGGTTCATGACCATGTTGAAGATGCCGCCGACGAGAAGGGTGTATCCGTCAGGTGCGGCTTTGGCGACATACTCGGTGCCGATCAGCGAGCCGGCGCCGGGACGGTTCTCGACGATCGCAGCCTGGCGGAACCGCTCACCCAGCTTTTGCGCGACATGACGCGCGAGGATATCGGTGCCGCCCCCCGCGCCGATCGGCACGATCAGACGAATCGGGCGCGCAGGGTACTCCTGCGCGAGGGCGGTGACGCCGAACAGCCAGATCAGGACGCAGCCGGCATGACGCGAGAAGGAGCCCATCCGGCCTGGAACTTTACACCGCGTTTGTCGGTTTCCTCGCGCTTGGCCTAGACTTCTCAGCGGAGGCCGGACCGCGATGCTCAAAGAAGGAAAAGTCTATCGACTCACCGAAGAAGGCCGCAAGGCCTGGGAGAGCCAGGACGTGGCGATCCCGGCCGAGTACCGGCGCATTCTCTGGCTGATCGAGACCGAGGCGCACGTCGACGTCGTGCGCGGCTGCTTGCGCGAGTATCCGGATGAGCTGCTCGACGAATGGCTGGGAGAGCTCGAGGAGCTCGATCTGCTTCACTCGAAGCAGACCGTGGTCGAGTACGACCTGGATCTTTCCGCGGCGGACGCGAAAGCGCGTGCCCTGGTGGAAGAAGACACGGTACGCCTGGACCGGGACGCCCTGGAGATCGGCAGCAAGCTGGCGCGCGACGGGGTCTATATCGCCGAGGAGCGTTTGATGAACCGCGCCGGCGTCCAGAAGCCGCGCGCCGAGACGGTGGTCCTCGTCGTCGAGGATGACCCCGACCAGCTGGCGCTCGCCGATCTCAGGGTAACGATGGCCGGATACGTGGTGCGCATCGCGGACTCGGTGAATGCGCTGCTGCATTCGCTGCTGGACCACGGCACACCCGATATCCTGGTTCTCGACGTCATGCTGCCCGACGGCGATGGCTTCGACGTCCTGGCGAAGATGCGCCGGCACCCGATCTACGCCATGCTGCCGATCGTGCTGCTCACGGCAAGGAGCGACCCTGAGGACATCCGCAGGGGACTCGGGCTGGGCGCGGACGGCTATATCACCAAGCCGTACAGCAAGAACATTCTTGCGGGGACGATCCAGCGCGTACTGAAGCAGTCCGCTGCAGCCTAACCGCGTTCCCGCGCAGTCAGCTTGGCGCAAGGGAGCAGCAGGCGGCATGGCATACACTGGGTGCGCGGAATGGGGGTTCGCCATGGAACAGCCGAAGCAGGAAGGCGTGCCGTTCAAGCAGATGAAGCCCCGCCAGAAGGTGTTTTTCATCCTCAAGCTGGCGGTCTGCATTCTGACTTTCGGCCTCGTGTTCCCGAACGTCATGAGCGACTGAGCGCCGCGCCGGGCTACTCGCGCACGCGCGTAATCTTTTTCACGTCGGGGAGTCGCCGCAGCGCGCGTATCACTCGCGCGAGGTGCTGGCGATTGGCGACCTCGACCACGAAGTGCATGTTGGTGAAGACCGCGCGGTCCTCCGCCATGGTGATCGAGTCGATGTTCGAGCCGGCTTCCGCGATCTCGGAGGCGACCTTGGCGAGCACGCCGCGGCGGTTCTCCACCATGGCGTTGATGGCCGCCTGGAAAAGCCGCGTGGTGCGCGGATCCCACTCGACGTCGATCCATTGATCGGGCTCGTTCTTGCGCGAGCGCACGATGCTCCCGCAATCGGAGGCGTGCACCACCAGGCCCTGGCCCTTCTTGATCGAGCCGACGATCGCGTCGCCCGGGATCGGCCGGCAGCAGGTGGCGAGCTGCACCGCCATGCCCTCCGTGCCGCGGATCACGACGCTGCCGCCGGGCTTGGCTTCCTCGCGCGCGGCGTCGCTGCGCTTGAGCAGCCGCCGCGCCACCACCGCCGGCAGCCGCTTGCCCAGGCCGATGTCGGCGAGCAGCTCCTCGCGCGAGCGGGCGCCGCCGTCGCGCACGACGCGCTCCCAGCTGGCGTCGTCGACGTCGGCGAGCGAGCCGTTCAGCGCCTTGATCGCCTGGTCCAGCAGCCGCTCGCCGAGCCCGGCCGATTCCTCGTACTGCATGGTCTTCAGGAAGTGGCGGATGTTGGAGCGCGCCTTGGCCGTGCGCACGTACTGCAGCCATCCCGGGTTGGGCTTGGCGTGGCTGGCGGTGATGATCTCGACGCGGTCGCCGTTCCTGAGCTCGGTGCGCAGCGGGACCAGCTCGCCGTTGACCTTGGCCGCCACGCAGCGGTTGCCGATGTCGGTGTGCACTGCGTAGGCGAAGTCCACCGCGGTCGCGCCGCGCGGCAGCGACAGGATCTTGCCCTTGGGCGTGAACACGTAGACCTCGTCGGGGAACAGGTCCACCTTGACGTGCTCGAGGAACTCCTGCGGGTCGCCCGACTGGTGCTGGATCTCGAGCAGCGACTGCAGCCAGCGGTGCGTCTGCTTCTGCAGCTCGGAGAGCTTGTCGGTGTCGTCCTTGTAGATCCAGTGCGAGGCGACGCCGGAGTCGGCGATGCGGTGCATCTGCTCGGTGCGCACCTGGACCTCCAGCGGCACGCCGTAGGGGCCGATCAAGTCGGTGTGCAGCGACTGATAGCCGTTCGCCTTGGGAATGGCGATGTAGTCCTTGAACTTGCCGGGGATCGGCTTGTAAAGGGAGTGCAGCGCGCCGAGCGCGAGATAGCAGGCCGGCACGTCCTTCACGATCACGCGGCAGCCGAAGATGTCGTGCACCTCGGAAAACGAAAGATGTTTCTCGATCATCTTGCGGTAAGTCGAGTAGACGTGCTTTTCGCGGCCCTGCACGCTCGCCTCGATGCCGCTCTCGGAGAGCTTGCGCTTGACCGCTTCCAGCGTCCTGCCGATCATCTCGCGCCGGTTGCCGCGCGCCGCCTTGGTGGCCTTGGCCAGCACCTTGTAGCGCGACGGGTAGAGGTGCGAAAAGGCGAGCTCCTGCAGCTCGTGGTACAGGCTGTTCAGCCCCAGCCGGTTGGCGATGGGGGCATAGATCTCCATCGTCTCGCGCGCAACGCGGCGGCGCTTGGCGGGCGGCACCGCGCCGAGCGTGCGCATGTTGTGAAGCCGGTCGGCGAGCTTGATCAGGATGACGCGCACGTCGCGCGCCATGGCGAGCAGCATCTTGCGGAAGTTCTCGGCCTGCGCGTCCTCGGCGCTCTGGAACTCGATGCGGTCGAGCTTGGAGACGCCGTCGACCAGCTCGGCGACCGGCTTGCCGAAGGTGTCGGAGATCTCGTCGTTGGTGACCGAGGTGTCCTCGGTCACGTCGTGCAGCAGCGCCGCCATCAGCGTCTGCCCGTCGAGATGCCAATCGGCGAGGATCTCGGCGACGGCGAGGGGGTGCGAGATGTAGGGGTCGCCCGACTGGCGCGTCTGCCCGGCGTGCGCCGCCTCGGAGAACCGGTAAGCCTCGGCGAGGCGCGCGACGTCCTTCGGCTTCAGGTAGCCGAAGCGATCGGGGTTCGGCAATGAGACCGCAGCAGCCATGGGGTCAGACCCGACCCCATTCTCTTACAAGCCCGTCGCGGGCGGGGTCGGATTCTTCTTCAGTACTTCGGTGCCGACCTTGCCGGTGGCGATCTCGCGCAGCGCGATCACGGTCGATTTGTCGCGGTTCGGCTCGACCAGCGGCGAAGCGCCGGCGCCGAGTTGGCGCGCGCGGTAAGTCGCCGCCAGCGTGAGCTGGAAGCGGTTGGGAATTCTCTTCAGGCAGTCGTCAACGGTGATGCGGGCCATGTGTTTTGCGTTCAGTCCTGATGATGTCGGCGAGCTGCCGCCGAGCGGTATCGAAGTCTTTGTTAATTATACTGTATTTGAACTCGCCGGCGTGCGCCAGTTCATCGCGGGCATTTTGCATGCGGCGCTGGATGACGTCCTCGGCATCCAGGCCGCGGGCGCGCATGCGCCGCTCCAGCTCCTCGATCGAAGGCGGCAGGATGAACACGCCGACGGTGTCGGGATAGAGCTTGCGCACCTGCTGCGCCCCTTGCCAGTCGATTTCGAGGATCAGGTTGTCGCCGCGCTCCAGCGCATCGACGATCAGCTTCTTCGAAGTGCCGTAGCGGTAGCCGTGCACCTCGGCGCTCTCGAGAAACTCGCCGCGGCTGCGCATGGCGAGGAACGTCGCGTCGTCGACAAAATGGTAGTCGACGCCATCCTTCTCGCCCGGGCGCGGCGCTCGCGTGGTGTACGAGACGGAGAACTTGAGGCTCGGGTCCTCCCGCATCAGCGCGTCGATCAGCGACGTCTTGCCCGCCCCCGACGGCGCGGTGATCACGAACAGAAGCCCGCTCATTCGATGTTCTGCACCTGTTCACGGACTTGCTCGACCAGGACCTTGAGCTCGAGCGCGCAGTCCGACAGCGGCTGGCTCGCCGCCTTCGAAGCGAGCGTGTTGGCCTCGCGATTGAGCTCCTGGGCGATGAAGTCGAGCCGCTTGCCGACCGCCCCGCCCTGCTTGAGCGTGCGCTCGGCCTCGGCGAGGTGCGCGCGCAGGCGCTCCAGCTCTTCGTCGACGTCGACCTTGGCGGCGAACACCGCCAGCTCCGCGCGCACGCGGTCGTCGTCGGCGCTGCCAAGCGCCTCGCGCAGCCGCTCGGCGAGCCTGGCCTGGTAAGCGGCGAGCGATTGCGGCACGAGCGGCGCCACCTCCTCGACGCGCCGGCGCATGGCGGCGATGCGCTCGCCGATGGTCGCAGCGAGCTTCGCGCCCTCGCGGGCGCGCGCCGCCACCAGCTCGTCCAGCGCGGCCTGGCACAGCCGCTCGGCGATCGCGCGCAGCGTCTCTTCGTCAACCTCGCGCTCGGCGACCACGCCGGGCCAGCGCAGCACATCTGCGACGCGCAACGGCGCCGCGTCCGGAAAGGTCTTCTGCGCCTCGGCCGCCAGGTGCTTTAGCCGCGCGATCGCCTCCGCATTCAGACGTTGCGGCCGTTGCGGAATATCCTTGTCATTCAGAAACAGACGGCAATCGACCTTGCCGCGGGCGACGCGCGCAAGGATCAGGTCGCGCAGCCTGGGCTCGAGCGGGCGCAGCTCCTCCGCGACGCGGAACTGCAGATCGAGGAAGCGCGCGTTCACCGAGCGCAGCTCGAGGCTGAGCGTGCCGCGGGGCGAATCGGCCGCTGCGGCGGCGTAGCCGGTCATGCTCTGGATCATTTCGTTATCATAGGAGGAGATGGCGTCCCAAGCCAACCAGCCGGGCGGGCAAGTCAACGAGCCGATTCCTGTAGGCACGCAGCTCGAGAACTACCGCATCGTCCGCCTTCTCGCCTCCGGCGGCTTCTCGTTCGTGTACCTCGCCCATGACGAGAATGATGCGCCGGTCGCGATCAAGGAGTACCTGCCCTCGACGCTCGCCTTGCGCGCGAACGGCGAATCGTTTCCGCGCATCCCGGAGCAGGACCTGGCGACCTTCCGCGTCGGCATGAAATCCTTCTTCGAGGAAGGCCGCGCGCTCGCGCGCCTGTCGCATCCGAATATCGTGCGCGTGCTCAATTTCTTTCGCGCCAACGAGACGGTCTATCTCGTGATGCGCTACGAACGCGGCCGCACGCTGCACGATCACATCGGCCGGCGCCGCGGCGCGCTCAAGGAGGCCTGGATCCGCGCCACCTTCGCCCAGCTGCTCAACGGCCTGCGCGAAGTGCATTCGAACAAGCTCCTGCACCTCGACATCAAGCCGTCGAACGTGTACCTGCGCACCGACGGCACGCCGGTGCTGCTCGACTTCGGCGCCGCGCGCCAGGCGTTCTCGGCGGAGGGCATGAAACTGCCGCAAACCTTCACTCCGGGGTTCGCCTCGCCCGAGCAGCATGTCGATCGCGAGGTGCTCGGTCCCTGGAGCGACATCTACTCGGTCGGCGCCACCATGTATGCCTGCCTGGGCAACGCGCTGCTGCAGCCTGCCGACCAGCGCCTGACAGACGACAAGCTGGGGCCGGCGCGGCGCGTATGGGAGGGAAAGTATTCCCACGAGCTGCTCGAAACGGTGGACTGGTGCCTGCAGCTGCATCACCTCGACCGGCCGCAGAGCGTGTTCTTGCTGCAGAAGGCCCTGCGGTCGTGAAGTTCTCCATCGTGCAAGACAGCCGGCGCGGCACGCGGCGCCTCAACGAGGATCGCGTCGGCCACTGGGAGTCGCCCGGCGCGCTGCTGATGGCGGTGGCCGACGGCCTCGGCGGGCACCTGCACGGCGAAATCGCTGCGCACCTCGCGATCGAGTGCTTCGGCGCGGCGTTCCTGCGCGAGGCACGCCCGCAGCTCGCCGACCCGGTACAGTTTCTCCCGCGCACGATGGCCGCCGCGCACGAGGCCATCGTGCGGCACACGGAGAAGCTGCAGCTGTCCGACATGCCGCGCACGGTGCTCGTCGCCTGCGTAGTGCAGGACGGCCATGCCCACTGGAGCAATGTCGGCGACTGCCGGCTTTACCTGCTGCGCGAGGGCCGCGTGCTCGCCCGCACACGCGATGACACGGTGGTGCAGCAGCTGGTGGACGAGGGCCGCATCCGCGAGGAGGCGATCGCCTCGCACCCCGAGCGCAACCGGCTGCTGCAGACCCTCGGCGGCTACCTGGCCCCGCGGCCGGCGGGCGCAAGCGCCCGGCTGGCAAAAAACGACGTGCTGCTGCTCTGCTCGGACGGCTTCTGGGGACCGCTCACCCAGCGCCAGCTGGTGCACGGTTTCATCGCCAACCCGCTCGGTCAGGCGATTCCCGATCTCATGGCGCTCGCCGAAAAGAGGGCCGGAGACGAGGCCGATAATCTCTCCGTGGTGGCGCTGGCGTGGGGCGAGGACGAGGTCGCCGCCGCCGATGTCGCGCAGACCGTCCCGCAACTCGAACCCGCGACCGACGTGCAGGACTTCAGCGCCACCGACCTCGATTTCCTGCGCATGTCCGACGAGGACATCGAAAGAGCGATCGCCGAGATCAAGGCGGCCCTGCGCAAGAACGCGCCGCGATGAAACTCGTCCTGGCCAGCAACAATCCCGGCAAGCTGCGGGAGATCGGGGCGCTGCTCGCGCCGCGGTCGATTGAAGTCGTACCGCAGTCCGTGCTCGGGGTCGGCGAGGCCGGTGAGCCGCACGCCACTTTTCTCGAGAATGCGCTCGCCAAGGCCCGGCACGCGAGCCGGGCCGCGGGCCTGCCCGCGCTTGCCGATGACTCGGGACTGTGCGTCGAGGCACTCGCTGGTGAGCCCGGAGTGCACTCGGCCTACTACGCGGGGCGCCACGGCAGCCGCGAGGAGCGGGACGCCCGCAACAATGAAAAAATTCTCCTGAACGTGAAGCAGGATCGCAAAGCCTATTATTGCTGCGTCATGGTCCTGCTGCGGCATCCCGACGACCCGCGCCCGCTTGTCGCCGAAGGCATCTGGAGAGGCGAGATCGCCCGCGCCCCGCGCGGCACAAACGGCTTCGGCTACGACCCGCTGTTCCTGCTCCCCGAGCGGGGGCTGACGGCGGCGCAGCTCGATCCCGCGCAGAAGAACCGCGTGAGCCACCGCGGACGGGCGTTGGCGAAGCTTTTGGAGCTGTTGAATGGATCCAGTCGTCCTTAGCAAGCCCGGGGAAGTCAGGCTGGAGCTTCTGCCTCCGCTCGCGCTCTATGTTCACATCCCCTGGTGCGTGCGCAAATGCCCGTACTGCGACTTCAACTCGCACGAGCGCGCCGGAGCGCTGCCTGAGCGCGAATACGTTGGAAAGCTCATCAACGACCTTGAGGAGCTTCTTCCTGCCGTGTGGGGAAGACGCATCGTCAGCGTGTTCATCGGCGGCGGCACGCCGAGCCTGTTCTCGCCCGCATCGATCGAGACGCTGCTTTCCGGCGTGCGCGCGCGCCTGCCGCTCGAGCCAGGGGCTGAAATCACGCTCGAAGCAAATCCGGGCACGGTCGAAGCGGCGCGCTTCGCCGGCTTCAGGCAGGCGGGCGTGAACCGCATCTCGGTGGGCGTGCAAAGCTTCGACGACCGCATGCTCGCGGCCCTCGGCCGCATCCACGGCGCGGACGAGGCGCGCCGCGCCGTCGCCGCGGCGCTGGAGAGCTTCGACAACGTGAATCTGGACCTGATGTACGGGCTGCCGGGCCAGACGCTGGCGATGGCGGGTTCCGACATCGAAGAGGCCGTGCGCCTGGGCGTGCCGCACGTCTCGGCCTACCAGCTGACGATCGAGCCCAACACCGTGTTCTGGAGCAAGCCGCCGCAGCTGCCTCAGCATGACGAGAGCGCCGACATGCAGCTGGCGGCGGAGGGCGTGCTCTGCGCCGCGGGCTATGGGCATTACGAGACCTCGGCTTTCGCGCGCCCGGGGCATCGCTGCCGCCACAACCTCAACTACTGGGAATTCGGCGACTATGCCGGCATCGGCGCCGGCGCGCACGGCAAGCTGAGTTTCCCCGGGCGCATCACGCGGCATTCGCGCATCAAGCAGCCCAGGGAGTATCTGCTTGCCAGGAGCTCCCTGATCGAGGACCGCGAGGTGCCGGCGGACGAGATTCCTTTCGAGTTCATGCTCAACGCGCTGCGGCTGGTGGAGGGTTTTCCCATGGCGCTGTTCGCGGAGCGCACCGGTTTGCCGCCTGCGATGGTCGAAGCGAAGCTGGCAAAGGCGGAAAGCCAGGGCCTGATCGAGCGCGACTGGAAACGCGTCTGCCCGACCGAGCGCGGGCGGCACTTCCTCAACGAGTTGCTTCAAATATTCCTTGAGGGAGCGCCCGCTCGATCATCAGCAGCCGAAGCTTCGTTTTGAGCCCGCCCATGGCGGAGAAGCCGCCTGCTTTCCCGCCCGCCGCGAGCACGCGATGGCAGGGCACCACGATCGCGAAGGGATTGCGGGCAAGCGCTACGCCTACCTCGCGCGCCGAGCCGGGCGCGTTCAGCCGCGCTGCAATTTCGCCGTACGTGGTAGTGCTGCCGCAGGGAATGCTGCGGGCGACGCGATAGACTTCGCGATCGAAATCCGGCACGCCGTCCAGGTCGAGCGCGATCGGGGAGAGATCGATCGCCTGGCCCTGCAGCAACGCGACGATGCGCTCGAGCGCATCCTGCACCGGCTGCGGCGGCGGCGCCTCGCGCGCCTGCGGAAAGCGCTTCCGGATCCGCGCCCGGGTCTCGCTGTCGCGCCGCTCGGGCAGACGCACGGCGACGATGCCGCGCTCGCCCCAGGCGATGGCGCAGCGCCCGATCGGCGTGGCGAAAAGCGCAAAGCCGTGCTCTGCCATGGCCTTATTTTCGCCTGAAAAACAGGTCGCGGATCGGATGGCCGAGGCGCTGGCCGCGCATCTCGAATTTCGTCGTCGACCTTTCAATGAATCCGGTCTTCGCGCTCTCGAGGAGCGACTCCTGCGTAAAGACTGAATTCATGTGCTCGGCATAGTCCGGCCAGTCGGTGGCCGCATGAAGCGTGCCGCCGGGCCTGAGCTTGCGCGCCGCAAGCGCCGCGAATTGCGCCTGCACCAGGCGACGCTTGTGGTGGCGCTTCTTCGGCCAGGGATCGGGAAAGAACAGGTGAATCGCGGCGAGCGCGCCGTCGGGAATCATGCGCGTGAGCACCTCCACGGCGTCGTGCCGGATGATGCGGACGTTGGCGAGTCCGTCCGCGGCGATGCGGTTGAGCAGGCTGCCGACGCCCGGACCGTGCACCTCGACGGCGATGAAATCGGCCTCGGGCTTCGCCCTGGCGATCGCTGCGGTGGTCTCGCCCATCCCCGACCCGATTTCAAGAACCAGGGGAGCAATGCGGCCAAAGATTTTTCCTGAATCGATCGTTTCCGGCTGAAACGGCAAACCATACTTCGGAAAGAGCTCTTCAAGCGCCCTTCGCTGCGCGGACGTCGTCCTGCCCTGGCGCAGGACGTAACTGCGGATTGGCCGATTCAAGCCGCCTTCGGCTGCGAGGAGGAGATCGTGCCTTCGGTGGGCGAGCTCGGCGCCGCGGAGTAGAGCTTTTTCGGCATGCGGCCGGCGAGGAAGGCTTCGCGCCCGGCCTCGACCGCCTTCTTCATCGCTTTGGCCATCAGCACGGGATCCTTTGCCGCGGCGATCGCGGTGTTCATCAGCACGCCGTCGCAGCCCAGCTCCATCGCGATCGCGGCATCGGAGGCGGTGCCGACCCCGGCGTCGACCAGCACCGGCAGCTTCACTTTATCGATCACGAGCTGCAGGTTCCAGGGATTGAGAATCCCCATGCCCGAGCCGATGAGCGAGGCAAGCGGCATGACGGCGACGCAGCCGGCGGCTTCCAGCATCTGCGCCTGGATCGGGTCGTCGGAGCAGTAGACCATCACCTTGAAGCCTTCCTTGACCAGCTGCTGCGCGGCCTTCAAGGTTTCCGGCATGTTCGGGTAGAGCGTGTGCGGGTCGCCGAGGACCTCCAGCTTGACCAGGTCGTGGCCGTCGAGCAGCTCGCGCGCGAGGCGCAAGGTGCGTACCGCGTCGGCGGCGCTGTAGCAGCCGGCCGTGTTCGGCAGATAGGTGTACTTGGAAGGCGGCAGCGCCTCGAGCAGGCTCGGCTCGCTGGGGTTCTGGCCGATGTTGGTGCGCCGGATCGCCACCGTGACGATCTCCGCCCCCGACGCCTCGACCGCGGCGCGCGTTTCGGCGAAGTCGCGGTACTTGCCGGTGCCGACAAGCAGGCGCGAGCCGTAACGCCTGCCTGCCACGACGAGCGCGTCCTTCATGCTAGCCACCGCCGACTGCCACGACGATCTCCAGCCGATCGCCGTCGGCAATCAAAGTGCTGCGGTGAGCGCTCCTCGGGACGATCTCGCCGTTTCGCTCCACCGCCACCTTCTTGCCTCTGCAGTCGAGCCTCGCGAGCAGCGCCGCCACATCGAGCGGCGCGTCAAAGCGCTGGGCGTCGCCGTTCACGGTAACCCTGATCATGGAAACAATCATACCCCAGCAGCCTCGCTGTCTTCCCGTTAGACTGGCGCAAAAAAGGGGAGAAATGCGATGACTTCAACGCTGCTGCTGGCTCAATTTGCGTCCCAGAATATCGCCCTGTTCTGCTGCGCGCTTTTCGCAGGGGCCGCCACCTACGTCAGTCTTGTCGAGCACCCCAGGATGGACGAGGGCGAAGCGGAACTGGCCGACATCACCCTCCTGGCATCGCACC
Organism: Burkholderiales bacterium; assembly: GCA_035476235.1. Classification (GTDB taxonomy): domain Bacteria; phylum Pseudomonadota; class Gammaproteobacteria; order Burkholderiales; family SG8-39; genus SCGC-AG-212-J23. The sequence goes on from DATILQ010000266.1 coordinate 28,372, forward strand.
CCAGGCCCGCCATCTTTCAGGCCGCGCTCGGCGTCGTCGGCTCATTGGCCGCGCTGCTTGCCGGATCGGCAGCCGGAGCCACGTGGTGGCTCGCCGGCGGGGCGGTCCTCGGAGCAGCGGCGTTATGGCAGGTGTTCGCAGTGCTGCCCTTGATCCGCCGTCTTACCGGAAGCAAGGGCCGCGCGAATCCGAGAAATGCGGCGCAGATCATTGCAAGGCTGGCGAAGCTGCACGCTGCGCTGAGCCTGGCGGCCCTGGCTGCGCTATTCATGTTCATCATGAAAGCCTGAGCCGGTAGAATCCCCGACACGCGGGTGTAGTTCAATGGCAGAACGGCAGCTTCCCATGCTGCATACGTGGGTTCGATTCCCATCACCCGCTCCACAGTGCTAAATTGAGTGCGTGCCGTACTCGGTCGAAGGCAAGCTCGTCGTCGCGATTTCGTCGCGCGCGCTGCTCGACTTCGAGGACGAGAACCGCGTTTTCGAGCGCGACGGCGAGGACGCCTATATCGCGCTGCAGCTCGCGCGCCTGGACGTGCCGGCGCGCGAAGGGGTCGCGTTTCCGCTGGTGAAGAAGCTCCTCGCTTTCAATACGCCGCAGGCGCAACGCGTCGAGGTCGTGATCCTGTCGAAGAACGACCCGGTGTCGGGCCTGCGGGTGTTCCGCTCGGCCGAGCGCGCAGGGCTGCGCCTGGAGCGGGGTGTATTCACGCGCGGAAGCAACCCGTATCGCTACCTTGACGCTCTGAAGGCCAACCTGTTCCTGTCGGCGAACGAAAGCGACGTGATGAGCGCGCTCGACTCGAAGGTGCCCGCGGCGCGCGTCTACCCGGAGTCGGCGCAGGCGGCGAGCCGCCATTCCGGCGAGGTGCGCATCGCCTTCGACGGCGACGCGGTCCTGTTCTCCGACGAGGCGGAGCGCGTATATCAGAAAGACGGCCTGGATGCGTTTACGCGCCATGAGGCGGCGCATGCGCTCCAGCCGCTGCCGCCGGGCCCGTTCAAGCCGTTGCTCGAAGCGCTGCAGCGCCTGCAGGCGGCCGCCGGCACCGACGTGCCGATGCGCCTGCGCACCGCGCTGGTGACCGCGCGCAGCGCGCCGGCCCACGAGCGCGCGGTGCGCACGCTCATGGAATGGAACATCGCGGTGGACGAAGCGATGTTTCTCGGGGGCCTCGACAAGGGGGGGTTCCTGAAGGCTTTCGAGCCGGACTTCTACTTCGACGATCAGCGCGGCCACGTCGATTCCGCACGCGCGCATGTCGCTGCCGGCCACGTGCCCTACGGGGTTGCGAACCTGCGCTAGAGGAACAGCTCCCGCGGGTCGACCTGGAGCTTGCTCTGCTCCATGGTGCGCCGGATCCGGTAGGGCTCGTCCGGCCGCAGCTTGGGATCCTTGTCGAGGTCGAGGATCTTGTGCGGCCGCATCGGGTTGCCCTGGCCGTCGAGCACCACCATCACGCGCGGCTTGAGGCGCCGCACCAGGTTCTGCGCGATGACGATGCCGACTTCGGCGGAATTGAGCTCCACCACGCTGCCTACCGGGAACGCGCCGACGCACTGGATGAATTGCTCGACGAGCTCGGAGTGATAGCCGGTGCCGCGCTCCCGGTACAGGAAGCTGAGCGCGCTCGATGGCGACAGCGTCTCGGCGTAGGTCCGCACCGCGGTCAGCGCGTCGAAGGTATCGGCGATCGCCGCGAGCGAGCCGTAGAGCCCGATCTGCTCGGCCTTGAGCCCGCGCGGGTAACCGCTGCCGTCCTGCCGTTCGTGGTGCAGCAAGGCAAGCTCCGGCAGCCGCGACGGCAGGCCGGGCGTCGCCTGCAGGATCTCCGCCGACAGGGCGACGTGCTTTTTCGCGAACTCCGCCTGCTCCGGCGTCAGGGGTCCCTGCTTCTCCATGATCGAGGCCGGCAGCTGGGTCTTGCCGACGTCCTGCAGCAAGCCGAGCAATCCGAGCAGCTCGAGCTCCTCGCGCGCCAGCTCCAGGAAGCGCGCGAACACGATCATGTAGATGGAGACCTGCAGGGCGCGCGCATGTGCCGCCGCGCTCTTTTCGCGCAGCTTGGAGACCAGCAGCAGCGCATCGGGATTACGCACGACGCTGTCGGTGAGGCGCGTCACCGATTCCCTGACTTCCCTGCCCTCCAGGACGGTACTGCCCTGGGTGAGCGGCCGCAGAAGCTCGTTCACGGCGGCGACGGTGTGCGTGTAGACCGGGGCCGCGCGCTGCACCTCGGTTTCGACATTGACCGTTTCGGGATAGACGGTGTTGCCGCGGATCTTGAAGCTGGGCAGCGCGCGCGCCCGCGAGCGATCCTCGAGCCCGGTTTTCTCCACGTCGACGAAGACGTGCTTGCAGAATTTCTTCAGGGCCTCCAGCTGCTGGTCGGTGCGCAGGTGAAAGCCCTGGAACATGAAAGGCGTATCGGTCCACGGGCGATCGAGCTCGGCGATGTACATGCCGAACTCCAGCTGCCCCACCGGAACCTGTTTCCTCTCCACCGCCTTATTCTAGCGGCAAGGACTCCTCGACGAGCGCGGCGAGGTAGCCCGCGCCGAGCGGAATCACCTCATCGTTGAAGTCGTAGTTCGGATTGTGAAGGAAGCAGCCGCCCGGGCCGCCGCCCTGGCCGAGCCACACGTAGGCGCCGGGGCGCTCGAGCAGCATGTAGGAGAAGTCTTCGCCTCCCATGGTGGGATCGGCGTCGGTGACCACGTTTCCCTTGCCGAAGATGCGCTCGCCGATGCGCGCGGCGAACTGCGCTTCGCGTTCGCTGTTGATGGTGGGCGGATAGCCCCGCCGGAAATCGACCTCGGCGCTCGCGCCGAATGCCTGCGCGACGTGCGTCGCGATTTCCTTCGCGCGCTTCTCCGCGAGCTCGCGCGTCTCGCGCCGGAAGCTTCGCACCGTGCCGATCAGGCGCACGGAGTCGGGGATCACGTTGAATGCGCCGAGCTGGCTCGTCTGCATCGAGGCGATGCTCACCACCACCGCGTCCACGGGACTGACGTTGCGGCTCGCAATCGTCTGCAGCGCGGTGATGATGTGCGACGCGGCGACGACCGGATCGATGACGAGGTGCGGCATCGCCGCGTGTCCGCCGCGTCCGCGCACGATGATCTGGATCTCGTCGGTGGCGGCCATGACCGGTCCTGCGCGCACCGCCAGCTTTCCGGGCGGCAGCCCCGGCCAGTTGTGCAGCGCATAGATCTCGTTCGCCGGGAAGCGCTCGAACAAGCCTTCCTTCACCATCACCTGCCCGCCGCCGCCGCCTTCCTCGGCAGGCTGGAAGATGAGATAGGCGGTGCCGCCGAAGTCGCGGGTCTCGGCCAGATAACGCGCGGCACCCAGCAGCATGGTGGTGTGCCCATCGTGCCCGCACGCGTGCATGCGGCCATCGTGGCGCGAGCGGTAGGGCACGCTCCCGGTCTCGTGCACCGGCAGGCCGTCCATGTCGGCGCGCAGGCCGATGGCGCGGCCGCCTGAGGTGCCGCGGCCTTTCACCACGCCGACCACCCCGGTCTTCGCCAGGCCGCGATGCACTTCGATGCCCCAGCTTGCCAGCTTGTCTGCCACCAGCGCCGAAGTACGGGTCTCCTCGAACGCCAGCTCGGGATGCGCATGCAGGTCGTGCCGGATCGCCTTCAGCTCGGGGTGGTATTTGCGGATGTGCTCTACGGGGTTGCCCATGGCCCCATTAGAATCCGGGCGTGCCCGCTTTCGCAAGCCTTCTCATCGCCTGGCAGCGCCGTCACGGGCGCAAAGGGCTTCCCTGGCAGGACACGCGGGACCCGTACCGCATCTGGCTCTCGGAAGTGATGCTGCAGCAGACGCAGGTGGCGGCGGTCATTCCCTACTACCGGCGCTTCGTCTCGCGCTTTCCAGACGTGCAGGCGCTCGCTCGCGCGGACGAGGACGAGGTGCTGCGGCTCTGGAGCGGCCTCGGCTACTACGCGCGCGCGCGCAACCTGCATCGGGCCGCTCGAAAGATCGTCTCCGAACACGGCGGCAGATTCCCGGATGCGGTAGACGAGATCGAGCAGATTCCCGGCGTCGGGCGCTCGAGCGCCGCGGCGATCGCGTCGTTCGCCTTCGGCCGCCGCGCTGCGATTCTCGACGGCAACGTCAAGCGCGTGCTCGCCCGCTGCTACGGCGTCGAAGGCTGGCCGCGGGAGCGCGAAGTAGAAGCGAAGCTGTGGCGGCTTGCGGAGCGCCTGCTTCCCAAGGACGACGTTGGCGTCTACACGCAGGCGCTGATGGATCTCGGCGCGACCGTCTGCATAAGGAATCCGCGTTGCGAGGTGTGCCCGGTGAGGCGACGCTGCCTGGCGCGGCGCGAGAACCGGGCGCACGAGCTGCCTGCACCGCGACCAAGGAAGGAAATTCCGCTGAGAGACGCCACCTGGCTGCTGCTGTTGCACAACCAGCAGGTCCTGCTCGAACGCAGGCCCGGCGCGGGGCTTTGGGGCGGTCTGTGGGCTTTTCCGGTGGCGAGCAACGCGGGATATGCGGCGCAAGCTCGCGAACTGGGTTGCGAGATCTCATCGACGCGCGAGCTGGAGCCGCTCGAGCACGGCTTCACCCACTTTCGCCTGCGCATCCGCCCCGTGCTATGCGGGGTCGCAAGAACGCTGCCGGGCGTCGCGGCCCCGGGGCGGCTCTGGATTGATCTGGAGGATGCCGCGCAGGCCGCCGCGCCGGCCCCGGTGAAAAAGCTCATCGCGCGGCTGCGCGCGACTAACGCGTCATGGTGAGGCGGATGCGGTTACGCCCGAAAACGTAGGCGTAATCGCGTGTCGCTGCCAGCTCCTTGGTGAGAAGGACTCCGAGGCCGCCGATCGCGCGCCTTTCGAGCGTCGTCGTCATGTCGATAGGCTTGTCCGGCAGCCTGGCGTAGGGATTGAATGGCGGCGCGGTGTCCTCGTAGGTCACCTGTACCGCGCTGGGCCCCGCCTCGAGGCTCAACCATACGGGCGCATCGCAGTCCTGCCGATGGCCGTGCCGGATGGTGTTGATGAACAGCTCCTCCACGACCAGGTGGAGCCGCAGGCAGCGCTCCCGCTCGATGCCCGCCTGGTCGCAAAAATCTGTCAGGAACGCGGACAAAGGTCGCAACTCGGCGAGCCGCGACGGAAACATCGCCAAGCGGGAGTTTTTAACGCTATGGGCCATGGGATCCGGCGCATTATAGAATCCGTTGAAGCGACCTTAAGGGAGGGCCATCATGCGTTGGGCACTTTTGGTATGCCTGTTCTGCTTCGCGGCCGGCGTTTGGGCGGGCGATGTGGGGCAGATCAAGGCCGCTACGGGAGCGGTGTTCCTCGAGCGGCAAGGCCAGCGGCTGCCGGCCACGGCGGGCATGCCGGTGCAGGAGTCCGATACGCTGGTCACCGGCGCCGACGGCTCGGCCGGGGTGACGTTCTCCGATAACAGCGTGCTTTCGGTGGGCCCGGGCAGCGTATTGGCGATCGAGCGCTATGCGTTCGATTCGACCACGCACAACGGGCATTTCGATGCCTCGCTGAAGAAGGGAACGCTCGCCGTCGTCTCCGGCAAGATGGTCAAGCAATCGCCGGACGCAATGAGGGTGCGCACGCCTTCCTCGATCATGGGTGTTCGCGGTACCGAGTTCGTCGTGAAGGTCACCGAACCGGGAAGCTGAGCGATGCTGGTGCTGGCGCTCGGCGCGCTGGTCATCCTCGGCGCGATCTTTGCGCAGCCGGCGCCGCTCGAAGAGGCCGTCGTCGCAGCTCCGCCCAGCCCGGAGCGTCCTACCAGCACAGTCATCGTGCCGCCGGCGCCGCTCGAAGAGACCGTCGTGGTTCTGCCTAGCCTAGACGGTCATACCGGCACGGTCATCGTGCAGCGCGGCGGCGAGCGCCATGTGCTCAACCGGCCGTTTGCGGCGAGCCGGCTGGCGGGCGGGCAGTCCGAAATGGTGCAGCTATCCGCTGTCGAAGTGCGCCAGTCTTTCGCTGTCACGCTCGAAGCCCTGCCCGCCAGGCCGACCACGTTTCTGCTTTACTTCGTGAGGGGCACCGACGAGCTGACCGACGAATCGAAACAGGAGCTGAAAAAGATCCTGGCAGAGCTGAAGCAGCGACCCGTCCCGAACATCATGGTCGTCGGGCACACCGATACCGTCGGCAAGCTTGAAGCGAACGACCTGCTGTCGGCACAGCGCGCCGAGCGGATGAAGGGCTTCCTCACCGAGATCGGAATTCCCGCCAGTCAGATCCAGACTGCCGGCCGCGGCGAGCGAGAGCTACTCGTGCCGACCGCCGACAACATCGACGAGCCGCGCAACCGGCGCGTCGAGATCAGCGTCCGCTAGCGCCTGCGCCGTTCCAGCGCACGCAAAGCAGGGCAAGGTCGTCTGATTGCTCCGTAGTGCCGGTGAACTTGCGCACGTCCGCTCGCACCGCCGCGACGACCGCGTCCGGCGCGGCCGACGCGAGGGGTGTCAATACCGCATGCAGGCGCGCGGCGCCGTAGAACTCGCCCGCCGCGTTCATCGCCTCGGTCACGCCATCGGTGAGCACGCACAGCCACTCGCCCGCTTCCAGGACGCGGTGCCCGCTCGGATACTCGAAGCCCTCCAGCACGCATAGCGGCGGCCCGCCGGAATGCTCGACGCGTTCGGGGACGCTGCCCGGCCGGCAGGCAATCGGCGGCTCGTGGCCAGCGTTGCAGAAAGCCAGCGCGCCGCTGCGCACGTCGAGCAGCCCTGCGAACGCCGTGACGAAGAACGATTCCGCGTTGTCGCGGCAGATTTCCGCGTTTGCGAGCATGAGGAGCGCGCCGGGGTCGCGAGGGCCCCGCAGGGCGATGCTCTTCAACAGCGACTTGGACAGCGCCATGAACAGGCTGGCCGGAAGTCCCTTGCCCGAAACGTCGCCGACCACCAGGAACAGCCGGTCCGCGTCCAGCATGAAGCAGTCGTAAAAATCGCCGCCGACCATTCGCGCCGGCTCGAGCAGCGCGTCGAGGGCAAAGCCCGTCTGCCCGGCGAAAACCGTGCGCGGCACCGGCAGCAACCCCATCTGGATGCGCCGCGCGGCTTCCAGCTCGCCGGCGACGCGCGCCTGCGCTTCGCGCAGCAGCCGCCGCTGGCGGTCGGCTTCGGCAAACGTCGCGCCGAGCAGGGCCGCGAAGACGGCGATTGCCGCGAGCGCCGGAGCCGCGACGTTCAGCAACAGCCCGGTCATGAAGGCGAGGATCCCCGCGGCCGCCAGCGCGAGCAGGCCCGCCGCCAGAAGCGCGAAGGACATCCACGGGCGCGCTGCCGGAACGAACAAGACGAGCAGGACCCCCACGCCGGCCAGCAGCGCGGCTTCGGTCCACGCCGCGCCCGTGGGCCGGCGCAGATACGTGGCATCGAAAATCTGCTCGAGGATTTGCGCGTGCACTTCCACCCCTGGGATGCGCTCGCCAAGCGGGGTGGCCTGGAAATCGAGCAAGCCCAATCCCGACACGCCGACGAGAACGAATTTGTCGCGGAACAACTCGGCAGCGGCCTTTCCGGAAAGCACATCCTCGGCCGAGACGAAGCGCTGCGCATCGTGACGCCCGAAATACACGTTCAGCATGCCGTCGGACTGGATCGGAATGGACACGGAACCGACATTGAGGTCCACCTGCTCGCCGCCGCGGTCGTCGATGCGCAGGTCCTGCGTGCCGGTGGCGATGCGAACCATCTCCACGGCAAGCGCCGGCACGATGACTTTTCCGATGCGCGCAACCAGGGGGATTCGCCGGACGATGCGATCCGGCGAGTCGGCGCTGATCAGCCCGCGGCCGGCGGCTGCCCGATCGATCTCCGGCCGGCTCTGCAGCTGGCCATCGAACTGCCGTAACGGCAGCTCGCGCTGGCCGGACGACAGCACCGGCGCCACGTGCGGCGGATGCGGGAAACGGCGGTCGCGATAGTCGATCCCGGCGATGCCCAGCACCACCTTCCCGCCTTGGACCGCCTGCGCGAACGCCGCGTCGGCTCCCGCCACCGAGCGGTCCGGCTCGACGAACAGCAGGTCGACGCCGATCGCCGCCGGCCCGGCGCGCGAAATGGCGCGCACGAGGTCCGCCGTAACGCTGCGTGGCCATGGCCACTGCCCCAGCGTGTCGAGCGAGCGCTCGTCGATGTCCACGATGACTGCCGGCGCGGAGCTGCGCACGCGCGGCATCAGCCTTTGATAACCGTCAAACAGGGTTTCGCGCAGCGCCGCGACCGGCGGCGACTCGAGGCCGATGAGCAGAACGCAGACGGCGAGCAGCGCTGCGCCTATCAGCCGCGGCGCTGAACGCAGTCTCAGAGATCGATCTCCATCCCGTCGTAGGCCGCCGAGACGCGCAGCGGCTGCGCGCCGCGGGTAAGCTCCTCGAGGCGACGCGTGTCCTTCAGCACGGCTTCGATCGCCGCGTCGCCGGAGCTGGGCTCGTGGTGGAACAGCACCAGGTGCTTGACGCCGGCCATCTGGCAGAGCTCGACCCCGACGATGTTGCTCGAATGGCCCCAGTCGGCCTTCACCGAGGCCACCTCGGCGAGCGAGTACATGGCGTCGAACACGACGACGTCGGCGTCCCGGAAGAAGGCGACGAAGGCCTCGGCCTCGCCGCGGTTCTCGAGCTTGTGCTCGGAGTCGGTGGAGTAGATCAGTGCTTTGCCGCCCCACTCGAACCGATAGCCGTAGGAATCTCCCGAATGACGCTGGATCTTGGGCGTCACGCTCATGCCGCGCGCCACGTAGGTCTCGCCGGGCACGAGCTTCACGAACTCGATCTTCGCGGCGAGCTGGTCGAACGGCACCGGGAAACAGGGCGGCGCCTGCTGCAGCCGGAGCGCCTGCTCCAGGATATCGTGGCAGCCGTGGATGCGGATGGTCGTCCCCGGCACGTAGGCGGGTCCGAAGAAGGGAAAGCCCATGATGTGGTCCCAGTGGACGTGCGACATGAACACGTTCACCGTCGCCGGCCGGCCGCCCTGTCGCGCCAGCACGTGAGCGCCGAAGGGCCGTGCCCCGCTGCCCATGTCGCACACGAAATATTCATTGCTGCCGGTCTCCAGCTCGACGCACGACGAGTGGCCGCCGAAGGTATGAGTGAGCGCGAACGGCAGCTCCCGCTGCGCAAAGGCGTAGGCCGCGCCGAACGACTCGAAACGCCGGCCGTCGGCCGCGACCAGGGCCTGGGCGAGCCTGTCCCGGACGTCGGCGGCGGTGAGCGCCACCGGCATTGAACCGCGCGTGCCCCAAAAGCGGACGCGCATGCCCGCTCAGCCGCGCTCGAAAGCTTCGACCGCCTCAGACGAAACCGAAGCGAGCGCCTCGCGCATCGTTGGGAAGACGTCGAAAACGAGGTTGAAGCGGCTGATCTGGAAAATTTCGCCGACCAGAGGCTGCAGGGAAGCGATCACCAGGCGGCCGCTGCGGCTGACGGCCTGCCTGGCGGCAAGCATCAGGCAGCGCAACCCGGCGCTCGACACATACTCGAGGCCGGACAGATCGAAGATCAGCGCCTGGCCCTCGCGCAGGCACGCGTCCAGGTGCGGAGCGAGGTCGTTCCTGAAGGCTTCGCAGTTGTCGTGGTCGAGACGTCCCACGGGCGCTACCACCCGGACTTTGGCATAGTTTCGGTGCGCAAGCGCCATTGTTATGGTTCCGATCCGAACCGTATTTTAGTGGAGAACCTTCATGAAGACGGTTCGCGAAAGCAGTTTACTGCCTTCGCTCTCGGATACGGGTTCGACGCTGACGCAGTCCTTGTGCGGAGCAATCGCAAGGTACGCGGCCTGCCCTGCGACGACGCGCTGAGTAATCGCGGTCTCCCGCCAGCCTGACAAGGGGGAGTAACAGCGTATCGCGACGCGGTGCTCGCCGGCCGGCAGCTTGAGCCGCGTGTGCTGACCCGATCGGATCGCCGCGATGTCGTCCTGATTGACGTTGATGTAAAAACTGGTGTCATCGGCAATGAAGGCGCGAGGGCGGATGAGCGCTATCTCCCCAGGAGGTTGTTGAGGCGCTCCAGCCGCGCGCGGGCGTCGGTCAGCTCGAACAGCTCCTGCTTCGCCGAAAGGGGAAGCGGAAGGAGTTCGGCGAGACGGGCGCTCACCCAGGCGCTGGAATCGAACCGGTGCGGCGGCTCGAACAGCCCCTCGCCCTGCTGCGCGATCACGCGCTCGAGCAGACGCACGCAGGACTTGCACTGTTCCGGCACCGGCGCGTCGATATCGTCGGGAAGCATTTCGATCGAGGCGCGCGCGAGGCCGCTGGGCTCGACTCGCCGGCCGACGATGCGAAAGCGCCGCTCGCCGCGGGCGATGATATGCAGCATGCCCAGTTGCGGCATGTCCCAGGCGGCGATACGGGCGAGACAGCCGATCTCCACCGGGGTCGCCGGCGCGCCGACTTCAGCGCCATCGCGGATCAGGCATACGCCGAAGGGCGTGTCGTCGCGCAGGCAGGCCGTGGCCATTTCCATGTAGCGCTGCTCGAAGATCCGCAACGGCAGGCGTCCGCCGGGAAACAGCACCGTGTTCAGGGGGAAAAGCGCGAACTCCTGCATTACGCCTGCGCGCCTTCGCGAGCCAGGCCGCGATGGCGCACCAGGACGCGCCACTGCACACGAAACGCCTCGGCGAGCCGCTCGGCGAGGTAGACGGAGCGGTGACGGCCGCCGGTGCAGCCGATGGCCACGGTAACGTAGCTGCGGTTCTCCCGGGCGATCTCCGGCAGCCAGCGCGCGAGCAGCGCCCGCACGTCCTCCAGCCAGCGCTGGACTGCGGCGTCGCGGCCCAGGTACTCGGCCACGGTGCTGTCGCGACCGGTCAGAGGGCGCAACTGCGGAGCGTAGTGCGGGTTGGGCAGCATGCGGCAGTCGAGCACCCAGTCGGCGTCGAGCGGAATGCCGTCGCGGTACGCGAACGACTCGAAAAGCAGCGTGAGCGAGCCCGCGTCGAGAGCGAGCAGTTCCCTGATCCAGTTCTGCAGCACGCGCGGCTGCAGCTCGCTCGTATCGATGCGATGCGCGAGCGCCGCGACGCCGGCCAGCAGCGTGCGCTCGCGCCCGATCGCCTCGGATAGCGTCAGACCGGAGCCGGCGAGCGGATGACGGCGCCGTGTCTCGGAGAAGCGCCGCAGCAGCGTCGGAGAATTCGCCTCGAGGTACAGCACCCGGCCGTCGACGCCGCGGCTGCGCAGCTTGGCGATGTTCTCGGGCAGCGCGGCAACAGCCGCGCTTCTTGCGTCGACGCTCACGGCGGCCCGCTCGTGGCCCGCCTCGGCCAGAAAGTCCACCACCTCGAGCAGCAGCGTCGCGGGCAGGTTGTCGACGCAGTAGTAGCCGCTGTCCTCGAGCACCTTGAGCGCAATGCTCTTGCCGGAGCCGGACAGCCCGCTCACCAGGACGAGCTGCACCTACTTTTCGCCTTCGCTCTCGCTGCCGTCGAGCTCGCGTTTCTGTCGCGTCAGGAACTCGGCGGTCGAGTCGACGCCGCGCAGCTTGAGGATGTGGTTGCGCACCGCGGCCTCGACCAGCACGGCGAGGTTGCGGCCGGCGGCGACCGGGATGATGACCTTGCGCACCGTCACGCCGAGAATGTCCTCCCACAGGTCGGCAAGCGGCAGGCGCTCGCCGGGATCTCGCCCTTCGGGGCGGGGCTTCTCGAGATGCGCGATCAGCTTGAGCTTCATCTTCGGGCGCACCGCGGTCTCGCCGAAGATGGTGCGGATGTTGAGCAGCCCCAGGCCCCTCACCTCGAGAAAATCCCTCAGCATCGGCGGGCAGCGGCCGTCGAGCGTGTTGGCGGCGATGCGCGAGATCTCCACGACGTCGTCGGCCACCAGGCCGTGCCCGCGGCTGATGAGCTCGAGGCCGAGCTCGCTCTTGCCCACGCCAGACTCGCCGGTGATCAGCACGCCAAGGCCGAGCACGTCCATGAAAACCCCGTGCCGCTCCGTGCTCTCGGCGAGCGCCTTGGCAAGGTAGCGCGCCAGCTTGTCGATCACGCGCGCGGCCGGCAGCGGCGAGGTAAAGAGCGGCGTGTGGGTCCTCGCCGCGGCTTCGAGCAGCTGCGGCGGCGGCGTGACGCCGTCGGCGATGATCACCGCTGCGGGCGCGAACTCGAACAGCCGCTCGACGAATCCGGCAAGCGTGCCGGCCTCGTAGGCGCCGACGACCTGGATGCTGTTGGGGTGGGTAAGGTTAAGGTGGCCGATCAGCGAGGCGGCCCTGGCCGCCTCGCGCCGCACCGCGGTGCCGCCTTCGCGCCCGGCGATCCAGGCGAGCGACAACGCCTCGCGGTTGTCGTCATGCAGCCGCGCGACGTTGACCTGCAGCATCCGGTTGCCACGCCGTGATCAGCTGGTGAAGGGCGCGAGCGTCCGGCGCCCCGCTCATCGCCTCGCGCAGCGCTTTGTCGCTGAACATCTGCGCGAGCTCGGAAAGGATCTGCAGGTGCTTCTCGGTCGCCTTTTCGGGAACCAGCAGCACGAATACCAGGCTGACGGGATTGCCGTCGGGGGCGTCGAAGGGCACCGGCTGCGCGGGGCGCAGGAACGCGCCCAGCGCCTCCTTCAGTCCCTTGATGCGGCCGTGGGGAATCGCTACCCCCTGGCCGAGCCCGGTCGAGCCGAGGCGCTCGCGCGCGAACAGGCTGTCGAAGACCAGGCTGCGGGCGAGGCCGTGATGGTTCTCGAACAGCAGGCCGGCCTGCTCGAACAGCCGCTTCTTGCTCGACACCTGCAGGTCGAGCACGATGTGGTCGGCGCGCAGAAGATTGGCGACGAGACTCATTGGAGCGCGCGGATTATACGCGCTTCTCCCCTATAGGGATTTTCTTTGATTGACCGGCGGGATCTGCAGCGCCTCACGGTATTTTGCAATCGTGCGGCGGGCCACCACGATGCCCTGCTCGCCGAGGATCTGGGAGATGCGCGCGTCCGAAAGCGGGGCTTTCGCGTCCTCGGCGGCCACCAGCTGCTTGATCAGCGCGCGGATCGCGGTCGAGGACGCGGCGCCGCCGGCCTCGGTGGCGACGTGGCTGCCAAAGAAATACTTGAGCTCGAAAGTGCCGCGCGGCGTGGCCATGTACTTCTGCGTGGTGACGCGCGAGATGGTGCTTTCATGCAGCCCGAGCGCCTGCGCGATCTCGCGCAGCACCAGCGGCCGCATCGCGACTTCGCCGTGCTCGAGGAAATGGCGCTGCTGCTCGACGATCGCCTGCGATACGCGCAGGATGGTGTCGAAGCGCTGCTGCACGTTCTTGATCAGCCAGCGCGCCTCCTGCAGCTGGGAGGCGATGGCGGCGCCGCTGTTGCGTGCTCCCGCCGCGAGCTCGGCGTACAGGCGGTTGATGCGCAGGCGCGGCATGGCGTCGGGATTGAGGCTCGCGCGCCAGACGCCGCGCTGCTTGCGCACGATGACGTCGGGAATCACGTAGCGCGTCTCCACCTTGGCGTAGGCGGCGCCCGGACGGGGGTTGAGCGCCTGGATCAGGCGCTGCGCCGCGCGCAGCGCCTCCTCGCCGGCGCCGGTGATGCTCTTCAGGCGCGTGTAATCGCGGCTCGCCAGCAGCTCCAGATGCTTTTCCACGATGTCGAGCGCAAGGCGGCGCGCCGGCTCATCGGGCATGATGCGCAGCTGCAGCGCCAGGCACTCCCTGGGGGAGCGCGCGCCCACGCCGGCGGGCTCCAGGTTCTGCAGGTGCCTGAGCGCGATGCCGAGCTCCTCGAGATCGGCTTCGGCCTCGGCGGGCAGCAGCGCGGCGATCTCCTCGAGCGGCTGGGTCAGATAGCCGTCTTCGTCGACGGCGTCGATCAGCAGCTGGACGAATACGCGGTCGCGATCGCCGAGGTTGGTGAGCGAAAGCTGGCCGCGCAGGTGGTCGCGCAGCGTCGGCGTGTCCGGCGCGGTAAAGCTGCGGTCGCCGTCTTCATCGTCATCCGGCCCGCGCCAGCTGGAGGCGATTTCCGCCGACCAGTCGGTGTCGGGAGCTGCGGGCTCGGCGCTGCCGCTCGCGCCCGGGCCGCCCGCCGGCGCGGGCGCGGCAGGCGCGGCCTCGGGCTCGCCTTCGGCATCCTCGCGCTCGAGCGCCGGGTTCTCCATCAGCATGCGGTCGATCTCCTGGTTGAGCTCGACCGTCGACAACTGCAGCAGGCGGATGGACTGCTGCAGCTGCGGCGTTAGCGTGAGGTGCTGCGACAACCGGAACTGCAGGGACGGCTTCATCGTGGGGAGTGTGCCGTCATGGCGTGAAGACAGCGAGGCTACATCCGGAAGTTCTCGCCGAGGTAAACACGGCGCACGCTGTCATTATAAACAATCTCCTCGGGATGCCCCGAGGCGAGCACCGCGCCTTCGTTGATGATGTAGGCGCGGTCGCAGATGCCCAGGGTCTCGCGCACGTTATGGTCGGTGATCAGGACGCCGATGCCGCGTTCCTTGAGGAACCTGATGATGCGCTGAATGTCGAGCACCGCGATCGGGTCGACGCCGGCGAACGGCTCGTCGAGCAGGATGAAAGCCGGCTTGGTGGCGAGGGCGCGCGCGATTTCGAGGCGGCGGCGCTCGCCGCCCGAGAGCGAGATCGCGGCGTGCTTGCGCAGATGCGCGATGTTGAGGTCCTTCAGCAGCTCGGCGAGGCGCGGCTCGATCTCGCCCGGCTGCAGTCCCTGCAGCTCGAGGATGGCCTGCACGTTTTCCTCCACCGTGAGGCGCCGGAACACCGAGTTCTCCTGCGGCAGATACGAGATGCCCAGCCGCGCGCGGCGGTGGATCGGCAGGTGCGTGAGCTCGGTGGTGTCGAGGTGGATGCTGCCGGCGTCGGCCGGTATCAGCCCGACGATCATGTAGAAGCAGGTCGTCTTGCCCGCGCCGTTGGGGCCGAGCAGCCCCACCACCTCGCCGCTGGAGACATCGAGCGAGACGTCCTGCACCACGGTGCGCGACTTGTAGCGCTTGCGCAGGCGCTGCGAGCGCAGCTGGCTCAGCCCGGTGCGCTCATTGGCCTTCATTTTTTTTCCGCATCGGCCGGGCTGAGCTTCGGCTGGATCACGGCGCGCACGCGCCCGCCGCTCGACCCCTTGCCGGCGCTGACCGAGAAGAAATCGGAGCGCTGGTCGACCAGGATGTAGTTGCCCGCGACCTCGTCGCCTTCGCGGTTGACGCGCGCGTTCTCGAACAGCTCGATCTTGCTGTTGCGGTCGTCGATCTCGATGCGCAGGGCCTCGCCGTCGACCCAGGCGCCGTCCCTGCCTTCCTTCGGGTCCTGGCGCTGCCGGAAACGCACCGGGTTGCCGGTGGCGGTCGAGGATTGATAACCCTCGGCATCCTGGCGCACGACGATGCGCTCGGCGCGCACCAGGATGGTCCCCTTGGTGAGCACCACGTTGCCCTCGAAGATGTTCATGCGTCGCGTGTCGTCGGCGCTCAGGCGGTTCGCTTCGATCTGCGTCGGTTTGTCCCGGTCCGCCTTCTCGGCCCAGGCGACGCACGCCGCCGAAAGAATTGCCGCCAGCCAGATGCGCTTCATGGCCCCTTCTTCGGCTCGAAACGCCCCCGCACATCGGCGTTCAGCGTGAACTGGCGCGACCCGGTGTTGTACTCCATGCCGCGGCCGCTCAGCGAGCTGCGGTCCTCGACGATCGTGACCTCGCGGTCGGTGCGCACGAGAGAGCGGTCGCGCACGATGTGCAGGAAGCTGGTGCTCAATCGCGCTTCCGGGCGCTCGGCCATGGCTTCGCGCACCAGCACGACGTTGTCATAGAGAAAAACCTCCTCGCCGTCGCGCGACAACGCACCGCGCTCGGCGCTCAGCGTGATGCGCGGCTCGGCGGGCTTGGTCTGCACCATGCGCGGAGCCTGCAGCTCGGTCGAGTCGTCGTCGGGGTAATGTACCATCCGCGCCGCCGACATCACCGCCTCGGCGACACCGTCGCGGTTGTACGTGGTGGTCAGGAAGTTCGACACCGTGTAGTCGGGGTCGTGGCGGCGCAGCGGCGCATGCGGCTCTTCCTCGCGCACCGCGCGCTCCAGGTAGAAGGTCAGCAGCGCGAGCGCCAGCATCAGCACGAGCGGGAACAGCCGCGTGCTCCTCACTTCAGGTACTCCTGCAGCACGCGGTCCATGGTTCCCTGTGCGCGCATCAAGAACTCGCAGACCTCGCGCACCGCGCCGCGTCCCGCCGGCGCCGCGCATACATAGTGCGCCCGCTTGCGCACCTCCTCTGGCGATTCGACGGGGGCGCAGGCGAAGCCGCAGCGCGCGAGCACCGGAATGTCGACGAGGTCGTCGCCCATGTAGCCGGTCTGCTCCGGGGCGAGGCCCAGGCGCTCGATGAGCGAGCGATACGCGGCCAGCTTTTCGCCGATGCCCTGCAGCACGTGCTCGATGCCGAGCTCGAGCGCGCGCGCCGCCACGCCGCTCGAGGTGCGCCCGGAGAGAATCGCCGCCTGCACGCCGCTCTGCCGCAGCATCTGGACGCCGAGGCCGTCGACCGAATGGAAGCCCTTCAGCTCCTCGATTCCGCGCGCGCCGTACCAGAGCGTGCCGTCGGTCAGCACGCCGTCGACGTCGAGGATCATGAGGCGGATGCGCCGCGCCCGTTCCAGCGCGTCGGAGGCGGGATGAGGCATGCCTGCTTCAGATGACTTTGGCGCGGAACAGGTCGTGCATGTTGAGCGCGCCGACCAGCCGGTCGCGCTCGTCGACCACCAGCAGCTGGTTGACCTTGTGCCGCTCCATCAGCTGCACGGCCTCGACCGCCAGCGCCTCGGCGCGAATGGTTTTGGGCCCGGTCGTCATGACGCTGTCGACGGCGGTGGCATGGAAGTCGGCGCCTTTCTCCAGCGAGCGGCGCAGATCGCCGTCGGTGAAGATGCCGCGCACGCGTCCAGCTTCGTCCACCACCGCGGTCATCCCCATGCGGCTGCGCGACATCTCGACCACCGCCTGCATGGCCGGCACGCCGCTCCGGACGCACGGCATGTCATTGCCGCGGCGCATGACCTCGGCAACGTGCACCAGCGCCTGGCGGGACAGCCTGCCGCGGGGATGGCTGCGCGCGAAATCGTCCGCCGAGAAGCCGCGCGCGCTGAGAAGAGCGACGGCGAGCGCGTCTCCCAGCGCGAGCGCCGCGGTGGTGCTCGCCGTCGGCGCGAGATTGTGGGGGCAGGCTTCCTGCTCGACCGCGGCGTCCAGATGCACGTCCGCTTCACGCGCCAGCGCCGAATCCGCGCGCCCCGTCATGGCGATCAACTTTGCGCCGCGCCGCTTCACCAGCGGAACGATCTCGAGCAGCTCCTCGCTCGAGCCGGAATACGAGATGGCAACGAACACGTCGCCGCTCTCGATCATGCCGAGGTCGCCGTGGCTCGCCTCCGCGGGATGCACGAAGTAGGCGGGCGTTCCGGTGCTCGACAGCGTGGAGGCGATCTTGCGCGCGACGTGACCCGACTTGCCGATCCCGCTGACGATCACGCGGCCGCGGCGCCCGTGGATCAGCGACACGGCAGCGAGGAAGCGCGCGTCGAGGCGCTCGATCAGCCCCCGCACCGCGTCGGCCTCGATGGCCAGCACGCGCCGGGCGATATCGAGCGCGCCCGGTGCGCTGTCCTGCTGTTTTTTCGGCGCCGCCTTTATCATTGCGGGCAAGTATAGCCCATGGATTCCGCGGTCGTTTCTCTCCAATCGGTGCTCGTGCTGCTCGCGAGCAGCGTGCTCGCGGTGGCGGTCTGCAGGAGCCTGCAGCTGCCGCCGATGATCGGCTATCTGGTGACCGGCCTCGCCCTGGGCCCGCACGCGCTGGGGCTGGTCTCCGACATCGAGGAAACCCGCCGGCTCGCGCAGTTCGGCGTGGTGTTCCTGATGTTCTCGATCGGGCTCGAATTCAGCTTGCCGAAGCTGCTCGCCATGCGGCGCGCGGTGTTCGGGCTCGGCCTTGCCCAGGTGGCCGCGACGATCGCGCTCGCCGTCGGCGCCGCGCTGGCCGCCGGCGCCTCGTGGCAGGCGGGGCTCACCCTCGGCGGCATCGCCGCGATGTCCTCGACCGCGATCGTCTCCAAGCTGCTCGCCGAGCGGCTCGAGCTCGACACGGCGCACGGCCGCCAGGTCATCGGCATGCTGCTGTTCCAGGACCTCGCGGTGGTTCCCTTGCTGGTGCTGCTTCCAGCGCTCGACCAGCCCGCCGACGCGCTCGGTGCGGCGCTCGCCATCGCCCTCGGCAAGGCGGTGCTCGCGCTCGCGGTCGTGATCACCCTCGGGCCAAGGCTGATGCGCGCCTGGCTGGGAATCGTCGCGCGCCGCCGCTCGAACGAGCTGTTCGTCCTGAACGTGCTGCTCGTCACGCTGCTGCTCGCCTTCGTCACCGGCCTGGCCGGCCTGTCTCTCGTGCTGGGGGCGTTTCTCGCCGGGATGCTGATCTCCGAGACCGAGTTTCGCTTCCAGGTCGAGGAGGACATCCAGCCCTTCCGCGATGTTCTGCTCGGGCTGTTCTTCGTGACCGTCGGCATGATGCTCGATCTGCGCCTGGTGCTCGGCGAGTTCGCGCTGGTGATGCTGCTGTTCGTGCTGCTGGTCGGCGCGAAGTTCGCGCTCATCGCGTTGCTATCGTCCGCGTTCGGCAGCGCACCGGGCACTGCGCTGCGCGTCGGGATCGCCCTCGCCCAAGCGGGCGAATTCGGCTTCGTGCTGCTGTCGCTCGCCGCACCGACGCGGGTGGTGCCCGAACCCGTGCTGCAGGGCCTGCTCGCCGCCATGATCCTCTCGATGCTCGCGACGCCGTTCCTCATCGCGGCGAGCGATCGCATCGTCATGCGCCTGTCGGGCGCGGAGTGGATGCTGCGCTCGCTCGAGCTGCATCGCATCGCGGCGCAGTCGATCGAGGTCGAGCGTCATGTCATCGTCCTGGGCTACGGGCGCAACGGGCAGCGCCTGGCGCGGCTGCTCGACGCCGAAGGCGTGCGTTACGTTGCGCTCGATCTCGATCCGGAGCGGGTGCGCGAGGCGGCGCTCGCCGGCGACGCGGTGGTTTTCGCCGACAGCTCGCGTCGCGAGGCGCTGGTTGCAGCCGGCATCGCGCGGGCTGCGGGCGTGGTCGTGACGTTCGCCGACGTCGACGCCGCGGTGCGCGTGCTCGCCCACATCCACGCGTTGAATCCAGCAGTGCCGGTGATCGTGCGCGCGCGCGACGAGGACGATATTCCCCGTCTTACCGCCGCCGGCGCATCCGAAGTCGTGCCCGAGGCGTTCGAGTCGGGCGTCATGCTGGCTTCGCACACGCTGGTGCTGGTCGGCGTTCCGCTCAGCCGCGTCATGCGCCGCATGAGCCAGGTGCGCGGCGAGCAGTATCAACTGCTGCGCGGCCTGTTCCACGGCAGCGGCGACGGGCTCGACGGCGACGGAGAAGCGGTTGCGCGCCTGCACTCCGTCATGCTCGATGAGCACGCCCACGCCATCGGCAGGCCGCTCGCGCAACTCGGGCTCGACGCGTTAGCCGTGCAGGTGAGGGCTGTGCGCCGGCGCGGGGCGCGCAGCAAGCTGACCGCGGCAGGGGCGGGTGCCTTGCAAGCCGGAGATGTGGTCGTGCTTCTCGGCGATCCCGAATCGCTCGCCGCCGCCGAAGCGCGGCTGCTGCGCGGCTAGAACGCGCGGCAGAGGACGTAGGTATTGGTGCCGGTCTCCGCGTAGTTCGCGTTGCCGCCGGCGCCGGCGGCGGTGGCGTCAGCGACGATCGCGGGGTTGGGCGCCGCCTGCAGCTGACCGCGCACGGTGCCGGACAGGCGCTGGCCGTCGTCCATCTGCGTGTCGACGGCAATCGCGATCTTGTCAGGCAGGTTGGCCGAGCAGATGATGAGCCCGGAGAATCCGCCCGCGCCGGCGGCAGCCCCCAGCACCGGGCCGCCCGCGCCGTCGCCGGTCTGCACGCCGATCTGGCCGGTGACCGCATTGAAAGGCTGCTGCGCGCCGTTGCCGGAGACAAACCCGGCGCGGCGCAGATGGTCCCACCACATGCAGGACTCGGGGGTGCCGGCGACGGAAACCGCCGGACAGGTGTTGTTGTAGGTGCCGGCGACCACGCCGTTGCCCGTGCCGGAGATGGCAGCCGGCGCGGTGGTCCAGCGCGTCGCCGCGTTCGGGTCGTCACCGGGAATGGCGCGGTAACGGTCCTGGTAGCCGTGGTAGGCCGCCGAGACGCCGGAGAAATCCGCGATCACGTTCTTGATCTTCGCCTGGGTGATCATCTCCTGCCCCTTCAGGATGCCGCCCAGCAGCAGCCCGATGATCACCAGCACGATCGCGATCTCCACCAGCGTGAAGCCTTGCTGCCTGTTCTTCATTGCCAATCTCCCCTGGACCCGTCCAGGCGAGAGCCTACCCGCAACATCCGTGCCACGCAAAAATGGGTCAAAAAAGCGGCCAGAACATCAATTGACGAGGCAACGGCGTCGAGTTCCCGACACTTGCGTCGGTCCTTCGACACTTTCTACCTTTTCGTCCCGCGAGCGATTCGCGCCTCCAGCTCGTCGAGTCGCTGCTTGAGGAAGCGGGCCTCGGCGGGATCGCGGATGGCCCCTTTCGCGAGCAGCCCGCCGATCATGATCTTCGCCGCCTCCAGCTCGCTCATGTCCTCGAGGATGAAGATCTCCATCTGCTTGGCCCAAACCGGGACGTCCTCCGCAGTCGTGTAGTGGTCGATCGCCGCGGCGAAACGGCGCGCCAGCGCCAAGTCCCCCAGCCGGTGCTTGGCAAGGAGCGCCGCGTGGGCAAGCCACGGCCAGCGCCGGTTGGGATCCTTGAGAAACTCCTGGTACACGAATTCCAGGGCGATGCGACTGCGCGCCTCGTCGGGGACTTCGGCATACACGCGCGCCGCGAGAAACAGCGGATACTCGCTGCGGGGGTCGAGCTCGAGGATCGCGCGCAGCCAGCCGGTAAGCCGGCGGTAATCCAGGTTCTTGTAGGGCAGCGCGTTTCCCCCGCCCAGGTCGAAAGCCTGGACGTACAACGCGACGAGCCGTGCGGCGGCCTCCGGCTCGCCGAAGCTCGCCAGGCGCAGGGCCTGCACCGGCGGCGGCGGCGGAAGATCCGCGGCGGCCGGCGGCGCGGGCTGGCGCGTGCCTTGCCAGGCCAGCTGCGCGGCGAGGCTGAGCCCGAGCGCGAGCCATACCCCTGGCGGCACGCAGGCGAGTGCTCGCGCGTCGCGATTCACAAGTTGCGCCGGTGAAAATCGAACAGGCCGGCCGCGATCAGGAGCCCCGTGTACAGCACGAGCCCGGCGAGCGCGGCCGCGTAGGCCCCGGCATCGGGCGGACCATAGAGCAGCCACCCGGTCCGTGTCACCGCCTCGAGCCGCGGCAGGAGCAGCGCGATCGCGTCGACGCCCCAGCGCGCCAGCTCGTGCGGCAGCGAAGCTTCGGCCAGCGGCCCGCCGGCGATCGACTGGATCGCCGCCATCGAGCGGGCGAGAACGTAAAGCCCGGCGCTCGCCGCAATCGCGGGGACCTGCTGCGCGAGCGTCATGGAGAAAAAAAGTGCCGCCGCGGCGACCAATGCGCTCTCACAGGCGAGCGACAATGCCCATAGCGCCACCGTGCCCGCGCTCGCCCAGAGCAGCAGCGGAGCCGCGCAGGCCGCGGCGAGCGCGACCCCGCACAGCGCAAAGCCGGCGAGACGCCCGAGGTATTGCGTGGAGCGCGACAGCGGCAGCGACAGCATCCGCTCGAGCTCCTTGTCGTTGAGCTCGCGCAGCGTGCTGGAAGCCACGTGCGCGGCGATCAGGAACACGGCGCTGGCGCGCAGCAGCGCCGCGACGATCGAAGCCTGCAACGCTCGGCTTTCGGTGAGCGACACCTGCGAAAGAAATGCCGCCAAGCCGAGGGCGACGGCGATGCTCGCGGCGGCGAGCCAGGGCAGGCCGCTGCGGCGCGCCTCCAGCAGCACGAAACGGGCGAGAATGGCAGCTGGCATGTTTTCATTTGTAGACTAGTCGCGGGATTCCGCCAATGCAACCCGCGCGTCTCTTCGAGCCGGTGATCACGCGCCTGGCCAACAGCGTCTGGGCTTTCAGCCAGGGCCATTGGCGCCTGGTCGTGGTGGCGATGCTCGCTACGCTTCACGTCGCGGCGTTCCGCGGCGTCGCCGACCCATGGGCGCGCGCGCTCCTGCTCGTGCACCTCGGTCTGCTGCTGCTGTGGCAGCCGTTCCTGCGCGCCGAGCAGCGCATCTCGCCGATGCAGGGCTTCATCCTTTCGCTGGTCGCGTTTGCCGTCATGCTGGCGCTCGACTGGTGGCTGCTCGTGTTCTGGGTGGTGGTGCTCGCCGGACTCGTGGGCGGCAAGGTCTACCAGCACCACGCGCGCTGGCAGCGGCTGAGCTACCTGGTGGTGCTGGCGTATCTTCTCGCGCTGCTAGCGGTGGTGATCCTGCCGGAGATCGCCCCGAGCCCGCAAATCACCCCCGAGATCCGCGGCGCCGCCGAATATCTGCTGCCGCTTGCGTTCGTGCTCATTCTGGCGCTTCCGGAGGAGCGCGAGCCGGCCGACACGGCGCAGGTGATCGATTTCTTCTACAGCATGTTCCTGATGCTCCTGCTGGTCGTCGTGATCCTGGGCAGCTTCACTTTCATGACGCTCAGGCGAACCGGCTATCTGGAAGCGCTCACCTACACCGTGTTCCTGACGGCCGGCGCGGTGCTGCTCGTCGGGCTGGCGTGGAACCCGCGCAGCGGGTTCGCCGGGCTGAACGTGTTTTTCGTGCGCTATCTGTTCTCCATCGGCCTGCCGGTGGAGCAGTGGCTGCATTTCCTCGCCGAGCTGCTGCAGCGCGAAGCGCGCCCGGAACGCTTTCTCGTCGAGGCGCTCAGCGGCCTCGCGCGCCTGCCGTCGGTGTCCGGCGTGAGCTGGAAAACCGCGGAGGCGAGCGGCGAGAAAGGCGAGCGTACGCCGCACGCCGTCGACTTCGAGAATAGCGCCGTTTCGCTGCGCATCTACTCGCGCTACCGCCTGAGCCCGGCGCTGCTCTGGCACCTGCACCTGCTCGGGCAGCTGCTTGGCGAGTTCTACATGGCGAAGCTGCGCGAGGAGCAGCTGCGGCAGGCGAGCTACGTCCAGGCGGTGCACGAGACCGGCGCGCGCATGACGCACGACATCAAGAACCTGCTGCAGTCGCTGAACGTGCTCTGCGCGGTCGCGGCGCGCGACCATGGCCGCGATTCCGCGGAGCTGCAGGCGCTGATCCGGCGGCAGCTGCCGCTGATCACCCAGCGGCTGTCCGAGACGCTTGCCAAGCTGCGGCGCCCGGACGCCGCCGGGGAAACCTACGTGCCCGCGCAAGCCTGGTGGGACGCGCTCGGCCGCCAGTACCGCGGCGAAGGCGTCGAGTTCGAGGCGAGCAAGCTGCCGCACGCTGCTCGCCTGCCGCGATCGTTGTTCGACAGCGTCGCCGATAACCTGATCCGCAACGCGCTCGCCAAGCGCGCCACGCGCGTGCAGGTCTCCCTCGATTGGGACAGCAGCATCGCCTTGCGGGTGCGCGACTCGGGAAGCGCCGTGCCGCGCGAAATGGAGTCGACGCTAATGCGTGCCCCGGTGCAATCCGCAAGCGGCGGCCTCGGCATCGGCCTGTATCAGGCGGCGCGCCAGGCCGAGTCGAGCGGCTACCAGCTCGCTCTCGAGAGCAACCTGGACGGCGACGTCTGCTTCGCTCTGACCGGGCCCGCCGCCTAGGGAAGCACGCCTGCGGCAATGAGCTTGCCGTAGAGCTCGCCGACGGTGATCCAGGTGAACTGATCGTCGAATTCGCCGTTCGCCGCGCCGTTTGGCGCGGGCACGTGAAACACGAATATCTGGTCGCCGTTCAGGTTGGCAGCCTCGTCGACGCCGGTTCCGCCGCTCGTCGCCGCGTTCTTTCCGGTGGAGAAAACGATTGTCACGACGAGGTTTTGGCTCATGACCTGGTTTGCGGCGGAGCCGCAGGTGGTGCCGGTAATACCGGTCCCCGATTTGCAGATGAGCAGGTCGCTTGGCTGGCAGCTGATGCCGTTGCCCTTCAGCCAGGTGGCATTCTCGAAGTGCGGCAGCGTAGCGGTGCCCGAGCAATTGGTGATGGTTTTCGCGACGGCGTAGCGGATGCGGTTTTGCCACGCGTCGATCGCGAATCCGGCGGCGTCCACCGTCGGAAAGCCGATCGTCACCGCGGGCAGGAGACCGCCCACGACGCCGCCGGGCGTGCCGCCGTAATAGTCTTCTACGTTTGCGGCATCCTTGCATTCCCCCGCGGCGTTGCGCACCTCGACGCCGGCGCTGTTTGCGCGCGCGGGGCAGGGCAGGCGCCCATTGACGATCGCGAACGCAAGCACCAGCTCCCGCGCCTGCTCCAGCCGCCGGCGGGTGTCCTCGAAATTGCGCTGCTCGGTCTGCGCGGCCAGCGTGTACAGCAGGCTCGACAGCATCAGCGTCACCACAAGCAGCACGATCGCCAGCTCGACCAGGCTGAAACCGGCGCTGCCCGGGGGATGCTGGCGTGCCCGCATCAGTTGAAGTCGACGACGACGATGCGGTCGTTGAAGGGCTTCTTCAGCGTCGCATCGACCGCGGTGCTGACCGGCTGGCGCTCGAAGCTGCCGGCGGCATTGCCGAATTCGAGGTAGTCGGCGAGAGTGCCGCTCGGGCGCGCAGTGCCGTTGATGCTGCGCCCGGTGAGAATCAGGATGGCGCGCTTGTTGTTGGCGGGAGTCAGGTTGCTGACGGTGACACAGCTCGTTCCGGGGTTGCAAGCCGGCGCAGTCGGAAGCGCAGCCGGCGTCGTCGTCTGTGCGGCGGCGTAATAGAGGACGCGGTACCACTCGTTGCGCATGAACCAGCCGGTGACCGGGTCGGTGGAATTCAGCACGGGATGATCCGCCAGAAGCGCGATCGGCATGCTGATGTTCATTTGATAGCACGTCAGCCCCAGGAGAGTGCAAAGCAGGCTGGAGATGAGGTTGCCGCCGCCGATCGGGATGCTGCCGCTCAATGTCACCCGCGCGGAGCCGTCCGCGGCCATCGGCGCGCTGACTACGCTCCTGCCGGCGGGATCTATGCCGGTCATGGCCACTGTCGTGTCGAATTTGCGCATCGCCATGCCGACGTTGTTCGCCGTCGCCGCCAGCGTGAAGCTCATCGACGTGCCCCCGCCGAGAAGGGGCACGTTAGCCGTGACGGTGCAGTCGACGCTCGCCGCGAGCACCGAGCAGCTCGGGGCAGGGGAACCCAGCGCGGCACCGCCGGTGCGGGTAAACACCGGGGCCGGTGGACTCACCCAGCGCACGAAGGTCGGATCGCACGGCGATCCCACGCTCGGCGTGCAGGGCGTGCTGGTGCCCGGGGCGTTCGAAAACATGACCGGCAGCAGGCCTTTACAGACGCCACCCGCGCACGAAGCGCTGCTCGCCTGATAGCTCGCGGTCAGCGACGGATCCGCGAACGGCGCGGCAAAGGGATAGACCGGATTGCCGGCCGAGACGTTTGCTCCCCAGATGTTCGTTGCGTAGACGCCTTTCAAGAGCGGCACGATTTCGCGCTCCACGCGAGACGCAATCGCCGCCTCGATTGCCGGCATGACGTCTGCAACTGTGATGCGAACAACCTGGTCGTTGAACGACATCGTCGGCCCGGTCGTGGCGAACGTCGACGTGCCGGTATTGAAGCACTCGACGTAATCGCGCGCGTCGATGGCAGGAGACGGAGCGCTGCGCGCCTGGTTGCGGGCCGTGCAGCCCGCGCTCGCCAGCACGTTCATCGCCGCGCCCGGAGCAATGATCAGCGCTACCGCGGCATTCGCCTGGCCATCGACGTTGAGCTGGCCGATGGTGTTCGAGTTGATGGTGAGGGTTGTCGTGCTCGTCACCAGCTGCCAGCCGGGAGATACCACATACCAAAGCGGCTCCGCCGACGAGTCGACGAGTTTGTCGAGCCCCAGCGTGCGCCAAGGCAATCGACCGACTGTCGCGCAGGTCGGCGCGTTGGGCGGACCGACGTAGGGCGCCGAGATGCCTTCCGCACTGGTGCCGACCAAAGCCGCGCCTTCCGGGCAAGGAAAACGTCCCGGATTGTTCTCGCCGGACTGAGCCGCATTCATTGCCACGTAGCCGATCAGTGCTTGTTTCGCCTGGTTGAGGACGAGGGCGTTGTGGTCGCGGTTGGACGCGGTGAAGATGCCGGCGCTCAACGCGCTGGTCCGCGAGATCAGGAACCATGACGCGCCGAGTACCACCACGACGAGCAGCACGAGCAGCGCAGCGCCGCGTTGCAGCCGCCGCGCGCGGATGCATTTAGGGCCGGCCACGCCGCACCTGGATATCGCCGTCGCCGATCACGTCACGCACTTCACCGGTGCCGCGGTCGAGCACTTCTCCCGGCTTCAGCCCGATGCGCGCCCCGCCGTCACCGACCGGCACGCGCACTCGCCCGCCGCTGCGGCCTGGGTCGCGCAGCGCCTCGGCCGAACCGTCCTGGAGCGATTCGCCGTTCACCCAGACCGTGGAGCGACCCTCGGAGCGCACGACATAGCCGTCGAGACGCGTGGTGGGAGAGGCCGCGACCGGGGAGGCGGCCGGCTTGTCCGGCACGCGCGCCTTGCGCCGGGCGTCGAGCGCGGCGCGCTGCTCCGGCGTGAAGAACAGACGGCCGAATTCCTGCGCGCCGGAGGCACCGGCCGCCGCCGCGAGCCATAGGCCGAGCAGGAAGACGAGCGCTGGCTTCATCGTTTGGCCGCCCGATCGATGATGGTGATCAGGTCGATCTCGCAATCGGCGCGCAGCCGCGGCACGATGGACGCGCCGGTCGCTGCCTGGCCGGTGCGCGTGATCAGGCATTGCTTCACCGAGTAATACGCATTGCCGGAGGCGCGCAGGTCGGCAAGGAAGCGCAGCAGGTCTTCCTCGTGCAGCAGAGCGAGCTCCACCTTCATGGTGCTGGCGTAGAAATCCACGTTGGCGGGCTTGCCCGGCGCCGAGATCAGCAGCTTCTGCCGGTCGACGCGGTAGCGCAGGTCGAGCAGCTCGCGCTGATTGCGGATGTGGGTAATGGCGTCGGCCCATTCCAGCCGGCGCTCCTCGCCCAGGATGTTGAGCTGCTTCAGTTGCTGATAGACCTCGAGCTTCTCCTTGACCTCGCGCTCTTCCTCCGCGATGCGGGTCAGGCGCTCGGTGCTTTCCCGGCGGTCGGCCTCGGCCGCGGCAAGCCGCAGCTGGGCGCTGCGCACCGATTGCTGGGCGCCCCACACCAGGCCGGCGCCGGCGGCGACCAGCGCCAACGCGGCGAGGCCCGGCAGCAGCAGCTTCCTGAGCTCTTCGCGCGTCAGAGTCACGGCAGCCTCCGCGCCAGCGTGACCGTGAAGCGCGGCGCCTCGCCGGACTCCGCGCTGCCGCCGCCGATGTCGCCGGTGAGCGTGCCCTCCGAGGTGATATCGAAGGGTAGCTGCGTGCGGACCAGCTCGTAGCCCGGCGCTGCGCCGAGCGCCGCGGCGAAGCGCTGCACCTGCGCCGTGATCGCGCGATAGTC
This sequence comes from Burkholderiales bacterium, assembly GCA_035476235.1. Taxonomy (GTDB): domain Bacteria; phylum Pseudomonadota; class Gammaproteobacteria; order Burkholderiales; family SG8-39; genus SCGC-AG-212-J23. The sequence continues at coordinate 55,911 of DATILQ010000266.1, forward strand.
GTTGCGCTGGGTGGCATTGACGCGGCCGGAAAGCTCCAGAGTCTCGGTGGCGTTGCTCTGCGCGGGTTTCGCGGCCGCAGCGTCGGGGGCCGCGCCGGCGGGTCGGTCACGCCGTGCCTCCGGGCGCCCCACGCCCCAGTTGAAGCTGTCGAGCTCGATCTGGGGAAACTGCTCGAGCACGCGCGAGACGTGCACGAAGGCCCGCTCGGGCGACGCGCTGCGCTCGGCGATGCGCCGAAACTCGACCACCGCGACCTTCAGGTTCTCCGTCGAGGTCTGGGTCACCGGAAAGCCCGCGGTGATGCGCTCGTATTGCGCGGCGGCGAGACGCGCGTCGCGCTGCTGGTCGGCGGCCCGATCGCGCACTTGCAGCGCGTCGACGAATTGCACGCCGGCGTACAGCGCGCAGGCGGCGAAGCCGAGCGCGCCGGCAGCGACGATGCCGCGCTGCAGCTGCCATACCTGATAACGGCGCCGCTCGGCGCTGCTCGCGAACTGCTCACGCGGCGGCTTTTTCGCGGCGAGATGAAGATACAGCGCTTCGCCGAGCACCCGCTCGGGCGCACTGCGCACGCCGACGCTGCGCATCGCCTCGCCTTCGTCGACGGTGTGGAACACGAGCCGGGCGTCGGACGCCAGCACCTGCTCGAAGCTCGAGCGCTGCCCGCGCGGCGCGACCACGAATACCTGCACCGGCGGCCCCTCGCGGGGAAGCACGCGCAATGTGCCGAGGTACTGCGCGAGCCGCAGCATCTCGGAGCGCACGAACAGGGCGAGCGCCTGCGGCACCATGTCCACGGTGCGCTCCAGGCGCGCGAACCGCAGCCGGCCTGCCTCGATGAAGCACTGCCGCAACCCCGCCCGGTTGACCGTGACGACGAAGGCGCGTCCGCCTTTCGCGCCCAGCTTGCGCGCCAGCGCCGGCGCGAGCAGCGGCACCGAGTAGACGCCGGTCAGCTTGGTGCCCGCTTCCTCCAGCGCATCCAGCCAGGGCGCAAGCTGCTGCGTGTTCGTGAACGAGGCGAGCAGCAGCCGTTCGTTGCGCCGCGTGCCCGCCACGTAGCCGAGCGACAGCGCCGCGGCGAGGCGGGTGTCGCGGTAGCGCTGCGCCAGCCGGCGCTGCAGCACGGCGTCGCGGTCGCCGCCGCGCAGGAACGGAATCTGGTCCTCGTGGAAGTCCTCGCCCGCGACGTCGACCAGCACGCAGAACAGCTTGCCCTGCAGGCCGCGCAGGTGCTCGCGGAACGCCGTGACGCCGAGCTCGTCGCCGGAGAACTTCGCCTCCAGCTCGAGCCCGGCCCCGGCGCTGCGGTAGAGGTAATGGTCCTCGGCCGTGAAGTAGAGAATGCGTCGCGTGGCCATGGCTAGAATTTCATCTTCGAGATCGTGTCGTACACCGGTCCGAGGACCGACAGCATCACCCAGCCGAGAATGGCGCCGAGCAGCAGCGTCAGGGCCGGCTCGATCATCGCCTGCACCTTGCCGATCGATTCCTTCACTTCGCGGTTATAGAAATAACTGACGTTGAGCAGCGCGGTGTCGAGCGCCCCGGTGTTTTCGCCGATGCGCAGCATCCGGATCACGAGCGGCGGGAACACGCCGAGGTCCTGGAACGCCGCCGTCAGGTTCTTGCCTTCGGCGATCTGCTGGCCGGCCCGGTGCAAGGCGGCTTCCAGGGGCCGGTTGCCGACGATTTCCTCGCAGCTGCGGATCGCGTCGAGGACCGTGATGCCCGAGGCGTACATCATGGCGAAGCTCGAGGCGAAACGCGACAGGATGATCTTTCTCAGGATCGGGCCGATCAGCGGCATCGTGATCTTGTAGTGATCCAGCGCGTATTCGATGGCCGGGTTCGTCCGCATTGCAAACTTGAGGCCGAACCAGGCGGCGAACGGCGCGGCGACGACGGCCCACCAGTAGTTCACGAAAAAGTCGGACACCGCCATCAGGATGCGCGTCTGCAGCGGGATGTCCTGCCCCATGTTGCGGATGAACCCGGTCATCTGCGGCACGAGGTAGATCATGAGAAAGAAGGTGACGAGCAGCACGATGCCGCCGACGAACGCCGGATAGAGCATCAGCTTCTTGGTCTGCGCCGCCAGCTCGTCCTCCCACTTCAGCGACTCGGAGAGGCTTCTGAGCACCTCGGGCAGCTTGCCGGTCTGCTCGCCCGATCGCACCAGGCTCACGAACACCTTGCTGTACACCTCCGGGTACTCGGCGAGCGCTTGCGACAGGTTGCGGCCGCCTTCGATCGATTCGATCATCCCGGACACCACCTCCCGGAAGCGCGGGTTCTCGACGCTCTCGCGCAGGTCGGCCAGCCCCTCCATGACCGGCACCCCGGCGCCGGCGAGCTGCTCGAGGTGAAAGCAGAAGTTGATCAGGTCCCGGCGCGTGACCTTGCCGCCGCCGATGAGCCGGGAGCGCGTGCTGGAGGGAGCGCCGAGCACCAGATCGAGCTCCATGCGGGCGAGGCGCTGCTCGAGATCGAACAGGTTCACCGCCTCCACCCGGCCCACCACGCTCTTGCCCCGGGCGTCTATGGCCTTGTAGGTGAAGAGGGGCAATGGGCCTCCGGGCGGCTCAGGCCATGCGGTCGGTCAGGTCGACCACGCGCATCAGCTCGTCCAGGCTGGTGGCTCCCTGGCGGACCAGGCGCGCGCCGTCGTCGGCGAGGGTCTTGAACCCCTGAGCGCGCGCCGCAGCGAGGATCTCCCGCGCGGTGGCGCGGCGCGCCACCATCTCGTCGAGCGCGCCGTCGACCTTGAGGATCTCGAGGATCGCCTGCCGCCCGCGGAACCCCTGGTAGTCGCAATGCTCGCAACCGACTGCGCGGTAGAGCGCTGCGGACTCGGTGGGCGTCACGCCGAGCAGCCGGCGCTCCCTCGCGTCGGGGTCATAGGATTGCCGGCAGGTGCGGCACAGTCTCCTCACCAGGCGCTGCGCCAGGATGCCGATGATGTTGCCGGCCAGGATGTCGGGCACGATGCCGATGTCGAGCAGCCGCGGGAAGGCGCCCACCGCGGAGTTGGTGTGCAAGGTCGTGTACACCTGATGGCCGGTCATCGCGGCGCGGAACGCCATCTCGGCGGTGTCCTGGTCGCGAACCTCGCCGACCAGGATGGCGTCGGGGTCCTGGCGCATCATGGCGCGGATGCCGTTCGCAAAATCGAGCTTCGCCGCCTCCGACACCGAGGTCTGCCGGATGAGGGTCATCGGGTACTCGACCGGGTCCTCCAGCGTCATGATGTTGATGCCGTCGGAGTTGATGTGGTTGAGGATCGAGTAGAGCGTCGTGGTCTTGCCGCTGCCGGTCGGGCCGGTGACCAGGATGATGCCCTCCGGCCGGGCGATCATGCGCTTGAGCAGCTCGAGCTGCTCCTCCTCCAGGCCGAGCTTGTCGAGCGGCACGATGCCCTTTTGCCGGTCGAGGATGCGCAGCACCAGGTTCTCGCCGTGGGTGGTCGGCAGGCTGGCGACGCGGAAGTCGACGACGCGGCCCGCCATCGTCGCCGAGATGCGCCCGTCCTGCGGCGCGCGGGTCTCGGCGATGTTCATTTTCGCCATCACCTTGATGCGCACGGCCATCGCCGGCCAGTAGGTCTTGTGCAGCGAGCGGATCTGGCGCAGCACGCCGTCGATGCGGTAGCGGATGCGCAGGAAGTTCTGCTCGGGCTCGAAGTGGATGTCCGAAGCGACGCGCTCGACGGCGTCGGCCAGCAGCGCCGAAATCAGGCGCACGACCGGCTGCGAATACTCGTCGCCGTCGACGATGGTGGTGTAGTCGACCTC
>DATILQ010000267.1:0-20212 GCA_035476235.1 Burkholderiales bacterium
TGATCGCGTCGGCGACGCTCTTCGCCTTGCCCTCGCCCTGGTCCGCGAGCGCCTTCAGCGCGGCGATGGCCACGAAGTAGCGATTGACCTCGAAGAAATGGCGCAGCTTGGCGCGCGAGTCGGAGCGGCCGAAGCCGTCGGTGCCGAGCACGCGGTAGCTGCGCTCCTTGGGGACGAACGGCCGGATCTGGTCGGCGAAGGTCTTCATGTAGTCGCTCGCCGCGATCACGGGACCGGCTTTTCCTTCCAGAACTTTGGTTACGTAGGGCACGCGCGGCTTCGCCTCGGGATGCAGCAGGTTCCAGCGATCGGCGGCAAGCCCGTCGCGGCGCAGCTCGGTAAAGCTGGGCGCGCTCCAGACGTCGGCAGCGAGGCCCCAGTCCTTCTCCAGCAAGTCCGCCGCGGCCTCGACTTCGCGCAGGATGGTTCCCGAGCCGAGCAATTGCACTCGCAGTTTATTTTTCGTTTTTGTTTCTCTAAGTAAATACATTCCCTTGAGGATTCCCTGCTCGACCCCCGGCGGCATCGCCGGATGCTCGTAGTTCTCGTTCATCAGGGTGATGTAGTAATAGACATCCTCCTGGTCGGTCACCATGCGGCGCAGGCCGTCGTGCACGATCACGGCGACCTCGTAGCCGTAGGTCGGATCGAACGAGATGCAGTTCGGAATCACCGACGAGAAGACGTGCGAATGGCCGTCCTCGTGCTGCAGGCCTTCGCCGTTCAGCGTGGTGCGGCCCGCGGTCGCGCCGAGCAGGAAGCCGCGCGCGCGCTGGTCGGCCGCGGCCCAGGCGAGATCGCCGATGCGCTGCATGCCGAACATCGAGTAGAAGATGTAGAACGGCACCGTCACTTCGTTGGAATGGCTGTACGAGGTCGCCGCCGCGATCCACGAGGAAAAGGCGCCAGCCTCGTTGATGCCCTCCTCGAGGATCTGGCCCTGCCTGTCCTCGCGGTAGAACATCACCTGGTCCTTGTCGACCGGCTCGTACTTCTGGCCCTCGGCGGCAAAGATGCCGAGCTGGCGGAACATCCCCTCCATGCCGAAGGTGCGCGCCTCGTCCGGCACGATGGGCACGATGCGCTTGCCGATCTCCTTGTCGCGCACCAGCGCCGTGAGCGTGCGCACGAACGCCATCGTGGTGGAGATCTCGCGGCCCTCGCCCGAGCCCTTCAGCACCGCGTCGAAAGCCGAGAGCGGCGGTACTGCCGGGACTTTGTCGGCCTTGCGGCGGCGCTGCGGCAGGTAGCCGCCGAGCGCTTTCCTGCGCTCGTGCAGATACTTCATTTCGGGTGCGTCGGCCGGCGGGATGTAGAACGGCAGCTCGTCGAGCTTGTCGTCGGGGATCGGGATGCGCAGCTGGTCGCGCACTTCCTTCAGGGTCTCCAGGTCGACCTTCTTGAGCTGGTGGGTCGGGTTCTTCGCCTGGCCGGCCTTGCCCAGGCCATAGCCCTTGATCGTCTTGGCGAGGACCACGGTCGGCTGCCCCTTGTGCTTCGCGGCCGCGGCATACGCGGCGTACACCTTGTGCGGATCGTGTCCGCCGCGATTGAGCCGCCAGATGTCCTCGTCCGACATGTTGGCGACCATCTCGAGCGCCTGCGGGTGCTTGCCGAAGAAATGCTTGCGCACGAACGCGCCGTCGTTCGCCTTGTAGTTCTGGTATTCGCCGTCGACGGTCTCCTCCATGATGCGCAGCAGGATGCCGTCCTTGTCCTTGGCGATGAGCGGGTCCCAGTACGAGCCCCAGATCACCTTGATCACGTTCCAGCCCGCGCCCCTGAAATCGCCCTCGAGCTCCTGGATGATCTTGCCGTTGCCGCGCACCGGGCCGTCGAGGCGTTGCAGGTTGCAGTTGACGACGAACACCAGGTTGTCGAGCTTCTCGCGCGCCGCGAGGCCGATCGCGCCGAGCGATTCGGGCTCGTCCATCTCGCCGTCGCCGCAGAACACCCATACCTTGCGGTTAGCGGTCTGCGCGAGGCCGCGCGCCTCGAGGTACTTGAGATAGCGCGCCATGTAGATCGCCTGGATCGGGCCGAGCCCCATCGACACGGTGGGGAACTGCCAGTAGTCCGCCATCAGCCACGGGTGCGGATACGAGGACACGCCCCTGCCGTCGACCTCACGGCGGAAGTTGAGCAACCGGTCCTCGGAAAGCCGTCCCTCCATGAGCGAGCGCGCGTACACACCCGGCGAGGAATGCCCCTGGAAGTAGATGAGATCGCCGCCGTGGCCGTCGTGCGGCGCGTGCCAGAAATGCTGCTGCCCGGTGCCGAACAGCGTGCCGACCGAGGCGAAGCTCGCAATATGGCCGCCGAGCTCGTCGTCGCTTTTATTCGCACGCACCACCATCGCGATCGCGTTCCAGCGGCAGATCGAGCGGATGCGCTCCTCGAGCGGCACGTCCCCGGGGGTGCGCTCCTCCATGTGCGGAGGAATGGTGTTGATGTACGCGGTGTTCGGCGAGAACGGAATGTAGGCGCCGGAGCGGCGCGCCTTCTCGATCAGTTTCTCGAGCAGGTAGTGCGCGCGCTCCGGACCTTCACGCTCGAGCACCGCCTCGAGCGCGTCGAGCCATTCCTGCGTCTCTAGCGCGTCGGGATCGTTCGCGGCCGGAAATTGAGGGAGCGCGGACATGAGGGGGTTCGCTTTTTGGAAGTCTGCTATTGCGCCTTGCGAGCGCGGAGGGAGTGCGCCCCAAGCTTAATACGGGGAACCGGGTGGCTCAAGTGGTAGACTGCCCGCCCTCCATGGCCGCGCGCATCCTCGACGGGAAGGCTCTCGCCGCTGCGGTGCGCGCTTCGGTCAAGGAGACTGTGGCACGGCTCGCGGCGCGCGGTGTCCGCCCCGGCCTTGCGGTGATCCTGGCAGGGGACAACCCGGCGTCCGCGGTCTATGTGCGCAACAAGGCGCGTGCGTGCGAGGAGACCGGCGTGCGCTCCGAGGTGCACCGGTACGGCGCCGACGTCACCGAGCGCGCGCTGCTCGATCGCATCGCAGCACTGAATGCCGACCCCGGCGTGCACGGCATCCTCGTGCAGCTTCCGCTGCCGGGGCGGATCAATGCCCGGCGCGCACTCGAAGCGGTCGCGCCGGCGAAAGATATCGACGGTTTCCATTTCGAGAATCTCGGCGCCCTCGTCGCCGGGCAGCCGAAGCTAGTACCCTGCACGCCGGCCGCCGTGATGCGGCTCATCGAGCACGCCGGCGTCACGCTTGCCGGCCGTCGTGCGGTGGTGATCGGACGCTCCAGCATCGTCGGCAGGCCGCTCGCGCTGCTCCTCTTGCAGAAGGACGCCACCGTCACCATCTGCCACTCGAAGACCATGGAGCTGCACAAGCTGACCCGCGAAGCCGACGTCCTCATCGCCGCCGTCGGGCGGCCGAAACTCGTCACCGCGGCGATGGTCAAACCCGGCGCCTGCGTGATCGACGTGGGCATCAACCGCCTCGGCGACGGGACGCTGGCCGGCGACGTCGATTTCGACGCCGTCAAAAACGTGGCGGGCTGGATCACGCCGGTGCCGGGCGGCGTCGGACCGATGACGATTGCGCTCCTGCTCGAGAATTGCGTGCGCGCTGCTTCCATATGAATCCTTTGCTGGATTTTTCGGCTCTACCTCGTTTCGAGGATTTGAAGCCCGAGCAGGTCACCCCCGCGGTGGATCAGCTGCTCGCCGAAGGCCGCGCCGCGACCGCGGCGGCGATCCACGCCAGCCCGAGTTGGGACGCATTCGTCGCCCCGCTCGAAGACGCGAACGAGCGCGTCGCGCGGGCCTGGGGCCAGGTTTCGCACCTGCATGCGGTGCTGGACAGCCCGGCGCTGCGCGAGGTCTACAACGCCAACCTGCCGAAGATTTCCCAGTACTGGACCGAGCTCGGGCAGAACCAGGCGCTGTTCGAGAAATACCGGGCGCTGCGCGATTCCCCCGAATTCGCCCAGCTGTCGAAAGCGCGGCGAAAAATCGTCGCCAACGCGCTGCGCGACTTCCGCCTGGGCGGCGCCGAGCTGCCGCCGGACAGGAAGGCGCGCTTCGCGGCGATCCAGGAGGAGCTGGCGCGCCTGGGCGCGAAGTTCTCCGAGAACCTGCTCGACGCGACCAACGCGTTCTCGCTCGTGGTCGACGAGAAAAGAGTTACGGGGATCCCCGAGGACGTGCTGCAGGCGGCGCGCGAAGCAGCGCAAGCCGCGGGCCAGGCGGGCTGGAAATTCACGCTGCACGCGCCGTCGTATCTGCCGGTGATGCAATACGCCGACGACCGCAAGCTGCGCGAGACGATGTATCGCGAAAGCGTGACCCGCGCCTCGGAATTCGGCCGGCCGGACTGGGACAACACGCCGCTCATCGCGCGCATCGTCGCCCTGCGCCGCGAGCTGGCGCAGCTGCTCGGCTACCGCAGCTACGCCGAGGTGTCGCTGGTGCCGAAGATGGCCGAGTCGCCCGGGCAGGTGCTGCGGTTCCTCGACGATCTGGCGCGCCGCGCCCGGCCGTTCGCCGAGCGCGATGTCCAAGAGCTGCGCGAGTTTGCCCGCGAAGAATTGCGCATCCAGGACCTCCAGGCCTGGGACGTCGCGTACGCGGCCGAGAAGCTGCGCGCCAAGCGCTATGCTTTCTCCGACCAGGAGGTGAAGCAGTACTTCCCGGAGGAGGTCGCCATCGCCGGGCTGTTCAGGGTGGCCGAAACGCTCTACGGCATCAGGATCCTGCCCTCGAAGGCGGCGGTGTGGCACCAGGATGTGCGCTTTTTCGAGATCCGCGACAGCGCCGGCACCGGCTCTAATCCCGTTGTCGGCCAGTTTTATACCGACCTCTATGCGCGCGACACCAAGCGCGGCGGCGCCTGGATGGACGACGCCATCACGCGCCGGCGCAAGGGCGGGCAGCTGCAAACCCCCGTCGCCTACCTGAACTGTAATTTTTCCAGGCCCCTCAGGTCAGATTCGGCCGGCAAACCCGCGCTATTCACGCACGACGACGTGCTCACGCTGTTCCACGAGTTCGGACACGGCCTGCATCACCTGCTGACCCGCGTCGATGATCTCGGCGTCGCGGGCCTCAACGGCGTCGAGTGGGACGCGGTGGAGCTGCCGAGCCAGTTCATGGAGAACTTCTGCTGGGAATGGGACGTGCTGCGCCACATGACACGCCACGCCGGCACCGGTGCGCCGCTGCCGCGCGAGCTGTTCGAAAAGATGATCGCGGCGAAGAACTTCCACAGCGGGCTGGCGATGCTGCGCCAGATCGAGTTCGCGGTGTTCGACATGCGGCTGCATTCGGACTTCGATCCGGCGTCGGGGCAAACCCCGCTCGCCCTCCTGCAGGAAGTGCGCGAGCGCGTCGCAGTGCTGCACCCGCCCGGCTACAACCGCTTCCTGAACAACTTCTCGCATATCTTCGCCGGCGGCTACGCTGCCGGATACTACAGCTACAAGTGGGCGGAGGTGCTTTCAGCCGACGCCTACAGCTTCTTCGAGGAAAACGGCGTGCTCGACGCTCGCTCTGGCCAGAGATTCCGCGACGAGATCCTCGCCGTCGGCGGCAGCCGGCCGGCCGCGGAGTCGTTCCGCGCGTTCCGCGGCCGCGAGCCGCGCGTCGAAGCGCTGCTGAAGCACAATGGTATGATTTCCGCATGATGCGCATCGGCGTTGTCCTGCTTCTCGCGCTGGCCGCGGGCGCGGTGGCGGCGCAGCAGCTGTATCGCTGGACCGACGAAAAGGGCCGGCTGAACGTCGCCGACACGCCGCCGCCGCCCGGTGCGAAAGATGTGCACCGGTGGCGCGTCACCGCGTCGAGGGCTGCCGAGGGCGGCTCCGAACCGTACGCGCTGCAACAGGCGCGCAAGGAATCGCCGGTAACGCTCTACACGGCTACCGACTGCGAGCCTTGTAACGATGCGCGCAAGCTGCTCAACGCGCGCGGCATCCCGTTCAAGGAAGTGAGCGTGACCGAGAAGGAGGTCAACGACCTGGTCAAGGTCTCCGGCAGCGCCTCGGTGCCGGTCATCGTGGTCGGCAGCGCGACGCAGAAGGGCTTCGAGCAATCGGCCTATCACCGCCTCCTCGACAACGCCGGATATCCCAAGATGGGCCTGCTCACGCCGCGTAGCCAGCAGGAGCCCAAGCCTGGTGCGCAGCAGCCGGCACCCGCCGAAGAAGCTCCGCGCGGGCCGTACGCGCCCGGCGCGCCGCCTCAGCGCTCGCAGCAGAGGTGACGCAGGTTCGGTGAGATTCAGGCTCGCCACCTGGAACGTCAACTCGCTCAAGGTCAGGCTTCCCCACCTGCTCGACTGGCTCGCTTCGGCGCAGCCCGACCTGATGTGCCTGCAGGAGACGAAGCTCGAGGACGCGAACTTTCCGCGCGTCGAAATCGAGGCGGCCGGATACCAGTCGGTGTATTGCGGGCAGAAGGCCTATAACGGCGTGGCGATCCTCGCGCGTTCGGCGATTCGCGACATCGCCCACGGTATCCCGCGGTTTCCCGATGACCCGAAACGCGTGATCGCGGCCACGGTGAATGACATGCGGGTAGTCTGCGTGTACGCGCCGAACGGCCAGTCGCTTGGATCCGAGAAGTACGTCTACAAGCTGCGCTGGTACGAAGCGCTTGCCCGCTGGGTGAAAGAAGAGCTCGAGCAGCATCCGCGCCTGGCGGTGCTCGGCGACCTCAATGTCGCGCCGGAAGACCGGGACGTGCATGACCCGAAGCGCTGGGAAGGCGAGATCCACGTCTCGCCTGCGGAGAGGGCGGCATGGCGAGCCGTGGTCGACACCGGCCTTGCCGATGCCTTCCGCTTGTTCCCGCAGCCCGAGAAGCTGTTTTCCTGGTGGGATTACCGCCTGCTCGGCTTCCAGCGCAACTGGGGGCTGCGTATCGACCACATCCTGCTGTCGCGCGAGCTCGCGGCGCGCTGCACGGCCAGCACCATCGACAGGGAGCCGCGCAAGCGCGAGCGGCCCTCGGATCATGCACCGGTCATCGCCGACTTGAATTAATCGATCAGCGCGTACGCGGGAAGCGTAAGGAACTCGGCGTACTCGCCGGTGGTGAGCTTCTCGAACAGCTTCGCGCCTTCTTCGTATCGGCCGGCGCTGTAAGCGGCTTCGCCGAGGTAGGCCTTCACCTTCGGCAGCTCTTCGGCAAGCAGCTGCTGGAAGAGGGCGGCCGTGACCTTGCGGCCATCGTCGAGCACGCCCTTTGGCGAGCGTATCCACTGCCAGATCTGCGAGCGCGAGATCTCCGCGGTGGCGGCGTCCTCCATCAGGTTGAACACCGGGACGCAGCCGTTGCCGGCGAGCCAGGCGCCGAGGTACTGGATGCCGACGGAGATGTTGTTGCGCAGTCCGGCTTCGGTGATCGGCTTCTCGGGCTGGAATTCGAGCAGGTCCCGCGCGGTGACGCGCACGTCCGGGCGCTGGCGGTCGTACTGGTTCGCCTGCGGCATGTGCTGGTCGAAAATCTCCTTTGCGACCGGCACCAGCCCGGGGTGCGCAACCCAGGTGCCGTCGCAGCCGTCGGTCACTTCACGCAGCTTGTCCTGCCGCACTTTCTCGAGCGCCGCCGCGTTGGCCTTCGCGTCGTTCTTGATCGGGATCTGCGCCGCCATGCCGCCCATCGCCGGCGCCCCCCGTCGGTGACAGGTCTTGATCAGCAACAGCGCGTACGCGCGCATGAACGGTGCGGTCATCGTGACCTGCGCGCGGTCGGCGAGGCAGAACTCCTGGTTGGCGCGGAATTTCTTGATGCAGGAAAAGATGTAGTCCCAGCGGCCGATGTTGAGGCCGGCGGAGTGCTCGCGCAGCTCGTGAAGGATCTCGTCCATCTCGAAGGCCGCGACGACGGTCTCGATCAGCGCGGTGGCCTTGATGCTGCCGCGCTTGACGCCGAGCTGATCCTGCGAGGCGATGAAGATGTCATTCCACAAGCGCGCTTCCAGGTGCGACTCCATCTTCGGCAGGTAGAAGTAAGGGCCCGAGCCGCGGGCGATCAGCTCTTTCGCGTTGTGGAAGAAGAACAGCCCGAAGTCGAACAGCGCGCCGGAGACGGCCTTGCCGTCGACGTGCAGGTGCTTCTCGTCGAGATGCCAGCCGCGCGGGCGCGGAATCAGCACCGCGGTCTTGTCCCGCAGGCGATAGTGCTTGCCGCTCTGCTCGAAGCTGATCGTGCGCCGCACCGCGTCGCGCAGGTTGATCTGCCCGTCCACCATGTTGTGCCAGGTCGGGCAGTTCGCATCCTCGAAGTCCGCCATGAAGGTGGCGGCGCCCGAATTCAGCGCGTTGATCACCATCTTGCGGTCGGTGGGGCCGGTGAGCTCGACGCGGCGGTCGAGCAGGTCCTTCGGCTGCGGCGCTACGCGCCAGTCCTGCGCTCTTGTTTTTTGCGTGTCGGGAAGAAAATCAGGCAGCTTGCCGCGGTCGAATTCCTTTTGCCGCGCAGCGCGGCGCGCGAGCAAGTCCTGGCGCCGCGGCTCGAAATGCCGATGCAGATTCGCTATGAAATCGAGCGCGTCCTCGCTAAGGATCTCGGCGAACTCGGCGCTGACGCGGCCAAGGACGCTGATGTCCCGCGAGCGAGGAGCAGCTCTTTGCATCGCAGCATTTTACGTGATGAAATGCGGCACTGCAACATGAAATCGCCGCCCGTTTGGGAGTAGCCTCGCGCTCTCTCATCGGAGCTTTTCATGCCACGCAAAATCCTGATTCTCGGCGCCTCCTACGGCTCGCTGCTGGCGACCAAGTTGCTGCTCGCCGGGCACACGGTCAGGCTCGTTTGTCTTCCCGCGGAGGCCGACCTGATCAACAAGGAAGGAACCCGCGTACGCCTGCCCGTCAAGGGCCGGGAAGGGCTGATCGAGGTCGACTCGCGCAAGCTGCCGGGCAAGTTGTCCGCGTCGCTGCCGGCCGAGGTCAAGCCGGCCGATTACGATCTCGTAGCCCTCGCCATGCAGGAGCCGCAATATCGCTCGTCCGGCGTGCGCGAGCTCCTCGATGCGGTGGCCAAGGCGAGGGTTCCCTGCATGTCGATCATGAACATGCCGCCGCTGCCGTACCTCGCCCGCATTCCGGGCGTCTCCGCCGACGCATGCAGAAGCTGCTATACCGACCCCACGGTCTGGGACCGCTTTGACCCGGCGCTGATGACCCTGTGCAGCCCGGATCCGCAGGCTTTCCGCCCGCCTGAAGAAAAGCTCAACGTGCTGCAGGTCAGGCTGCCCACCAATTTCAAGTCGGCGCGCTTTCCTTCGGACGCGCACACGGCGATTCTGCGCCAGCTGGAAGCCGACATTGAAGCCGCGCGCTTCGAGAATATCGAGCTGCCGGTGAAGCTGAAGGTGCACGAGTCGGTCTTCGTGCCGCTGGCGAAGTGGGCGATGCTGATGGCGGGCAATTACCGCTGCATTACGAAGGACGGAATCCGCTCCATCAAGGAAGCCGTGCACACCGACATCGAAGCCTCGCGCTCGGTGTACGACTGGGTGGTCAAGCTTTGCCAGTCTCTCGGCGCCCGAAAAGACGACCTGGTGCCGTTCGAGAAATACGCCGCCGCGGCGCAAGGGCTTGCCAGCCCATCCTCCGCGGCGCGGGCCTTGTTCGGCGGCGCGCCCAACATCGAGCGCGTCGACCGCCTGGTGAAAACCATCGCAGAGCAGAAGGGCATGCGATCCGACGCGGTCGACGCGGTCGTTGCCTTGGTCGATGCCCGCCTGGACGCTAATCGGCGCGCAGCCGCGCGACCCGCTGGCAAAACCGCCGTGGGTTAGCTTTCCGGTTCCGGGTCTTCTTCGATCCCCAGCTCCTGGATTTTTCGGGTGATGGTGTTGCGGCCCATGCCCAGGAGGTTGGCCGCTTCCATGCGCCGGCCGCCGGTGCGCTGCAGCGCCTTCGAGATCAGCGTGCGCTCGAACTGCCGGCCCAGATCATCAAGGATTCCCGTCTGGCCGCGCGCCAGCCGGCGCTCGGCTTCCTGCTCGAGCGCCGAGAGCCAGTCCGCGGCGACGGCGGTGGACGGGTCGCGGAACTCCGGCGGCAGATCGCCCATCTCGATCACCTGCCCCGGCGCCATCACCGTCAGCCAGTGACACAGGCTCTCCAGCTGGCGAACGTTGCCGGGCAGCTCGAGCCGCGACAGGTGCTGCAGCGCCTCGTCGGCGAGTCGCTTCGGCTCGACGCCGAGCTGCTGCGCGCTGGCGGCAAGAAAATGTCTTGATAATAAAGGTATGTCTTCCGCGCGTTCGCGCAAACTCGGCAGCCGCAGGCGAATCACGTTCAGCCGGTGAAACAGGTCCTCGCGGAAGGAGCCGTCGCGCACGCGCTGCTCCAGGTTCTGGTGCGTGGCAGCGATGACGCGCACGTTGGCCTTTATCTGCTGGTGGCCGCCGACGCGGTAGAACGTGCCGTCGGAGAGCACGCGCAGGAGCCGCGTCTGCAGCTCCGCCGGCATGTCGCCGATCTCGTCCAGGAACAGCGTGCCGCCCTCGGCCTGCTCGAAGCGCCCGCGCCGCTGCTGCTGCGCTCCGGTGAACGAGCCGCGCTCGTGGCCGAACAGCTCCGACTCGAGCAGGTCTTTCGGGCTCGCTGCGGTGTTGATCGCCACGAACGGCCGCGACGCGCGCGCACTATGTCGGTGCAAGGCGCGCGCCACCAGCTCCTTTCCGGTTCCTGATTCGCCGGTGATCAGCACCGTCGCGCTCGATTGCGAAAGCCGCCCGATGGCGCGGAACACGTCCTGCATGGCAGGGGCGTGCCCCAGGATTTCGGGCGCCTCGCCCATGGGCTCTACGGCTTCAGATTCCCTTCTGCTTTCGTCGAGCGCGCGGCGGATGAGCTCCACCGCCTGGTCGACGTCGAAGGGCTTGGGCAGATACTCGTAGGCGCCGCCCTGGAACGCGGCCACCGCGGAATCGAGATCCGAATAGGCGGTCATCACGATGACCGGCACCGCGGGATGCCGCTGCTTGACGGCCTGCAGCAGCTCCAGCCCCGAAAGCCCGGGCATGCGGATATCCGAGACCAGGACCTCCGGTGCATCCCCGGAGAGCGCGTCGAGCGCTTCCTGCGCGGAGGAAAACGAGTTGAAGGCGATGCCTTCGCGGCTGAGCGCTTTCTCGATCACCCAGCGGATGGAACGATCATCGTCGACGATCCAGACCGGCTTCATGTTATCGGCAGCACGATCCTGAATGTTGTGCGGCCCGGACGGGACTCGAACTCGATGACCCCCTGGTGATACTGGATGAACGTCTGCGCGAGCGAGAGTCCCAAGCCGCTACCACCTTCCCTCCCGGACACCAGCGGACTGAAGATCCGATCCTGGATCTCGTCCGGCACGCCCGGGCCGTCGTCGACTACTTGCAATTCTAGTGCCAGCTTGTAGCGCTGTCGCAGAACCGTAATCTGGCGCACGGCCCGCGTGCGGAAAGCGATGTTCCTGCCGCCTGCCTGGGCCGCATTGCGCGCGATGTTGAGCACTGCCTGGATCAGCTGCTCGCGGTCACCGTTCATTTCCGGCAGGCTCGGGTCGTAGTCCCGGTAAATTTCGATTCCATATTCCGATTTGACCAGGATGCGCACCCGCTCGAGTACCTCGTGGATGCCGAGCGGCTCGATGCGCGGCGCGCGATGCGGCGTGAGCATGCGGTCCATCAGCGCCTGCAGCCGGTCGGCCTCCTTGATGATCACCTGCGTGTATTCGCGCAGCTCGGGCCGCTCGAGCTCGCGCTCGAGCAGCTGCGCCGAGCCGCGCAGGCCGCCGAGCGGATTCTTGATCTCGTGCGCGAGATTGCGGATCAGCTCGCGGTTGGTCTGCTGCTCGAACACCATGCGCTCTTCGCGCGCCTGGCGCAGCTGCTGGTCGAGCGGGCGCAGCTCGGCGAGCAACGCAAGACCCTGCGCTTCGATGCGGGTAACGACGCACGAAAGCGGCAATCCGGTCCGGGCGTAGGTCGCGTCCTGCGCCGAGTAATCCCAATGCGTGACGCGCGCCTCGTCAAGCGTGCGCTCGAGTTCCGCGCGCTCCGAGAAAAGGCCGAGAAAAGGCTGGCCGATCAGGCTGCGCACGCCGGTGGCCAGCAGATTTTCAGCCGCCGGATTGGCATAGCGCACGACAAAGCTGTCGTCGAGCGCCACCACCGCCGTGGCGAGCAGATCCAGGCCGGGGAACGAGGCCACCTAGCGGTTGAGGTTGCCGAGCTCTCGGCGCAGCGCTTCTACGTTTTTCTGATGGACCTCGAGGCTGTCTTTGTACGGCTGCAGGCGCTCAAGGACGCGCGCGTAATTGCGCTCGTCGCCCGAGCGCACCGATTCCTGGTCCGCCAGGTCCTGCTGGGCTTTCGCCAGAAGCTGCTGCTCGGTGGCGAGCTCCTTTTCCAGGATGTCGCGCTGGCGCTCCTTCGCGTTGGCGCGATCCGAGGCCGACTCCCTCGGGAAGCCGGGCCTGGAAGCCGACGGCCTCTGCACCGGGATCTGCTGGGCCGGGACTACATTGATCTCGCGCGAGACAAGGTCGCACTTCTTGCCCGCCGTGTCGCGCTTGTCGCTGGTGTACAGCGGCCGGCCGGTCCCGTCGACGCACTTGTAGATTTCCGTGACCTGGGCGTAGGCGGGCGCGGCCAGCACGCCGATGACCATCCATCCCAGCGCCCACGCGCGGTGCATGAGCTAAGTCTATCAAACAAAAAGAAAAGGGGCGGACAAACCGCCCCTCTTCCGCACTGGAAACGGTTAAGAAGAGTAATACATGTCGAATTCGACCGGGTGCGTGGTCATGCGGAAGCGGGTCAGCTCCTCTTCCTTGAGCGTGATGTAGGACTCCAGGAAGTCGTCCGAGAACACGCCGCCCTTGGTCAGGAACGCGTGGTCGTCGCGCAGGCAATCGAGCGCCTGCTCGAGCGAGGCGCAGACGTGCGGGACCATGGCCGCCTCCTCGGGCGGCAGGTCGTACATGTTCTTGTCGATCGGGTCGCCCGGGTGGATCTTGTTCTGCACGCCGTCCAGGCCCGCCAGCAGCATAGCGGCGAATGCCAGGTAGGAATTCGTCGTCGGGTCGGGGAAGCGCACTTCGACGCGCCGGCCGTTCGGGCTCGACACGTAAGGGATGCGGCATGCCGCGGAGCGGTTACGCGCCGAGTAGGCGAGGTTGATCGGCGCCTCGAAGCCCGGCACCAGCCGCTTGTACGAGTTCGTTCCCGGGTTGGTGATGGCGTTGAGCGCATTGGCGTGCTTGATGATGCCGCCGATGTAGTACACGGCGAAGTCCGACAGCCCGGCGTAGCCGTTGCCGGCGAACAGGTTCTTGCCTGCCTTCCACACCGACTGGTGCACATGCATCCCAGAGCCGTTGTCTCCCACCACCGGTTTGGGCATGAAGGTCGCGGTCTTGCCGTAGGACTGCGCCACGTTCCACACTGTGTACTTGTAGATCTGCATCCAGTCGGCGCGCTGCACCAGCGGCGCAAAACGCGTGCCGATCTCGTTCTGGCCCATCGCGCCCACCTCGTGGTGATGCACTTCGACGTCCACGCCCTGCTGCTCCATCGCGAGCGCCATCGCGTTGCGGATGTCGAGCAGCGTGTCGGTCGGCGGCACCGGGAAGTAGCCGCCCTTGACCGGCGCGCGGTGGCCCATGTTGCCCGACTCGTAGTCGATGCCCGAGGACCAGGGCGCCTCTTCCGACTTGATCTTCACGAAGCAGCCCGACATGTCGACGTTCCAGGTGACGCCGTCGAAGATGAAGAACTCGGGCTCCGGGCCGAAGTACGCCACTTCGCCGAGGCCGGTTGACTTGAGGTAGGCCTCTGCGCGCTTGGCGATCGAGCGCGGGTCGCGGTCGTAGGGCTTGCCGTCCATCGGCTCGTACACGTCGCAGGTGATGTTGAGCACCGGCTCATCGGTGAACGGGTCCATGCGCGCGCTGACCGCGTCGGGCATCAGCAGCATGTCGGAGGACTGGATGCCCTTCCAGCCGGCGATCGACGAGCCGTCGAAGGCGTGGCCGAGCTCGAACTTGTCCTTGGTGAAATGCTTGACCGGGACGGTGACGTGCTGCTCCTTGCCGCGCGTATCGGTGAAGCGCAGGTCGACGAACTTCACCTCCTTGTCTTTGATCAGCTTCAATACGTCATCGGGCGTCATCGCCATCTGCGGTTCTCCTGGCTTGGTGGGGATTGCGAGTAGGTGTAGTGGGTTAGTCGGCGGTGAGCAGTTTCCATGCCTAATGTCACCGCCCGGAGCCGGGGCATTTTACCCGCCCGCGGCGCACCGTCTAGGGGCATTTTGAGGTCTCGCGCACTATAATGCGGCAGCACATGGACGACATCAAGAAAAGAGCCGCCGAGCGTGCCCGGAAAATGGGGCTGACGTACGCCGGCGCTCTGCTTCCTTCCGAGGCGCACGCGCTGATGAAGGCCGGCGCCAAGCTGGTCGACGTGCGCACGAAGCCCGAGCTGCTGTATGTCGGCCACATCCCCGGCAGCATCGCCCTCGAGTGGCAGACCTATCCCGGCAACCGGCCCAACCCGGAGTTCATCGGCGAGCTGGCGGCGGCAACCAAGAAGGACGAGCCGGTGATGTTCATCTGCCGCTCCGGGGCGCGCTCGCACGGCGCGGCTGAAGCCGCGATGCAGGCCGGATGGCGCGAGACCTACAACGTGCTCGAAGGCTTCGAGGGCGACAAGGACGACCAGCAGCATCGCAACAGCGTCAGCGGCTGGCGCAAGGCCGGTCTGCCCTGGGTGCAAGGATAATCAGGGACAGACCACGTTTTTCGCAGCTGGGCGTAGGAAAACGTGGTCTGTCCCTGTTTTTCAGGCTCTCCAGCTCACCCAGCCGAAATAAGCTGTCAGCAGCACCACCGCGCCGAATACGATCCGGTACCACGCGAACGGCCGGAAGTCGTGGGTCGCGACGTAGCGGATCAGCCAGCGGATGACGATGAAAGCGCAGAAGAAGGCGGCGACGAGGCCGACCGCGAACATCGGCAGATCGCGCGCCGCAAAAAGCGCGCGGTTCTTCCACAGGTCATAGGCGCCTGCCGCGAGCAGGGTCGGCACGGCGAGAAAGAAGGAGAACTCGGTCGCGGCGCGGCGCGACAGGCCGAACAGCATGCCGCCGATGATCGTCGCCCCCGAGCGCGAGGTGCCGGGGATCAGAGCGAAGCATTGAGCGATCCCGACCTTGAGCGCATCGAGCCACGTCATCGCTTCAGTACTGTCGACCCTGGAGGGGAGCTTTTTTCTTTCGACAAAAAGAATGATCAAACCCCCGACAATGAACGCGGTGGCGACCGGTACCGCGCTGAACAGATGCGCCTTGATGTAGGCGCCGAAGGCAAGCCCGAGCACCGCGGCCGGGATGAAGGCCACGATCAGGTTCAGCCATAGCCTCGGGTCGACGCGGAAGAAGCGCGCACGGTATTCCCAGACCACCGCGAGGATGGCGCCGGTCTGGATCGCGATGTCGAACACCTTGCCGCGCTCGTCGTTCGCGCCGAGGAGGTCGCTCGCCAGGATCAGGTGCCCGGTGCTCGAGATGGGCAGGAACTCGGTCAGCCCTTCGACGACGCCGAGGATCAGCGCGTTAAGAATTTCCATATGTTTTCCCAGAATGCCGGCGCGCTGTCCGTGCTGTTGTGCCCGGCGCCCTGCAGTTCAACCCACTGCTTTGGTCCGCCCCAGGCCGCGTACAGCCGGCGCGAATGCTCGGCGGGAATGATCCGGTCGTCCGCGGCGACAAGGCACAGCAGCGGCACGGCGATCTTCGGCGCCCGGCTGATCGAGTCGAAGCGATGCTTCAGCATCCAGTCTACCGGGAGATACGGGTAGTGGCGCTTTGCCACTTCGACCATGCTGTCGAACGGCGCGACCAGGATCACCCCGGCCAGCGGACGCTCTGCGGCCAGCTGCACCGCCACACCGCTGCCCAGGCTGCGGCCGAAGAGAAACACGTTGTCCGCTTTCAGCGTCCGGGTAGCGTAGTCATACCAGGCGAGCGCGTCGGAAGTGAGCGCCGCCTCGGAAGGCGAGCCTTCGCTCGAGCCGTAGCCGCGGTAGTCGATCAGCAGCCAGCCGACGCCCGGCGCGCGTCGCGGCGCCTCCTCGAGCATCCAGGAGACTTCCTCGGCGTTGCCGCCGAAATAAAGCACCAGCGGAGATCCCTGGATGTGCCAGGCGTGCAAGCGCACGTCGGTTTGAATGAATACGCTTTCAACGGTGGGAAAGCGCCGAGCGATCGACTCGCGTTGCGCTTCGTGCACCGGCTGGCGGAAAAAGATCAGCGAGTCCTGCATCAGGTACATGAGCAGCGGAAAACCGACGACGACGGCGCCTACCGCAATGAGCGAGGCGACCAACTAGGCGCGCCCGAGGGCCTGCGCCACGGCGTCGAGGATGCGCGTGCGCGAATCGCTCTTCAGGAGCCAGTCGACGACCCCCACGCGCTGCGGCTCGCGCACGTAGGCCTCTTCGCTGCGCGTGCTCGCCAGCATGATGATCGGCGTAGCGCCCAGGCGCGGCCGCACTTCGGCGATGAGGGCGAGCGGGTCCTCGGCATCGCGCAGCCTGCGGGCAAGCAGCCACACCGCGTACTTCCATCGCTTGAGCAGCGCGCGCGAGGCGCTCGCGTCGGGCGCGGCGTCGACGCGATAGCCGCCTTTCTCGAGGACCATCGAGAGGTACTCGGCGGCCACGGTGTCGTGCTCGGTGAGAAGCACCCTGGGGGCCGCTTCGGCGGCGGTCTCTTCGGGCGGCATGACGGGCAGCTCGAAAAAGAACGTGGTGCCGCCGCCTTCCCGGTCCTCGAAGCCGATGCGCCCCTGCATCATTTCCACCAGCCGCTTGCAGATGGCGAGCCCCAGGCCGGTGCCGCCCTTGACGCGCGAATCGGCCGAGTCGGCCTGCGCGAAGCGGCCGAAGATGCGGCCGCGAAAGGCCTCGGGGATGCCCGGCCCCCGGTCGCTCACCTCCACGCGCACCGCCGCGTCCTTCTGCGCGACCGTCACGTCGACGGCGCTGTTCGGCGGCGAGAACTTGGCGGCGTTCGACAGCAGGTTGGTCATCACCTGCATCAGGCGCTTGCGGTCGGCCCGCACCACGACCTGGGGGACTTCCCCGTGCAGCGCGAGGTTGGCGCGAAAGCGGTCGGCGTAGCCCTGGTTGAGCCGCAGCGACTCGCCCAGCAGCGCATCGAGCGGCATGGGCTCGGGCACCAGCGTCAGCTGCCCCGACTCGATCTTCTCGATGTCCAGCACCTCGTTGATCAGGTCGAGCAGGCGCTGGCTGTTCTTCTCGGCGATCTCGACCATCTCGTCCTGGTCCTTGGAGACCTCGCCGAGCGCCCCGGCGCGCAGGAGCTGCAGCGAGCCGATGATCGAAGTGAGCGGCGTGCGCAGCTCGTGGCTCAAGGTGGAGGTGAACTCGCTTCGCATGCGCTCGGCCGCGCGCTGCTGCGTGATGTCGCGGCCCTGCAGGATGACCGAGACGATCCGGCTGTCGTCGTCGACGAGCGGCGTCATCGTCCACTCGCAGGCGAGCTCCAGGCCGTCGCGCCGCAGGCAGCGCTCGGCGACCACGGTGGCCGGCCGGCCTTGCGCCACCAGCTCGGCCCACCACTTGTCGGTGGCCTCGCGATCGACCGGATTGAGCAGCATGCTGATGCAGTTTCGTCCCACCATCTCCGGCGCCGCATAGCCGAACAGGTTCTCGGCCGCCGGATTCATGTCGAGGATCGTGGCGTGCGGGTCCACCTCGAACACCGCGATCGGCGCCCGTTCGGAAAAGAGGGCGAGCTTGCGGCCGAACGCCTGCACCTCGCGGTGCGCCTCGAGCAGGCTGTCGAGCTGCTCGCCGAGCTGCGCCTGGGTGGCGGCGTTGTCGGCCGAGAGCCGCTCGTAGGCGCTGCGCAGCCCATATGCGCTGCTGAACGCCTTGCCGAGCTGATACGCGGTGGCGACGTTCGCGATATAGAGGAGCGGCACCGCGGCGCCGAGCAGATGAAAGAAATCCGTGCCATACGCGAACAGCACCCCGTTGAAGGGGATCATCACGCCTGCCGCGTACAGGGCGTAGATCCACCAGACGGTGGAGAACATCGGCAGCCCGCCCGCGGTCACCAGCGCCACGACAAAGGCGATGAAGACCTGCTGGTAATCGCCGCCCGGGAAGAACACTGCCGTCGCGAAGCCCCACGCGGCGCCGAGCGCCGCCGCGCCGAACGCCGCCCGCCGGATCCACGCCTGCGGCTGCTCGCGCGCGTCGCCGCTGCGCTGGTAAGCGATTGCCAGCGCCCAGAATCCCGCCGCGACGAGCAGGATCGCGGTCTGCCAGAACAGGATCAGCTCGGCCGGGCTCGATGGCCACAGGAAGGCGCTCAGCAGCAGGCTCAGCACTGCGGTCGCCCCGACCGCCGGCAGGATCCTGCGATAAATGTACTCGCAGCGCTCCCGCAGCACTTCGGGCGCGTCCGCATCCTGAAGCGGCTCGGGCATGCGGTAATCTTACACAGATGAAGAAAAGCGTTCCGGTCGCCGAGTTGAAAATGGGCATGTACGTCGTCGAGCTCGACCGGCCCTGGATCGAGACACCTTTCATCTTCCAGGGGTTCTACCTGGAGAGCGACGAGCAGCTCGAGACGCTGAAGCAGTACTGCAAGACGGTGTTCGTCGATCCCGATCCGCCCAAGCTGGCCGAGCCGCTCGCGCTGAAGTCGCGCGCGCCGGCGCCGCGGCCGGCGGCGAGCACCGCGGCCAGTCAGCTCGATCTCTCGCGCCTCGGCAAGGTGCGCTACGTCGAGCGGGCGCCGGTGGAGCGCGAAGTAAAGCACGCGGGGATCGCTTATAAGGCCACCACCAAGCTCGCGAGCGAAGCGGTGCAAGCGGTGCGCGCCGGCCGCAGCCTGGACGCGCCGAGCGTCGAGCAGGCGGTCAGCAGCATGACCGAGAGCGTGCTGCGCAACCCGGACGCGCTGCTCCTCTTCTCGCAATTGAAGGAGAAAGGCGACTACACGACTTCGCACGCGGTCGATGTCGCGGTTTACATGACCGCCTTTGGGCGCTTTCTGCAGCTGCCGACCGAGGACATCAGCCTGCTCGGTTACCTGGGCCTGCTGCAGGACGTGGGCAAGACCAGGCTGCCGACCGAGCTCCTCAACAAGCGCAACCGGCTGAGCGAAGCCGAATTCGCGCAGGCGAAGCGGCACGTGCAGTACTCCATCGAGATCCTGCGCGAGACGCCGGGCCTGCCGCCGGACCTGCCCGAGCTCGCCCTGCTCCACCACGAGCGCCAGGACGGCAGCGGCTACCCGAAAGGCCTCAAGGGCAAGGACATCGGGCTGCTCGGCTCGATCGCCGGCATCGTCGACACCTTCGATGCGCTCACCGCGCGCCGGCCCTACGCCGAGCCGGTGCCGCCGTCGGCCGCGCTCAGCATGCTGTACAAGTGGCGCGGCAGCTTCTTCGATCCGGTGCTGATCGAGCAATTCATCCGCTGCATCGGCATTTTCCCGCTCGGCAGCACGGTGGAGCTCAATAGCGGCGAGATCGCCATCGTCATCGCGCAGAACCTGGAGAAACGCCTCCAGCCGCGCGTGATGGTGATCCGCGACGCGGCCGGCAACCCGCTCAAGCCGCAGAAGCTCCTCGACCTGTCGCGCGGGCTCAAGGCTCCCGACGGCGAGCCTTACCGCATCCGGCGCACCATCGAGTACGGCCGCATCCCGGTCACCGCCGAGAGCCTGTTCAACGACTAGAAATCAGGGACAGACCACGTTTTCGGCGTGAGGCAAAGGAAGCTCTTCTTGAGCGTCGCCGGGTGGCGTGTCGCCTGAGGGCCTTCCTGGTCTCCCCTTTTCAACTCGGCGCCCCAGCGCCTGCGCCATCGTCCTCCTGAAAAGTTCGTCGCCGAGCGCATAACCACCGTTCGTTGCGGTTCTTGTCTCCTCAAGCTGCTCGTTGTCGTCGGCCGAGCCAAATAGCGCTGCATACACTTTCTGGCGCTCTTGAGTGCTGTCGCCGAGGCGAAGGTATTCCGAGTGAGGCGCAACAAGCCGGGTCGCCGCTTCGCCGAATGCGTTATTGCGGTAGCTCGACCACGGATAGTCGCCGGGGTGAATGACCATGCTGGCGCGCACCGGATTAAGCTCGAGATAGCGGTAGCAGGCGAGCACGTAACTTTCGGACTGGACGAGGCAGGAACGGAAGCGTCCTTCCCAAAGCGATCCCG
>DATILQ010000268.1:0-18735 GCA_035476235.1 Burkholderiales bacterium
GTGGTGCTGTTCGTGAAATTGCGCGACGGCCACACGCTGGACGCGCAGCTCGAGGAGCGTATCCGTTCGGAAATACGCCGTCACGCTTCGCCGAGGCACGTGCCGGCGAAGATCGTCCAGGTGGCCGACATCCCGCGCACCAAGAATGGCAAGGTCGTGGAGCTCGCCGTGAAGGCGGTGGTGCACGGCATGCCGGTGCCCAACACCGACGCGCTCGCCAACCCGGACGCCTTGGAGCACTTCAGGGACTTGCCGCAGCTCTCCGAATGAAGAGCTATGACGTAATGTAGGCGCGCAGCGCCTGCGCCTCCTGCGCGGTTTCCTCGAGCTTGACCTTGACCAGGTCGCCGATCGACACCAGCCCCAGCAGCTTGCCCTCCTCGATCAGCGGCAGGTGCCGGAAGCGCCGCTCGGTCATCAGCCCCAGCGCCTCGTCGACCGACATCGACAGCCGTCCGACGACGATGCTGCAGGTCATCGCCGCTTCGACCGGCAGGTGCTCGAGGTCGCGCTCGCCGTCGGCAAGCAAGCGCACTACGTCGCGCTCGGTGAAAATGCCGACCGGGCAAGCCCCGGCGTCGGGGACCAGCACCGCGCCCACCTTCTCGGCGCTCATGGCGCGGATCGCGTCGGCGACGCTCGACTTGGCCGACACCGTGATCACGCGGCTGCCCTTGGCCGCCAGCACATCTTTCAGCTTCATCCCAGGATCTCTCCGATGTGGTTGCGCATACCGAGATCGGCGACGAACTGCTGCAGATCCGGGCCGAGCGCGTCGCGCGCCGACACCATGCCGAGCGGGTGGCCGTTCTCCACCACCGGCACGTGCCGGAACTCGCCCTCGTACATCAGGTGGAGCGCATGCCCGAACGGCCGGTCGGGCGAGATGGTGCGCGGATTCGGCGTCATGACCTGGGACAGGTGGGTCTTCGCCGGGTCGCGGCCCTCGGCGAGCACGCGGAACAGCGCGTCGCGCTCTGTGAAGATGCCGGCGAGCCGGCCGCCCTTGATGACCAGCAGCGCGCCGATGCGGTGACGTTTCATCAGCTTCGCCGCCGCTGCGACGCTGGTTTCTGCATTGGCGGAAATTGGCTTGTGCTCCCCGATGATGGTGCGGATCGGTCTTTCTTCCATGGCGCGCCTCCTGGCGCAAACACTTTACTCTCCGTGTGGCGTATTGCACTGAAATCTTTTTTTGCACCGCAAAAATATCGATTAAGATTTTCCCATGCGCCAAAAATACTTCTTTTCCCTGGGCGACGGCGGCTTCCACCGCATCGCCTATACCGAGTGGGGCGATCACGACAATCCGCACGTCGTGGTGTGCGTGCACGGGCTTGCGCGCAACAGCCGCGATTTCGACTTCCTCGCCGAAGCGCTCGCCCCGGATTGCCGCGTGGTGTGCATGGATGTCGTCGGACGCGGCGACAGCGACTGGCTGGACAACAAGTCCGAATACGCGTTTTCCACCTACCTCGCCGACGCGGCGGCGATGCTGGCGCGGGTGACGGCGCCCGCCGCCGGCACCTGGCTCGAGCGGCTGCGCGGCGGCCCCCCGCCTCCCCTGATCGACTGGGTCGGAACCTCCATGGGCGGACTGATCGGGATGTTTCTCGCCGCCAAGCGGAACTCGCCGCTCCGGCGCCTGGTGCTGAACGACGTGGGCGCATTCATTCCCTGGGGCGCGCTCATTCGGATGAAGGGCTCGATCACGCGGGGCTTGCGCTTCTCCAATCTGGAGGAGGTCGAGGCGTACATACGCAAGGTGTGCGCGTCGTTCGGACCGCTCACCGACGCGCAGTGGAAGCACCTCGCGGTCCACAGCGCGGCCCAGGAGGAGAAGGGGGATTACGTGCTGCGCTATGACCCGGCGATCGGCGAAGGCTACCACGGCAACATCGACAGCGAGATGCCGATCGGCCCCAACGTGCTGCGCGGCGTCGACCTCTGGAACATCTGGGGCCGGCTCAAGTGTCCCACGCTGGTGCTGCGCGGCGCCAAGTCCGAAGTGCTGCCCGCCAGCACGTTGAAGGAGATGCGCGAGCGCAGGCCCGATACGGTGTCGGTGGAATTCGAGGGCGTCGGCCATGTGCCGGCGCTGATGAGCGAGGACCAGATCGCCCCGATCAGGCAATTCCTCCTGCAGCAATGAGAATGCCTCAGCGCCCGGCAATGAGCGCGGCGATCGCTTCGATGATGCGCGGCTGCTCGCCGATGGCCGGCTCGAGCGAGATCTCGACGCCGGGGTAGTCGCCTCGAACGGCCGCGACCAGCCGAGGAAGGTCTTCCTTCAGATGGCTGCCCTGGCCCAGGAATACGGGCACGACCCGGATCGCCCTAACGCTTTTGGCGAGCGCGGCCACGGCTTCCTCGAGCGACGGCCGCATGATCTCCAGATACGCGAGCCTGACCACGCAATGCGGCGCAGTCCGGCCGACGATTTCGGCAATCCGCTGAAACGGCCGCGCCCATTCCGGGTCGCGCGAGCCGTGGGCGAAGAGAACGATGCCTTCCTTCAATGCAACGTCGCGCGGCGACCCTCGTAGATGCCCTGCAGGAGGCGCAGCGACCCGAGGCTGATCGCGCGGTGCGAAAGCGCGTGGCCGAGATCCTCGACGATGTCGAGCGTGACCGGAACATGCAGCCCGGCCAGCACCCGTGCCGCGCGCTCCGCGTACACGCGCGACACCACGGAGTCGAACTCGCCGTGCACCAGGTGAATGCGCGACTGGATCGGCGTGCCGCGCGCGGGCAGGCGGGCATAGCGCGCGGAGAACGCGACCACCGCGCCGGCGATGCCCGGAGTCTTCACCGCCTCGAGCGCCACCGTCCCGCCCTGCGAGAAGCCGATCAGCACGGTGCGGCTCGAGGGCACGCCGAAGTTGGTCTGCTCGTGGCGCACCAGGTCCTCGACGTCGGGCAGCACGGCGGCGACGCGCTCGCGATGGTTGTCGGCGTGCAGGCCGCGCGTCGGATACCAGTCCTGCGCCACCCCGCCGCGCGCCTCCGGGTTGAATCCGCTCGGCACGACCAGCGCCGCGCTCGGGAAGCGCCCCTGGAACTTGAACGCGATCGGGATCATCGACTGCGCGGTGGCGCCGCAGCCGTGGAGGAACACGAACAGGTGCTTGGCCGGGTGCTCTGGAGTGGGCGCGAAGCGGAAGACCCGGCCGGAGGACATTGGGAGAATTGTTACCTTGCCGGCGGCGTTCTGTAAACTGATTCAGATCCTTTCTCAGGTGCCCCATGCGAACCAGCAGATTTCTAACGGCTTTCTGGGCGTTGGCCAAACCCTATTGGGTGTCGGAGCAGCGCGCCAGGGGGGTGACGCTCCTCGTCACGGTGATCGGCCTGTCGCTCGGCCTGGTCTGGATCAACGTGCAGATCAACCTGTGGAACAACGAGTTCTTCAACGCCATCCAGGACAAGCGGCTCGACGATTTCTACCGGCTGCTCGGCAAGTTCACGCTGCTCGCGTTCGCCGCCATCGGCCTGGCCGTGTACCGCCTCTACCTGCGCCAGATGCTGCAGATCGAATGGCGCAGCTGGCTCAACGAGCGCTATCTCGCCGATTGGCTGCGCGAGCGCGCCTACTACCGGCTGCAGCTCATCGATCACGGCACCGACAACCCGGACCAGCGCATCGCGGAAGACCTGAGGCTGTTCGTCGACTACACCCTCACCCTGGGGCTGGGGCTGCTCTCGGCGGTGGTGACGCTGGCCTCGTTCATCGGCATTCTCTGGACGCTTTCCGGAGCGCTCGAGCTGGCCGGCGTCTCGATCCCCGGCTACATGGTGTGGGTCGCGATCGTCTACGCCGGCGCGGGCAGCCTGCTCACCCACACCATCGGCAAGCCGCTCATCGGCCTGCAATTCAACCAGCAGCGCTACGAGGCGGATTACCGCTTCTCGCTGGTGCGCCTGCGGGAGAACGCCGAGGGCGTCGCGCTCTATCGCGGCGAGAACGAGGAGCTGGGCAACTTCCGCCAGCGCTTCGCCAACGTGATCGCGAACTGGTGGGGAATCATGCGCAAGCAGAAGCAGCTGAACTTCTTCACCGTGTCGTACGCGCAGCTGGCGATCGTGTTCCCCTACGTGGTCGCCGCGCCGCGCTATTTCTCGGGCGCGATCCAGCTCGGCGGGCTGATGCAGACCGCGTCCGCCTTCGGCCAGGTGCAGGAGTCGCTCTCCTGGTTCATCGACATCTACCCGAGCTTCGCCGAATGGAAAGCCACCGTCGACCGGCTGACCGGTTTTGCCGCGACCCTGGAGAAAGCCCGCGAGGAGGCGCAGCGGATGCGCGGCGAGCGCAGCGAAGTACCCGGTGAAAGATTGAAAATTGAAAATCTGGAATTGGAGCTTCCCCAGGGCAAGCCGCTGCTCTCATCGGCGAGCATCGAGCTCAAGCCCGGTGAGCATGTCCTCCTGACCGGTCCCTCGGGGGCCGGGAAGTCGACGCTGTTCCGCGCGCTCGCCGGGATCTGGCCTTACTGGAAGGGCCGCATCAAGCTGCCGAAAGGCGCGCGGCTGCTGTTCCTGCCGCAGAAGCCTTACCTGCCGGTCGGTTCGCTGAAGCATGCGGTTTGCTATCCGAACGATGCTGCCACCTGCTCCGACGAAGAAGTCAAGGAAGCGCTGGACGCGGTCGGCCTGCAGTCTCTCGCCTCCGACCTCGAGCGCAGCGAGAACTGGGCGCAGGTCCTGTCGGGCGGCGAGCAGCAGCGGCTCGCCTTCGCGCGCGCTCTGCTCAACCGGCCCGACTGGCTGTTCCTCGACGAGGCGACGGCGTCGCTGCCCGAGGAGGACCAGGCCGCGCTCTACCGGTTATTGCGTGAGCGCTTGCCCGGCACGACGCTGGTTTCCATCGGCCACCGCGAGAGCCTGACGCAGTATCACCAGAAGCGGCTTGCCTGGCGCGGCGATGCGCTGCTTGCCAGCTAATACCTTCAAGCCGCCGCGCGGCGCCGCGGCTCGCCCGGCTTGACGCCCAGCGCCTGCCGCAGGGACTGGCCGGTGTGGCTCGCCTTGTTCGCCGCCACCTGCTCCGGCGTCCCCTCGGCGACGAGGCGGCCGCCGCCGTCGCCGCCTTCGGGGCCGAGGTCGACGATCCAGTCGGCGGTCTTGATGACATCGATGTTGTGCTCGATCACCACCACCGAGTTGCCGGCGTCGCGCAGCCGGTGCAGCACTTCGAGCAGCAGCTTGATGTCGTGGAAATGCAGGCCGGTGGTCGGCTCGTCGAGGATGTACAGCGTGCGCCCGGTGTCGCGCTTCGAGAGCTCGAGCGACAGCTTCACGCGCTGCGCCTCGCCGCCCGAGAGCGTCGTCGCCGACTGGCCCAGCCGCACATAGCCCAGGCCGACGTCGATCAGCGTCTGCAGCTTTCTGGCGATCGCCGGGACCGCGGAGAAGAAGCCGGCCGCCTCGCTCACGGTCATCTCCAGCACTTCGTGGATGTTGCGGCCCTTGTAGCGCACCTCCAGCGTCTCGCGGTTGTAGCGCTTGCCGTGGCACACGTCGCAGGGGACGTAGATGTCGGGCAGGAAGTGCATCTCGACCTTGGTGACGCCATCGCCCTGGCAGGCCTCGCAGCGGCCGCCCTTGACGTTGAACGAGAAGCGCCCGGCGTCGTAGCCCCGCTGGCGTGCCTCCGGCACGCCGGCGAACAATTCCCGCATCGGCGTGAACAGTCCCGTATAGGTTGCAGGGTTGGAGCGCGGCGTGCGGCCGATCGGGCTCTGGTCGACGCTGATCACCTTGTCGAGGTGCTCCAGGCCGGCGATCGAAGCGTGCGGCGCCGGCTCGGCGGCGCTGCCGTAGAGGCTGCGCGCGACCGCCGCATAGACCGTGTCGTTGATGAGCGTGGATTTGCCCGAGCCCGAAACGCCGGTCACGCACACCAGCAGCCCGAGCGGCAGCGCGAGATCGATGCCCTTCAGGTTGTTGCCGGTCGCGCCGCGCACAACCAGGCGGCTGGAGTTCGGCTTGTTGCGCAGCCGCGGCACCTCGATGGTCAGCGCGCGCGAGAGATATTGCCCGGTGAGCGACTGGGGATTCGCAATGATTTCCGAAGGAGGGCCTTGCGCGACGATCTGTCCGCCGGCCTCGCCCGCGCCCGGCCCCATGTCGACGACGTGGTCGGCGGCGCGGATCGCTTCCGCGTCGTGCTCGACCACGATCACCGAGTTGCCGAGGTCGCGCAGGCGCTTCAGCGTCTCGATCAGGCGCGCATTGTCGCGCTGGTGCAGGCCGATCGAGGGCTCGTCGAGCACGTACATGACCCCGGTGAGGCCGGAGCCGATCTGGCTCGCCAGCCGTATGCGCTGCCCCTCGCCTCCCGACAGCGTCTCGGCGGAGCGCTCGAGCGCCAGGTAATCGAGCCCGACGTTGACCAGGAACTCGAGGCGGTTGGCGATCTCGCGCACGATGCGCTCGGCCACCTGCCCGCGCGCGCCTTCGAGCTGCAGGTTTTTAAAGAAATCCAGGGTTTTTCGCAGAGGCCAGCCCGACACCTCGAACAGAGTCTTGTCCAGAATCCTGACATGCCGGGCTTCGCGCCGCAGCCGCGTGCCGCCGCATTCGGGGCAGGCGCGCGTGTTGAGGTGCTTGGCAAGCTCCTCGCGCACGACGATCGAGTCGGTTTCGCGGTAGCGGCGCTCCAGGTTGGGGATCACGCCTTCGAAGGCGTGCTCCTTGACGCTGCTGCGGCCGCGCTCGCTCAGATACGTGAAGGCGATCTTCTCCTGGCCCGAGCCGGCGAGGATCAGCTGCTGCACTTTTTCGTCGAGCAGCTCCCACGGCTGCTCGACGTCGAAGCCGTAGTGCCGGGCGAGCGACTGCAGCATCGAGTAATAGAAGTGGTTCCTGCGGTCCCAGCCGCGGATCGCGCCGCTCGCCAGCGACAGATTCGGATGCGCGACGACGCGCTTCGGGTCGAAGAACTCGATCGCGCCCAGGCCGTCGCAGCGCGGGCAGGCGCCCATCGGGTTGTTGAACGAGAACAGGCGCGGCTCGAGCTCGGGCAGCGCGTAATCGCACAGCGGGCACGAAAACTTGGCCGAGAAAAGCTGCTCCTTGCGGGAATCGGTTTCCACCACCAGGGCGCGCCCGTCGGCGTGCCGCAGCGCGGTCTCGAAGGATTCGGCGAGGCGCTGCTTGCTGTCGGCGCGCACGCGCAGGCGATCGATCACCACGTCCACCGAGTGCTTCACGTTCTTCGACAGGCGCGGCGCGGCGTCGAGCTCGTGCACTTTTGCGTCGATGCGCACGCGCGTGAAGCCCTGCGCGCGCAGCTCGTCGAGCAGCTCGGCCTGCTCGCCCTTGCGCCGCGCGACCACCGGCGCGAGGATCATGAGCTTCGTGTCCTCTGGCAGCGCCAGCACCTGATCCACCATCTGCGCCACGGTCTGCGCCTGCAGCGCGAGGTTGTGCTGCGGGCAGTAAGGCGTGCCCACGCGCGCGTACAGCAGCCGCAGATAGTCGTGGATCTCGGTTACCGTGCCGACGGTGGAGCGCGGGTTATGGCTCGCCGCCTTCTGCTCGATGGCGATGGCCGGCGACAGGCCCTCGATCAGGTCGACGTCGGGCTTTTCCATCAGCTGCAGGAACTGGCGCGCGTACGCCGACAGCGACTCGACGTAGCGCCGCTGCCCTTCCGCGTACAGCGTGTCGAAGGCGAGCGAGCTCTTGCCCGAGCCCGAGAGGCCGGTGATGACCACGAGCCGGTTGCGCGGCAGCTCGAGGCTGAGATTCTTCAGATTGTGCGTGCGCGCTCCGCGGATGCGGATGCTGTCCATCGCGGGAATCGAAAAGTAAACTTGCTACTATAGCGCGTTTCGCATTCCCGCCGATACTTCCCCATGCTCCCCGAACGCATGAGCCGCGCAGAACTGCGCGCCGGCGCGAGCCTCGCCGGCGTCTACGGCCTGCGCATGCTCGGCTTGTTCTTCATCCTCCCGGTGTTTGCCGTGCACGCGGCGAAGCTGAAGGGCGGCGGCGACCTTGCGCTGGTCGGCATCGCGCTCGGGGCGTATGGCCTGTCGCAGGGAATTCTGCAGATTCCCTTCGGCCTGGCATCGGATCGATGGGGAAGGAAGCCGGCCATCTATACCGGTCTGGTCATCTTTGCCGCGGGCAGTTTCCTGGGCGTTGCCGCGCACGACATCTGGACCGCCATCGCGGCGCGGATCCTGCAGGGCGCCGGCGCGATCAATTCGGTGGCCATGGCGCTGGCCGCAGACCTGACGCGCGAGCAGCACCGCACCAAGATCATGGCGATGATCGGCGCCACGATCGGATCGATGTTCGCTGTTTCGCTGATCGGCGCGCCGCTGCTGTACCGCGCCGTCGGCATGGACGGCATCTTCGCACTGACCGGATTGCTCTCCCTTGCGGCGATCTGGGTCGTAAGGTTCCAGGTTCCCGACCCGCCCGCCCTGCAGGGCGAAAAACCGCACGCGGAAGGCGCAGGGCGACTTTTCGACGTCGAGCTGCTGCGATTGAACGCCGGCATCTTCGTGCTGCACGTCGTTCTCTACGCGATGTTCGTCGTCGTGCCACCGCTGGTCGTGGCGGCCGGGCTCGAGCTGCCGCAGCACTGGAAGCTTTACTTGCCGGTGGTGCTCGTTTCTTTCGCTCTCATGGTCCCGCCCATCCTCTACGCCGACCGGCGCAACCGGCCGAAGCCGGTCTTGCTGGGCAGCGTCGCCCTGCTGCTCGCGGTCGAGGCGGCGCTCGCCTGCACGAAAGCGGGCAGCCTCGCGGCGCTCGCTGCGCTGATGCTCGGCTTTTTTGTCGCCTTCAACGTGCTCGAGGCAATGCTGCCTTCGCTCGTCTCCCGCATGGCGCCCTCACGCGGCCGCGGCGTCGCGATCGGCGTGTACAACACCACCCAGACGCTGGGCGTTTTCTTCGGCGGGTTGCTCGGCGGCTGGATCGGCAGGGATCATGGCGCGGTCGGGGTGTTCTGGGCCTGCGCGGCGCTGTGCGCCGTCTGGCTGGCGGTGGCGGCGGGCATGAAGCCGCCGCGGCTCGCGGTCAACGAACTTTCGAGTTTGACGTTGTCGATAGCGTCCGGTGTTAATGTGGAAGGCCTGGACGAGGCGCTTGCGCGAGTGCGCGGCGTGCGCGAAGCCGAGGTGCTGGCGCACGAGCGCATCGCGCGCCTCAAGGTCGTCACCGGGCAATGGGACGAGAGCAGCGTGCGCAAACTGATCACGGGGGAGGTATGACATGGCATCGGTGAACAAGGTCATCATCGTCGGCAACCTGGGCGCCGACCCGGAGACCCGCTACACGCCGAGCGGCGACGCGGTGACCAACATCCGCGTGGCGACGACCGATCGCTGGAAGGACAAGACGAGCGGCGAGATGAAGGAGGCGACCGAGTGGCACCGCATCGCCTTTTTCGGGCGCCTGGCCGAGGTCGCGGGCGAGTACCTGAAGAAGGGCTCGCAGGTCTACGTCGAGGGAAGCCTGCGCACGCGCAAGTGGCAGGACAAGGAGGGGCAGGACCGCTACTCGACCGAGATTCGCGGCGACGTCATGCAGATGCTGGGGCCGCGCGCCGGCTCCGGCGAGCCGCGCGAGCCTGCGGCCCAGCGCGCCGAGGGCAAGGCCGCCGAGGGCAAGGCCGCCGAGGCCAAGCCGCCCGCGAAGAAGCCCGCCGGCAAGTTCGACGACATGGAAGACGATATTCCGTTCTGACGGTATTCGATACGGCGCTCGAGCTGGCAGCCAAGCACGGCGCCGAGCTCTACGTATTGAGCGTGGCGCGCGCGCTCGACATTCCCGACGACGTCGAAGCAGAGGCGGTGATCGAGAACTCGCGCAACTACCACGAGCGGCTGCTCGCCGAACTGAGACCGCTCGCTGCGGGAAAGTCCGTGAACGCCCGCTTCGAGGTTTCGGTCGGGCACCCGGCCGAACAGATCATCTACGACGCCGACAAACACGGTGTCGACTTGATCGTTGTCGGTGGTCGCGGCCGCTCGAAATTCGCCCGCCTGCTGCTGGGTTCGGTATCGAAGCAGGTGACCGAGCATGCCGACCGCCCGGTCCTGGTGGTTCGCTGAACGTCGCTGCGCTCATGACGGCTTCTTGATTTCCAGCTTTTCCCCCCAAAATCAGCGATATAATCGCCGTCTAGGGGTTTTGACCATGCCGATCTACGAATACCGCTGCAAGCAGTGCGGCCACCAGGAAGAGTTCCTGCAGAAGGCTTCGGAGCCGGCGCTCAGCAAGTGCCCGGCCTGCGGCAAATCGACCTTCCAGAAGCTGCTCAGCGCGGCGGGCTTCCAGTTGAAAGGCACCGGCTGGTACGCCACGGACTTCAAGAAGACTGCAGAAAAAAAACCCGAAGCCAAGGCTGAATCGAAAACCGAAGCGAAGACTGAAACGAAGACTGAAACGAAAGCCGAGCCGAAGAAGGCGGCCTGCACCACCGACTGAGTAAGCACCAACGAGCCAACCGGCCCGGCGCGAGCCGGGCCTTTTTGTTTCCGGAGCCGTGAGGAAATACTTCATCACCGGGCTGCTCATCTGGATCCCGCTGATCATCACGATCTGGGTGCTGAAGTTCATTTTCGACGTGCTCGACCAGTCGCTGCTGCTGCTGCCGGTCGCGCTGCAGACCGAAAGCTGGCTCGGCGTCCACATCCCGGGGCTGGGCGCCATTTTTACCCTGGTCGTCGTTTTCGTCACCGGCCTGCTCGCGACCAATTTCCTCGGCGCGCGGCTGGTGCAGCTGTGGAACAGCGTGCTGCACGGCATCCCGGTGGTCAACTCCATCTATTCGAGCGTCAAGCAGATCTCCGACACGCTGTTCTCGTCGAGCGGGCAGGCGTTCAGGAAGGCGCTGCTGGTGCAATGGCCGCACGAAGGCATGTGGACCATCGCCTTCCAGACCGGGACGCCGGGCGGCGACGTCGCCAGTCACGTCCCGGCCGACTCCCTGAGCGTGTACGTGCCGACGACGCCGAACCCCACCGGCGGCTATTTCGTCGTCGTCGCCCGCAAGGACGTGATCGAGCTCGACATGACCGTCGACCAGGCGCTGAAGTACATCATTTCAATGGGCGTAGTCCCGCCTCTCGAAAACAGGTAGATGCGGACTCATTACTGCGGCGAGCTGAGCGCCGCGCTGGTCGATCGCAGCGTCACGCTGTGCGGCTGGGCGCACCGGCGCCGCGACCACGGCGGCGTGATCTTCATCGACCTGCGCGACCGCGAGGGGCTGGCGCAGGTCGTGTGCCATCCCGACCGGGCCGCGGCCTTCGAGGCGGCCGAGCGGGTGCGCAACGAATTCGTGCTGCGGGTGACCGGCAACGTGCGAAGGCGTCCCGAGGGAATGGTCAATCCCGAGCTGCGCTCCGGCGAGATCGAGGTTCTGGCGCACGAAGTCGAGGTCCTCAATCCGTCCGCGCCGCTGCCATTCCAGCTCGATGACGAGAATCTCTCGGAGCTCACGCGGCTCACGCACCGCGTGCTCGACCTGCGCCGGGAGCCGATGCAGAAGAACCTGCGCCTGCGCTACCGCGTGGCGATGGCAGTGCGCGACTACCTCGACGCGCACGGCTTCATCGACATCGAGACGCCGATGCTCACGCGCTCGACGCCCGAAGGCGCGCGCGACTATCTCGTGCCAAGCCGCATGCATCCCGGCGAGTTCTACGCGTTGCCGCAGTCGCCGCAGTTGTTCAAGCAGCTGCTGATGGTCGCCGGCTTCGACCGCTACTACCAGATCGTTCGGTGCTTCCGCGACGAGGACCTGCGCGCGGACCGGCAGCCGGAATTCACGCAGATCGACGTCGAGACTTCGTTCCTCGACGAGCGCGCGATCCAGGACCTGATGGAAGGATTGATCCGCGAAGTGTTCCGCGACGTCCTCGGCGTCGACCTGCCCGACCCCTTCGCGCGCCTTTCCTACGCCGAAGTCATTGCGCGCTACGGCTCCGACAAGCCGGACCTGCGCGTGCCGCTCGAGCTCACCGAGCTGACCGATCTGATGAAGGGCGTGGATTTCAAGGTATTCCGCCAGGCCGCCGATCTCCCGGGCGGACGCGTCGCCGCCTTGCGCGTCTGCGCGGGAGTCTCGCGCAAGGAGATCGACGACTACACCCAATTTGTCGCCACTTACGGCGCAAAGGGACTCGCCTACGTCAAGGTGAACCCGGAGGGCCTGCAGTCTCCCATCGTCAAGTTCCTGCCGGAAAACGTCCTGAAGGAGATCGTCGCGCGCACGGGCGCGCAAAGCGGCGACTTCATCTTCTTCGGGGCGGATCAGGCGAAGGTGGTGAACGACTCGCTCGGCGCGCTGCGCGTGCGGCTTGGGCAGGACAAGGGCCTGGTAGAAAAGGGCTGGCGCCCGCTGTGGGTGGTGGACTTCCCGATGTTCGAATGGGACGAGGAGGGAAAACGCTGGTCGGCGATGCACCATCCGTTCACCTCGCCCAAGGACGGGCACGAAGAGCGGCTCGCCTCGGACCCCGGCAAGGCGCTGGCGAAGGGCTACGACCTGGTGCTGAACGGCTGGGAGATCGGCGGCGGCTCGGTGCGGATTCACCGCGCCGAGGTGCAGTCCAAGGTATTCAAGGCGCTCGGCATCTCGGCGGCCGAGGCGAAAGCGAAGTTCGGCTTCCTGCTCGAGAACCTGCAGTACGGCGCGCCGCCGCACGGCGGCATCGCGTTCGGCCTCGATCGCCTGGTCGCGCTGATGGCCGGCGCCGAATCCATCCGTGACGTCATCGCTTTCCCGAAGACCCAGCGCGCGCAGGACCTTCTCGTCCAGGCGCCCAGCCCGGTGGACGAGAAGCAGCTGCGCGAGCTCGGCTTGCGGCTGCGGGAGAAACCCAAGGCTTGAGGCGAGCGTTTGCCGCGCTGGCGATCTTCTGCGTCACTGCAGTTCTCGCCTTTCCCGGGGAAATCCGCACTGCCGAGCTACCCCCTGAAGCGCGTCAGGCGCTGGAGCAAATCAAGGCGGGCGGCCCGTTCGCATACCCCAATGACGGCAGGATCTTCGGTAACCGCGAAGCGCATTTGCCGAAGCGCAGCCGCGGCTACTACCGCGAGTACACGGTGCGCACGCCGGCAGTGCGCGATCGCGGCGCGCGGCGCATCGTCGTCGGCCGCGGCGGCGAGCTCTATTACACCGAGGACCACTACCGCACGTTCAAGAGGATCATCGAGTAATGGGCAAGCTGCTTGAGCGCCTGCAGGACCCGCCGCGCTCCGGCGTGTATCGCGCCGGGAGCGACGCGGCGATTTTCGAGGCGGCCGGTGGCAGCGCCCTCGACGTGGTGAAACTAGAGTTGACTAAAGACGTGTTCAAGTCGATTTCACAGGCGCTCGGCTTTCCGAAATGGTTCGGGGAAAACTGGGATGCGCTCGAGGACTGCCTGAGCGACCTGTCGTGGCGACAGGCGGGCGGCTACGTTCTGCTTTTCCGCAATTTCGAAGCCCTCGACCAGGACCAGCTCGGCATCCTGATCGACGTCCTCGCCTCGAGCGCCGAGTTCTGGGCCGGCCGCGGCAAAGCGTTTTTTGCAGTGTTCATCGATCCCGCGCGCAAGCTTTCCCTGCCCGAGCTGTTTCGCGGTTCATGAGCTTCAAGCTGCCGGTCTCGGTGCTGGTGGTGGTGCATACCGCCGATCTCGAGGTGCTGCTGATCGAGCGCGCGACGCGTCGCGGATTCTGGCAGTCGGTGACCGGATCGCTGGAGCGCGCCGACGAGGCGCTCGAGGCCGCCGCGGCGCGCGAAGTGCGGGAAGAGACCGGGATCGACGCGGCGCACGGCACGCTCGCGCGCTGGAAGCTCGCGTATACCTTCGAGATCTACGAGCAATGGCGCCATCGCTTCGCTCCCGGCGTGGTCTACAACACCGAGCATGTGCTGAGCCTCGCCTTGCGACGGCGCGTGCCGGTGACGCTCGCTCCCGAGGAGCACGTGGCTTTCGCCTGGCTGACGTGGCGCGAGGCGGCCGCGCGCTGCTTCTCCTGGTCCAACCGCGACGCCATCGCCATGCTGGGCGAGGGCGCTGTGATAACGTAGAACGCGTGCAGCCGTGGGGCATTTCGTGCGTCCTGGCCGTGCTCCTCGCGGTCCGGGCCGCGCCGGGGTGCGCGGCCGAAGATCTCAGTGTCGAGGCGGAACGCCGCGGCGAGCGCGTCGAGGTCCGGGCGCGCGCGCTGATTGCCGCCCCGGTGGCCCTGGTGTGGGAAGTGCTCACCGATTACGAGCATCTGCCGCGCTTCATCCCCGGCCTCGCCAGAAGCGTGGTGCGCTCGCGCGACGGCGCCCGCCTGCTCGTCGAGCAGTCCGGAGAAGCGCGCTTTCTCATTTTTTCCTTTCCAATCGAGGTGCGGCTCGAGGTGACCGAGCAGCCGCCGCAGTGGATCAACTCGCGCGCGGTCGCCGGCAATGTACGACGCATGAGCGGGCGCTACGAGATCCAGCCTGACGCGGAGAGCGGCACGGTGCTGCTCCGATACGCCGGCGAGATCGAGCCGGATTTCAGGCTGCCGCCGCTGATCGGCGTCGCGGCGCTGCGCAGCACCGTGACCGAGCAGTTCACCGCCATGGTGGCCGAGATCGAGCGGCGCGCAGGCGAGGCGGCGAAATGAGACGCTGCGCGGTCCTGGTGGCGATAGCGCTGGCGGCCGGCTGTGCCAGCCTGCAGGACCGCTATCCATCGCCACAGGCCCGCGAGTGCGCCGAGTGGTATCAGGCGCTGGACGAAGCGACCGACGCCGCGGGAGTGCGCGACGCGCAGTACCGCCGGGTGGCCGGCTTTCCTTATCTGCGCGTCGATCGCCTGCTGGCTTCGCTGCGCGGCCGCGCGGCCGCGAACGAAGCCGCGCTGCAGGCTTTTGCCGAACGCCTGCTCGAGCTCGACCTGGAGTCGCGCCGCCACGAGATCGATAATCTGCCGCGCGAGCTGCCGCAGGCATTCCCGATGCGCCGCACTCACGAGTGCGCTCGGCTGCTGCGGGAAATCGACATGGCGAAGCCGCAGATGCGCGCCGCGATGCTGGCCGCGGCAGAGGTGCCCGATGATTACTCGACCGCAAGCCGAGTCCTGGGCCTTTACGCCGTGACGCGCATTCCTTTCGCGCGCGGCGTGCGGCAATGGGAGAGCGAGACTCTTGCCGCCTTCGGCAGGCAGGCCGGGGGCCTGCGCGTGCGCTATGCGCCTCCGCCGGCGGCGCCGCTCGCGCGCGCCGCGGCGGCCGCGATGCTCGACCGCACGCATTTCGATCCTCTCGGCCATCCGATGCTCTCGCAGCTCGAGTTCGAGCGCCTGGTGAGCGCGTACGCGCCGAGCTTCGATGTCGAGCTCGCTGGCGACTACGACCGCTTTGGGCTGCTGCGCTGGCAGCGCGAAGCGGTGATGCCCGAAGTCGATCCTGCCGAGGCCGCCGTCTACGTGCAGCCCGCCTATACACGCTACGGCGAGAGCGTGCTGCTGCAGCTGGTCTACACGATCTGGTTCCCGGAACGGCCGCCGCGCAGCGGGCTCGATTTGCTTGCCGGCAAGCTCGACGGCCTCGTCTGGCGGGTGACGCTGGCGCCGGACGGCGCGCCGCTCCTCTACGACTCGATCCACCCCTGCGGCTGCTACCACCTGTTTTTCCCGACGCCGCGCGCCCGGCCGCTGCCGGCGCCGGATCCGCTGGAGGAATGGGCCTTCGTCCCGCAGACGCTGCCGCCGGTCGGCGAGGGCGAGCGCCCGGTGGTGAGAATTGCCTCGGCCACGCATTACATCGAAGGCGTAAGCCTGGTGCGCGGCTCGGACAGCGTGGTGCGCTACGTGCTCCATCCGTACGACGAGCTGCGCTCGATGCAGCGCATGGGCGAGGGCCCCCGCAGCGCCTTCGGGCCGGATGGCATCATCGCCGGCAGCGAGCGCGCCGAGGGTCTGCTTTTCTGGCCGATGGGGATCGCATCGCCCGGCGCGATGCGCCAGTGGGGCCGGCAGGCCACCGCTTTCGTCGGCAGGCGCCATTTCGACGATGCCGACCTCCTCGAGCGCCGCTTCCAGCTCGACCTGGAAGGGCCACGACGATGACCCGCAGCCTGCGCGTCGTGACCCTCAACATCCACAAGGGACTGTCGCACTTCAATCGCCGCATGGTGATCCACGAGCTGCGCGAAGGCCTGCGCGAGCTCGATCCGGACTTCGTTTTCCTGCAGGAAGTGCAGGGACTGAACCAGCGCTACGCCATGCGCTTCGCCACCTGCCCCACCGAGCCGCAGCACGAGTTCCTTGCGGACGGCCAGTGGCAGCATGCCTACGGCCGCAACGCCGTCTACGACCACGGCCACCACGGCAACGCGGTGCTGTCGCGCTTTCCTTTCATTTCGTTCGAGAACGAGGACGTCTCCGACCACCGCTACGAGCGCCGCGGGCTGCTGCACTGCGTGGTCGCCGTGCCCGGATGGCGGCGCAATCTGCATCTGGTGTGCGTGCATCTTTCCCTGCACGAGCGCGGACGCAAGCGCCAGCTCGAGGCGATCTCGGGCCGGCTCGAGGAGCTCGCCTCGCGCGGCCTGCCGATCATCATCGCCGGCGATTTCAACGACTGGCGGCATCGCGCCACGGCAATTCTCGAGCGCCGGCTCGGCATGGCCGAGGTGTCCGTGGCGCACCACGGCCGCGCGCTGCCGACCTTCCCCAGCATGCTGCCGCTGCTGCGGCTCGATCGCATTTACGTGCGCGGCTTCA
This sequence comes from Burkholderiales bacterium, assembly GCA_035476235.1. GTDB lineage: Bacteria > Pseudomonadota > Gammaproteobacteria > Burkholderiales > SG8-39 > SCGC-AG-212-J23. The sequence continues at coordinate 16,722 of DATILQ010000268.1, forward strand.
AGATCGCGGCCTCGCGCGTGCATCGCGGCAAGCCCTGGTCGATGCTTTCCGATCACCTGGCGGTCAGCGCGGAGCTCGAGCGCGCCTAGCCGCATGCAGTACGTCGCCGGCAACCGCCTCACGCTGCTCAAGAACGGCGTGCAGTATTTCCCGGCCCTGGTCGCGGCCATCGACGCTGCACGCAGCGAAGTGTTCCTCGAAAGCTACCTCTACGCCGACGACGAGACCGGCGAGCTGGTGACCGAGGCGCTGGCGCGTGCCGCGGCGCGCGGCGTGAACGTGCATCTGCTGGTCGACGGCTTCGGCGCGCGCGACTTCTCCCGCCGGTTCCGCGAGCGGCTGCACGCTGCGGGCGCGCACCTGCTCGTGTTCCGGCCCGAATTCGCACGGCGCCGCTGGCGGCGCGGGCGGCTGCGCAGGATGCATCGCAAGCTCGCCGCCCTCGACGGCACGGTCGCGTTCGTCGGCGGCATCAACGTGATCGACGATTTCGAGAGCCGCGAGTGGCAGGCGCCGCGCTACGACTACGCGGTGCGCGTCGAGGGCCCCCTCGCCGGCGAGGTGCGCAACGCGGCCGCGCGGCTATGGCTGCGGGTGTCATGGGCCGCCTTGCGCCGCCGGGCGCGCCCGCAGGCCGCCTTGCCGCCGCCGGCACCCTGCGGCACGCAGGGCGCCTGTCTGGTGGTGCGCGACAGCCTGCGGCATCGCCGCGACATCGAGGACGCTTACCTGCGGCACATCGAAGCGGCGCGCGTGGAGATCGTCATCGCCTGCGCCTACTTCCTTCCCGGACGCACATTTCGCCGCGCGCTGTACGCGGCGGCCCGACGCGGCGTCCGGGTACGGCTCCTGCTGCAGGGCCGCGTGGAGTATTTCTTCCTGCACTACGCCATGCTCGGCCTCTATGGCAGGCTGCTCGACGCCGGCGTCGAGATCTACGAGTACTACCCGAGCTTCCTGCACGCCAAGGTCGCGGTCTTCGACCGGCGCGCCGCCTGCGTCGGCTCCTCCAACATCGACCCGTTCAGCCTGCTGCTCGCGCGAGAGGCGAACGTGTTCGTCGAGGACACCGGCTTCGCCAGCGAGCTGCACGACAGCCTGGAGGAGGCGATGCGCTCGGGCGCCGAGCGCGTGCCGCCGCTTCAATGGCATCGCCAACCGCCATGGCGGCGAGCCTGGATCTGGCTTGTTTACGGGCTCGCCCGGTTCCTCGTCAGCCGCTTGGGCTTCGAGCGCTACCACTGACCAGGCGCAGCCGGCCCTGCTCCAGAGCGGGCACTACGGGCAGGGCGTCGAAGCGGCAGGCGAACTCGACTTCCGCGCGAAGCCCGCGCGCCGCCATCATGCGCCCGATGCGGCAATCGAGCAGGGCGTCTGGCGCGCGCGCGTGCCGGTACAGGGCGAGCGCGGCCTTTGCGGCATCCGACAGGTCGGCCGCCGCGCCGAGCAGGTCGGCGAAGCGCTCGACGAAATAGCCGGCGCCGTAGAAATCCTCGAAATTGAAATTGTCCCCCGAGCCCGAGCAGACGAGGAGCACCGTCTCGCGCGGGTGCCAGGCGACGATATGCTCGGCGAGCCGCCGGGCATTGAGCAGCGCGCCGCAGTACACGCGCGCCGCCCCGGCGGCCCGCGTCATGGCGACCGTGCCGTTGGTGGTCGAGTACACCACCGTCTTGCCGCGGATGCCATGCTTGAGCAACGCGAGCGGCGCCGGATGCGCGAACCCGGCGATGGTTTCAGCATGGAGCTCGCCCGCGACCACGCAGTCCCTGTAGCGCTCGCTCTCGGCGCGCGCAGCCGCTTCGTCCAGCACAGGGATGACCTCGGTAGCGCCGTGCGCGAGCGCCGTGACCATCGTCGTGGTGGCGAAGAGGATATCGAGCACGACCACCACTTTGCCCGGCATGCGCACGCCGTCGAGCTCCTCCTTTTTTGTCAGCACATGAATCTTGTGATTCAAATCGATCTTCACGCTCATGGCCGCCGACCGAACATGCCCCAACCTTCCATGGTC
>DATILQ010000269.1:0-8464 GCA_035476235.1 Burkholderiales bacterium
GGAGAGCACGTGGCCGTTGCGCACGGCGCGCAGCCCGTCGCGCGTCAGCAGGCGCAGCCCGCCGTCGTCGGCAAGGCCGCTCGCCACGCCGCTGATCACGCGGCCATCGGCGAGCCGCACGCGCAGGCGCTGTCCGGCGTACGCGTCCATCGCCTCCCAGTCGTGCCGCGCGCTGTCCAGTCCCTTGGCCTCGAATGCGCCGAGCGCATCGAGGAGCGATCGCGCGATGCGAGCGATGATTTCGTTGCGGTCCATGTCCTCGATGAATTGATCCAGCGCCCCCACCCTGCGGCGCAGGCGAAGCTCAAGACCGGCGTCATGCCGGCAGTTGAGGCCGATGCCGATCACGGCGTGCGTCGCGCGCCCTTGGCCGCGCGTCTCGACCAGAACGCCCCCCAGCTTCGCGCCGTTCACCAGCAGGTCGTTGGGCCACTTGAGCGCCGCTTGCGTGGCGCCGAGCGCGCGCAGGGCGCGCGCCACGGCGACGCCGGCGACGAGCGACAGGCCCGCCACCTCGCGCAGCGGGCGCTGCAGGCTGCGCGAGAGCGAAAACGTGATGCCTGCACCCGGCGCGCTGTGCCAGCGCCGGCCGCGCCGGCCGCGGCCGGCGGTCTGCTCCTCCGCGGCAAGCAGCACCGGGCCGGTACAGGGACCCTTCAATAAGACGGAATTCGTCGAGGCGCAGCGCTGCACGACGCGCACCTCGACTCCCGGGACGCAGATCGCGGCGGCTTCCAGGCGGTCCATGCCGCGTAGTTTACGGGAATGGCTTCTATATACTCCGGCGCGTCATGCGCTGGGCCTATCCGAGAATCGTCGCCCACCGCGGCGGCGGGTCGCTCGCCGCCGAGAACACGCTCGCCGCAATTCGGCTCGCGGCGTCGCTCGGCTTCCGCGGCGTGGAGTTCGACGTCATGCTGGCCGGCGACGGCACGCCGGTCCTGATCCACGACGAGACGCTCGAGCGCACGACAGGAATCAAAGGCGAGGTTGCGCTTACGCCGTACCAGGACCTCGAGAAGCTCGACATCCCGCGCTTTCAGGACGCGGCCAGGCTCTGCCGCGAGCTCGGGGTTTGGGCGAACGTCGAGATCAAACCGGCGCGGGGGCACGAGCGTGCGACCGGCGAGACCGTGGCCCGCATGGCGAGCGAGCTCTGGCGCGGCGCGCCGCTGCAGCCCGTGCTGTCTTCCTTTTCGGCTGAAGCGCTCCAGGCGGCGCGCCTTAGCGCGCCGCAACTGCCTCGGGGCTGCCTGGTGGATGAGATCCCGTACGGCTGGCGGGCGCTCGACTGCATGGCGCTTCACTGCAATCAACAACATTTGACCGAGGAAAACGCCAAGGCAATAAAAAAGGCGGGCTATGGGCTGCTTTGCTGGACGGTCAACGATGCTGCTGCCGCGCGGAGGCTGCTGGGCTGGGGCGTGGACTGCCTGGTGACCGACGCCCTGAAGCTGATCGGACCGGACTTCGCCTAGCGTCAGCGGCCGGCGAGGAATTTCTCGATCGAGGCGACGAGGCGCGGGTCGGTCGGCTCGACCTTCGTGTCGAAGCTCAGGACCTGGCGGCCGCCGCGGTCGATCAGGTACTTGTGAAAGTTCCAGCGCGGTACCGCACCGGTGGCCTTCGCCAGGTCGGTGTAAAGAGGATTTTTCTTCAGAGCAGTCTTTGCGAACATCGGGAAGTCCACCGCGTACTGGTTGACGCAGAAGCTCGCGATCTCCTTGTTGGAGCCGGGCTCCTGGCCGCCGAAGTCGTTCGACGGAAAGCCCAGGATCACCAGCCCGCGCGAGCGGTATTTACGGTAAAGGTCTTCGAGCCCCTCGTACTGCGGGGTATAGCCGCACTGGCTCGCGGTATTGACGATGAGCACCACGCTGCCCGCGAACTCGCACAGCGAGCGCGCCCGCTCGTCGATGCTTTCGAGCGAGCGGTCGAGCAGCGGCGGGCAGGCTGCCATGACCGGGACGTGGATCAGAAACAGGAGGCTAGTAAGGCAGCGGCGCATTCGGCTTGAGCGGCTGCAGCGCGGCGCGAAAATCTCTCTTGATGCGCTCCAGGGCGGCGAGGTTGTCGGCTTCGAAGCGGATCACGATCACCGGGGTGGTGTTGGAGGCTCGGGCGAGCCCGAAGCCGTCAGCATACTCCACCCGCACGCCGTCGATGGTGAGCACCCGCTCGGCGCCGGGGAAGGGCTTGGAGGCCTGCAGCTTCGCCACCAGGGCATGGGGCTCGCCTTCCTCGAGCGCCCAGTGCAGCTCCGGGGTCGACGGCGCATTGGGCAGGCCTTTCAGCGCGCGATTGGCGTCCTTTTCCCTGGACAGGACCTCCAGCAGGCGCGCGCCGCCGTACAGAGCGTCGTCGAAGCCGTACCAGCGCTCCCTGAAGAACGTATGGCCGGACATCTCGCCAGCGAGCAAGGCGCCGGTTTCCTTCAGCTTGGCCTTGATCAGCGAGTGCCCGGTCTTCCAGATGGTCGGCTTGCCGCCGTGGCGCTCGATCCACGGCGCGAGCAGCCGCGTGCTCTTCACGTCGTAGATGATCTCGGCCCCCGGATTGCGGCTGAGCACGTCCTTCGCCAGCAGCATCAGCTGGCGGTCGGGATAGATGATCTCGCCGTCCTTGGCGACGAGGCCGAGCCGGTCGCCGTCGCCGTCGAAGGCCAGGCCGAGCTCGCTCTCGCCGGTCTTCAGTTTGTCTATCAACTCCCGCAGATTCTTGGGCTGCGAAGGATCAGGATGGTGGTTCGGAAAGCGCCCGTCCACTTCACAGTAGAGCTCCTCCACCTCGCAGCCCAGCCGCCGGTAAAGCCGCGGCGCGAGCATGCCGGCGACGCCGTTGCCGCAATCGACCGCGATGCGAAACGGCCGCGCCAGCTTCACGTCGCCCGCGATGCGCTCGACGTAGGCATCGAGGACGCTGGCGGTGCTGCGCTTGCCATTTCCCTTGCTCAGCTTTCCTGTTTCGATCCTGCGGCGCAGCTCCTGCACGTCTTCGCCCCACAGCGTGCCGCCAGCGATCACCATCTTGAGGCCGTTGTAATCGGGCGGGTTATGGCTGCCGGTGATGGCGACGCAGCTGCCGCAGCCCAGGTGGTGGGCGGCGAAGTACGCCACCGGCGTCGGCGCCATGCCGATGTCGATGACGTCGGCGCCCGCGCTGAGCAGGCCCTCGGTGAGCGCGGCGCCGAGCTCGGGTCCCGACAGCCGGCCGTCGCGCCCGAGCGCGAACCCCGGCGCGCCGCGCTCGCGCCCGAGCGCGCCGAGCGCGCGGCCGATCTCGCGCACGATCGCCGGCGTGAGGGTGCGGCCGACGATGCCGCGGATATCGTAGGTGCGAAAGATTTCGGCAGGAACGCTCACGGGCTTAAGAATTCGAGCAGGCGGCGCGGCAGCCAGTCATGCCTGCCGGGGAACGGGCCGGCGAGGAAGCCGACGTGGCCGCCGGTGCGCGGAAATTCTAGCACCAGCGATCGGGCGGCGTAGCGCGCCGCGGCGAGCAGTTCAGGCTCCGGAAGGAAGGGGTCGTTGCGCGCGTTGAGCAGGAGCGTCGGCACGCGCACTCGCTCAAGCCACGGCCCGCTCGAGGCGCGGCGCCAGTAGTCGTCGGCATCGCGGTAACCATGCAGCGGCGCCGTCACGGTGTCGTCGAATTCCCGGAACGTGCGCGCCGCGCGCACCCTGGCGCGGTCATAGAGCCCGGGAAACGCCGCGAGCTTGGCGAGCGACTTCGGCTTCAGCGTGGAGAGGAAATGGCGCGCGTAGATCTCGCGGTTGAGGCCGCGATCGAGCGCGCGGCCTGCGGCGCTCAAGTCGATCGGCGCGGAAACGGTGGCTGCGCGGCGCACGATCGAGCGCGCCTCGTCGCCGCGCTCGCCCAGCCATTTGAGAAGCGCATTGCCTCCCAGGGAAATGCCGACGGCGTGAACCGGCGAGGAGAACTTCCTCAGGATCCAGTCCACTTCCTCGCTGTCGCCGGAGTGATAGGCGCGCGGCTTGCGATTCGGCTCGCCGGAGCAGCCGCGCCAATGCGGCATCGCCAGCCGCCATCCGCTCGCGAGCGCCTGCGCGGCGAACGCGCGCGCATAATGGCTGTCGGAGCAGCCTTCGAGGCCGTGGAACAGCACCAGCAGCCGCGAGGCAGCCCGCGCACCGGCGAAGTCGACGTCGATGAAATCGCCGTCCGGCGCTTCCCAGCGCTCGCGTTGCAATGCGACGCGGGCCGGCGGATGCAGCGACGGATAGATGGTCTGCAGGTGCCCGCCCGGCAGCCACCAGGGAGCCGCGTAGCCGTTCAATGCAGAATCTTCGGCGGCGCGCCGCGCGGCGCGGCTTCGAGCTGCGCAGGCGCCGGCGAGGCGTGGTGCACGATCATGCGCCAGCCCGCCGGCGTGCGCAGGTAGACGTTGGTCGCGATGACCGGCGCCCGGGGGCGCGGGTCGCCTTCGACGGTGAAATTCTCGTGCACGCTGTGCACCGCGATCATCATCCCGGAAACGGCCACTTGATCGCTGATCTGCACCCGGGCGCCAGCCCCGCCGGCAAAGATCTTGGCCCAGCTGCTGCGCACCTCGTCCTGACCGGTCAGGCGCGGGCCGGTGGGATGGATGCAGAAGATGTCCTCGTCTTCGGCCCACACCGCCATCATGCCGTCGAGATCGCAGCGCTCGAGCGCCTCGTAGAAGGCGTTCTCGGCGTCCTGTGCCGTCGGAAAGATCTTGCTGCTCATAAGGCGCGGACTTCGGCGAGCACGCGTTCGACCGACAGGTCGTTCATGCAGCGGAAATGCCCGAGCGGGCACACGCGCGCGTAGCAGGGGCTGCAATCGAGGTGCAGCCATACGACCCGCGCGGCAGGCGAAGCCGGCGGCGTATGCTCCGGGTTCGACGAGCCGAAGAGCGCCACCTGCGGCCGGCCGAGCGCCGCGGCGATGTGCATCAGGCCCGAATCGTTGCTGACGACGAATGCCGCGCCGGCGACGAGATGGATGGCTTCATCGAGCGTCGTCTTGCCGATGAGGTTGTTGCCCGGAATGCCGGCGCCCGACTCGCGGTCGCTGCCCGAACCCAGGAGAACGACCTCGATGCCGAGGCACTGCGCCAGCTCCTTGAAGTATGGCCAGCGCTTGGCCGGCCCGTATTCCGCGCCCGGGCACAGCACGGCGTAGGGGCCTTCGAGCCCGAAGCGGCGCGTCGCGGCCGCCACCTCGCCCGGCGCGACGCGCAGCCGCGGCGCCGGCAGCGGCTGCTGCGGGGCCTTGCCCGGCGGCTCGGACAGGCGCGCGTAATGCAGCGCCATCGCCGCCGCCTGCTTCTTGTACAGCAGATTCAGCAGGCCATAGCGCGATTCGCCGACGTAGCCGCTGCGCAGCGGGATGTCGGCGAAAAAAGGCACCAGCGCCGACTTCCAGGTGTTCGGCAGCACGATGGCCTGGTCGTAGCCGCGCTGCTTCAGCGCGCGGCCCAGCTTCCAGCGGCTGAGCAGCTGCAGCGCGCCGTGGCGGAAAGGCGCCGCGATCACTTCCGTCACTTCGGGCATGCGCCGCGCGACCGGCGCCACCCACTCCGGCGCGAGCAGATCGATCTCGACCCCGGGCCGTTTCTCGCGCAGGCGGGCGAGAAGGGGCTGCGCCATGAGGGCGTCGCCGATCCAGCTGGGTGCGACGACGAGGATGCGGGGCAAACGCTTAGTGACCTTTTACCGGTGCGCCCTTATAGACGTACTTCGTCCCGCAGTACGGGCAGAGCACCTCGCGCTCCTTGGCAACGTCGAGGAACACGCGCGGATGGCGCGACCAGAGCGGCGCTCCCGGCAGCGGGCAATGCAATGGCAGATCCTTCTGCGTCACCTCGACCAGGCGGGCGCTGTCGGTGCTCACCGTTGTTTTGCCGCCACCGGAGTGAGCCAGTGGCGGTGCTTCTTGTCCTTGCCGCTCACCACGTCGAAGAACGCCTTCTGGATTGCCTGGGTGACCGGCCCGGCCTTGCCTGCGCCGATGCTGCGGCCGTCGAGCTCGCGGATCGGCGTCACCTCGGCCGCGGTGCCGGTGAAGAAGCACTCGTCGGCAATGTAGATGTCGTCGCGCGTCAGCCGCTTCGCCCCGACCTCGTAGCCGAGCCCTTCGGCCAGCTCGATCACCGAGGAGCGGGTGATGCCGGTGAGCGCGGAGGTCAGCTCGGGTTCCCAGATTTTCCCGTCCTTGACCAGGAAAACGTTCTCTCCCGCCCCTTCCGCGACGTAGCCCTCGACGTCGAGCAGCAGCCCCTCGTCGTAGCCGTGCTGCGTCGCCTCCAGCGTCGCGAGCACCGAGTTCGGATAGGTGCCCGACATCTTGGCGCGCGCCATGGTGACGTTGACGTGGTGGCGCGCGTACGACGAGGTCTTCACGCGGATGCCCTGGGTGAGCGCGTCGGGCCCGAGATAGGCGCCCCAGGGCCAGGCGGCGATGGCGACGTGCACTTTGGCGCCGACCGGCGACACGCCCATTTTCTCCGAGCCGTAGAACGCGATCGGGCGGATGTAGCAGGCGTCGTGGTGGTTCGCCCGCACGACCTCGCTCTGCGCCGCCATCAGCTGCTCGCGCGTGAACGGGATCTTCATCATGTAGATGTGGGCGGAATTGAACAGGCGATCGGTGTGCTCCTTCAGGCGGAAGATCGCCGTGCCGATCTCGGTGCTGTACGCGCGCACGCCCTCGAACACCGCCAGCCCGTAGTGCAGCGAATGCGTCAGGACGTGGGTGGTGGCCGAGCGCCACTCCACCAGCTTGCCGTCGTACCAGATCGAGCCGTCGCGATCCGCCATGGACAGCGGGCCGGGCGGGCTTTTGGCTTGCGCCATGCGTTGGTCTCCCTGCGGGCTTAAAGGGCTATTTTATATGCTGCCATAGCTCGCGCACCGCGGCGACGTGCGACGCCACCTGCGCGTGCGGCACCCGCGCGTAGCGCGCACCGTTCAGGCGCAGGGCGTGCTGGACCCGGCGGTACTCGCGATAGGCGACGCGCGAGCGCTCGGCGAGCCCTTTCGGCAGCAAGCCGAGCTCGGCCGCCATGCCGAGCAGCGCGATATTGCCGAGATTTTTCGTCAGCGAAGGAAATTCGTGCGCGTGGGCGAGCACCAGGTACTGCACCGTGAATTCGATGTCGATCATGCCGCCGGCATCGTGCTTGATGTCGAACAGGCCGGAGGGGTTCGGGTGCGCGGCATGCATCCTTCCGCGCATCGCAAGAATTTCCTTTGCCAACGGGGCCGGCTCGCGCGAACGCCGCAGGATGCGTTCCCGGATTGATTCAAAAACCTGTCCCACCCTCTTGTCGCCGGCGGAAAAACGTGCACGGCTGAGCGCCTGGTGCTCCCAGACCCAGGCGTCGTGCTCCTGGTAGCGCGCGAACGCCTCGAGCGGGGACACCAGCAGCCCGGCAGCGCCACTCGGCCGCAGCCTCAGGTCGGTATCGAACAGCACGCCGGCCGAGGTGCGGCTGGTGAGCCAGTGGTTGAAGCGCTGCGCGAGCCGCGCGTAGGTCTCCGGCGCCTGCTCGTGCGCGTCGTCGTAGAGAAAGATGAGGTCGAGGTCCGAGGCATAGCCGAGCTCCTTGCCGCCCAGCTTGCCGTAGCTCACCACCGCGAAGCGCGGCGCGCCCTCGAGATGCCTGCCGCGCAGCTCGCTCCAGACCTGCTCCAGCGCGATCGCGAGAACCAGGTCCGCCAGCGCCGACAGGTGGTCGGCGAGCCGCTCGACGCTGAGCAGCCCGGCCAGATCCTGCGCGAGCAGCCGGAACACCTGCGCCTGGTGCATCTCGCGCAGCAGGTTCATACGGCGCTCGGTGTCGCCCTGGTGCGCGGCGAGTCGGGAACGCAGCTCTCGCGCAAAGGCGTCAAGGTCCGGCGGCGCGTAAAGCAGGCGATCGTCGAGCAGCTCGTCGAGCAGCAGCGGATGGCGCGTCACGAACTCGGCCGCCCAGCTCGAGGCGCCGATGATCCGCGTGACGCGCTCGAGCGCATGCGGATTCTCGGCCAGCAGGGCGAGGTAGGCGGCGCGGCTCGCGATCGCTTCGACGAGATCGACGCCGCGGGCGAGCGTGGCCTGCGCATCGGCGGTGGCGGAGCTCGCCTTCGCGAGCGCCGGCACCAGCGCGTCGAGCCGGCGCCTGGAGTCGGCAGGAAGCGCCGCGTAGCGCTGGCTGGAGCGCAGCGCGTCGAGACGCGGATGCTCGGGCCACGGCGCTGCTTGCGGATCGCGTTCGGCGAACACGTTCTCGAAGTGGCGCGAGACGGCATCGCGCACCGATTGCAGGCGGGCGGAAAAAGCCTGCCAGGAAGCGAAGCCGGCCATCTTTGCCAGGCGCGCGCGATCCTCTGCGTCCGCCGGCAGGTCGTGGCGCTGCGCGTCGTCGAGGTATTGCAGCCTGTGCTCGACGTTGCGCAGGAACACGTAGGCGTCGGCCAGCTCGCGCGCGGCTTGTTCA
>DATILQ010000270.1:0-16955 GCA_035476235.1 Burkholderiales bacterium
TGATGCGGTCCACCACCTCGATCACGTTGGCGCCCGGCTGGCGCTGGATATTGAGAATGATCGCCGGCACCTCGTTCATCCATGCCGCGAGGCGCACGTTCTCGGCATCGTCGGCGACGCTGGCCACATCGGACAGAAACACGGGAGCCCCGTTCTTGTAGGCGATCACCACGCTCTTGTATTCGGCGGCCGAGCGCAGCTGGTCGTTGGCGTCGATGTTGTAGGCGCGGCTCGGGCCCTCGAGGCTGCCCTTCGCCTTCTTCACGTTGGCGGCGGCGATGGCGCCGCGCACGTCTTCCAGGCCGAGGCCGTTTGCCGCCAGCGCCTTCGGGTTGGCCTGCACCCGTACCGCCGGGCGCTGTCCGCCGGAGAGCGTGACCAGGCCTACGCCCGCAATCTGCGAGAGCTTCTGCGCGAGCCGCGTGTCGGCCAGATTCTGGATCTGGGGCAGCGTCAGCGTGCGCGAAGAAAGCCCCAGCGTGAGGATCGGCGCGTCCGCCGGATTCACCTTGCTGTAGACCGGCGGCGCCGGCAGATCCTGCGGCAGCAGGTTCGAGCCGGCGTTGATGGCCGCCTGCACGCCCTGCTCGGCCACGTCCAGCGGAATGGTCAGGTCGAACTGCAGCGTGATCACCGAGGCGCCGCCGGAACTCGAGGACAGCATCTGCTTGAGCCCCGGGATCTGGCCGAATTGCCGCTCGAGCGGCGCGGTCACCGACGAAGCCATCACCTCGGGGCTCGCGCCGGGATAGAAGGTGAAGGTCTGGATGGTCGGGTAATCGACCTGCGGCAGCGCCGAGATCGGCAGCAGGCGGTACGCGAACGCACCGGCAAGCAGAATCGCGACCATGAGCAGCGTGGTCGCGACCGGCCTCAGGATGAAGAGCCGCGATGGATTCATTTGCCCCCTGGTGGCATGCGGCGTTGTCCCTTGCTCTCCGCAGGCGGCTTGATCTCGGGTCGTTGCGAAGCGACTTCCACCGGGGCGCCGGGACGCAGGCGATCCATGCCGTCGACGACGACCAGGTCGCCCGCGGCCAGACCGTCGGTGACGGCGACGTTCTGCCCGTCCGCCGGGCCGAGCTTTACCGGCCGCGGCGCCACGGTCTTGTCCGCTCTGACCAGGTACACGAACAGGCCCTGCGCGCCGCGCTGCACCGCGGCCGACGGAATCACGATCACGTCGCGCAGGGTGTCGAGCTTCATGCGCACGTTGACGAACTGGTTGGGAAACAGGGCGCCGTCGTCGTTCGCGTACTGCGCTTTCAGCTTCACGGTGCCGGTGGCGGGATCGACCTGGTTGTCGGCCGACACCAGCGTTCCCGCGGCGAGCTTCGCCTTCTGCTCGCGGTCCCAGGCTTCAACCGGAATCGTCTCGCCCGACTGCATGCGCTTGAGCACGGCCGGGACGCTGTCCTGCGGCACAGTGAAGACCACGGCTACCGGTTGCAGCTGCGTGATGACCACCAGGCCGTTGGCATCGCCCGAGCGCACGATGTTGCCGGGATCGACGAGCCGCAATCCCACGCGGCCGCTCACCGGGGCGGTGATGCGCGCGTAAGCGAGCTGCAGCCTGGCATTGTCGATCTGGCTGCGATCGACCTGCACCGCGCCCTCGTACTGCCGCACGAGCGATGCCTGGGTGTCGACCTGCTGCTTCGCAATCGAGTCCTGCGCATAGAGCGCTTGGTAGCGTTCGAGATCGAGGTGCGCGTTCTCGAGGAGAGCACGGTCGCGCGCCAGCTGGCCTTCGGCCTGCGCAAGCTGAACCTGGAAGCTGCGCGGGTCGATCTCGGCGAGAAGCTGGCCTTGCTGGACGATCTGTCCCTCGCTGAACAGCACGCGCATGAGCTCGCCGTCGACGCGGGAGCGCACGGTCACGGTGCGCAGCGGCGTCGCCGTGCCGAGCCCGTTCATGATGACGTCGATTTCTCCCTTGCTCGCGGCAGCGGCGACGACCGGTGTGGGCCCGGCGCCCGGGCCGCCGGGCCGCCCCGGCGCCGGCTGCGCGTCGGCGTTCCAGAATTCGCGGTACACGTAGTAGCCGCACGCCACCACCAGCACCCCGAAAATCAGAACAATGAAAATCCTTTTGATCATCACAGCTCCAGCTTGTAGCCGACGCCATAGATGGAGCGCACCGGGTCGTTGCCGGGACGCACCGCCTCGAGCTTGCGGCGCAGGTTCTTGACGTGCGCGTCGACCGTGCGGTCGGTCACCACGCGGTGGTCTTCGTAGAGCCGCTGCAGGAGCCGGTCGCGCGAGAACACGCGTCCCGGCGCGGAGGCCAGCGTGCCGAGCAGGCGGAATTCCACCGGCGTGAGATCGAGCGAGCGCCCGTCCAGCTCGGCGCGGTGGCCCGGCTCGTCGATGACGAGGCCGCGCAGCGCGGCGTCTGCGGCGCCGCGCCCGCGCCGCAGGATCGCTTTGACGCGCGCGACGAGCTCGCGCACGCTGAACGGCTTGCACACGTAGTCGTCCGCGCCGAGCTCGAGGCCGACGAGGCGATCGATTTCCTCGACTTTCGCCGTCACCATCACCACCGGGACGTCGCTGAAGCCGCGCAGCTCGCGGCAGATCTCCAGGCCGTCGCGCCCCGGGAGCATCAGGTCGAGCAGCACGAGGTCGGGGGAATGCTCGCGCACCCACGGCACCACCTCGAGGCCGTCGGCGATGCAGTGCGCGGCGAAACCCGACGCCTTCAGGTAATCCGCCATCAGCGCCGCCAGCTTGGGCTCGTCCTCGACGATGAGGATGGTGCTCATGGCGCCGCCGGGAGCGCGATCTCTACGGCCAGGCCGCCGAGCGGCGAGCCGCGCGCGTTGATTTCTCCATCATGCGCCTCGACGATGCTGCGGCAGATCGCGAGGCCCAGCCCCGCGCCGCCGTTGGCGCGGCTGCGCGATCCGTCGACGCGGTAAAACCTATCGAACAGGTGCTGCATCGCCTGCGCCGGAACCCCCGGCGCCGAATCCTCGACCACGATGCGTATCTTTCCGCCGTCGCGGCGCGCGACGATGCGGACGCGGCCCCCGGCATCGGTATAGCGCAGCGAGTTCTCCAGCAGGTTGCGGAACGCCTGGGTCAGCCGGTCGCCGTCCGCGAACGCTCTGGCCGGCGCAAGATCCATCTCCACGCTGAGCCGGCGCTCGTTGAACCGCTCGCCCAGGGATTCCACCGCCTCCTGCAAGAGCTGCGCGATCTCGACGGGCTCCTTGCGGTAGGCCAGCGCGCCGACGTCTGCGAGCGCGAGCTGGTAAAGATCATCCACCAGCTTGCCGAGCGCCGCGACTTCGTGGTTGAGGGAGGCGAGCGACTCGCGCGACAGCGGGCGCACGCCGTCCTCGATCGCCTCGAGCTCGCCCCTCACTATTGCCAGCGGCGTGCGCAGCTCATGCGAGACATCGGCCATGAAGCGCCTGCGCAATTGCTCGTTGCGCTGGAGCGCCTGCGCCAGGCGGTTGAAGTCCCCGGCGAGCCGTCCGAGCTCGTCGCCCGAGCGCACTTCTACCCGCGTCTCGTACGCACCGGCCGAGAGGCGGTGCGTGGCATCGGCGAGGCGCTTGAGCGGCAGCAGGAAGGCGCGCGCGAGCCCGATGGCGACGCAGGCCGCGAGGGCGAGCGCAAGCCCGGCGATGATCCAGGCGGCCCGCAGCTGCTCCTGCTGGAAGCTCAGATCGGCCGCGCTGCTGAGCCCGCGGTACGGGGCGCGCCCGATCCAGCCGACGATGCGGTCGTTGACGATCACCGGGCGCACCGCGGCGTCCTCGGACAGCTCGGGGTTGCCGACCACCCTGCGGCGCGCCTCATCGAGCAAAGCGAGGCGCTGGATGGGCTGCGCTGGCGCGGCCAGCTCGCGCAGCCGCGCATAGTTGTCGCGCACGAAGCTCCAGTCGCCGTGGCGGCGGTATTCGGCGGCCAAGGTCACCGCGAGCGTGTCGAGGCGCTGCGCCTCGACCTGGTTGAGGTAGCCGAGAAATCCGGATTCAAAGCTCAGGCGCGTCGCGACCGCCATTGCCGCCGCGGCTGCCGCGCTCGCGGCGAGGATCGCCAGAAACAGCTTGAGAGTGATGCCGGGCTGCATGCCGCGGATGGTCGCCCGCCGCCCTGCTGCGGATCAAGCTCACGCGCCCCGCCGGCGCGCATTCTTCACTGGTTCTTCACATTCACGACCTGTGCGTGCAGCACCTTTTCCAGCTCGAGGGCCTCGCGAGTGGCCGAGCTCAGGCGCGCGTGGCTGATGAGCCGGGTGAGCTGCGTGTTGGTGCGCGCGAGCGCGCGCAGCAGGCTTTCATGAATGGCGCGCTGCAGGTTGGAATTGCCCTGATACTGGAGGACAAACCGCTGCGCCGGGAATTCGAGCAGGCAGGCGTTTTCGCGCACCCGCGCGGCAGCGCTGTGTGGCGCGCTTTCCAGCACTGCGAGGTAGCCCACCAGCTCGCCGGGTCCGGCGAGCGCCGCGCGCCTCTCCAGGTGCTGGGATCGCGAGATGATTTCCACGGCTCCGCGCACCACCAGAAAGCAGGCGCCGGCGGCGGCGCCGGCGCCGAACAGCCAATGACCGCGCGGCAACTCGAATACGTTGGCGATGGAAAGCAGTTCTTCCCTCTCGTAAACGTCGAAGCGCTCGAAGAACGGCAGCAGCGGCAGGAAGCTGCGCCAGTCGAACGAGAGCTTGCCGTTGCGCTCCACGCCCGCCAGCGGATCGCCGGCAGGCGGCGCCGCGCTGCCCGGCCGGTCCTCCTCCGCGGGATGCTCGCGCACCTTGTCGTTGAGCGTCCTGAGCTTCTCAGCCAGCACGCGCGTGATCGCGCGCTGGACCTCCAGCGCCGCCGGGTCGCGGCTCGCCACGAGAGCGCGGAAATCGTCGCGCGCGACGAACCAGCCCTCGACCGCGCTGCGCGCGATGACCGACGCCGAGCAGACGCCGCGCTCGATCAGCGCCATCTCGCCGAACATGTCGCCCTCGCCGAGCTCGGCGACGGTCAGCATGCCGCCGCCGGGCAGCGCTACCTGCGCCTCGACCTCGCCCGTGCGGATCAGGAAGGCGCCGCGCGAGGCCTCGCCCTGCCGCACCAGTCTGGCGCCACCGGGAAACGACACGGCGCGGGCGATCGACACCAGCTTGTCCTGAAATAGGGCCACGCCGGGCGAGTGTACACTCGCCCGCACCCATGAGCCCGCCCATCGACGCCAATCGGCTGCTCGCCGTCGTCGCCGAAGTGGCGCGCGAAGCGCGTCCGCACTTCGAGGCCTACGTCACGCTCGACAGCTCGCTCGAGCGCGAGCTGGGGCTCGACAGCCTGGCGCGCGTCGAGCTGGTGCTGCGCCTCGAGCGCGAGTTCGCCGCCAGCCTGCCCGAGCAGGCGCTCGCCTCGAGCGAGACGCCGCGCGATCTGCTGCGCTTCCTTCTCGCCAGCGCCGGCCAGGCGCCGAAGGCCGCGGACCGCTCGGTCGCGAGCCTGGCGCAGGCGGAAGGCGTGCGCGCCCCCGACGCGGCGCAAACGCTCACCGAGGCGCTCGAATACCACGCCCAGCGCCAGCCCGAGCGGGTGACGGTCCATCTCTATGAGGAAGGCGATGAGAAGAGCCTGACCTACCGCGCGCTGTGGGACGGCGCGCTGCTTTATGGCGCGCGCCTCGCCGAAGCCGGCGTCACGCCGGGGCAGACGGTCGCGATCATGCTGCCGACCTGCCGCGAATACCTGTTCTGCTTTTACGGCGTGCTGCTCGCCGGCGGCATCCCGGTGCCGCTCTATCCGCCGGCGCGCCTGGCGACGATCGAAGACCACATGACGCGCCACATCGGCGTCCTGAAGAGCGCCGGCGCCTCGATCATGGTCACGATTCCCGAAGCGAAAGCGCTTGCCTGGCTGCTGCGCGCGCAGGTCGAGTCGCTGCGCGCGGTCCTGGTGCCCGCCGACTTTTCGGGGTCCGCCGCAGGGTTTACGCCGGTGCGCGGCGCGGGCGGCCAGATCGGCTTCCTGCAGTACACGTCGGGCAGCACCGGCAACCCGAAAGGCGTGGTGCTGACCCACGCGAACCTGCTCGCGAACGTGAAGGCCATGGGCAAAGCGGCGCGCGCCACCACCGAAGACGTGTTCGTAAGCTGGCTGCCGCTTTACCACGACATGGGCCTCATCGGCGGCTGCTTCGCGACGATGTATCTGGGCTTCCCGGTGGTGCTGATGTCGCCGCTCGCCTTCCTGTCGCGGCCGAGCCAATGGCTGCGCGCCATCCATCGCCACCGCGGCACCATTTCGGGCGGCCCCAACTTCTCTTACGAGCTGTGCCTGCGGCGCATTCCGGAGCAGGAGCTGGAGGGGCTCGACCTATCGTCGTGGCGCTTCGCGTTCAACGGCGCCGAGCCGGTGAGCGCCGATACGCTCGCCGCGTTCGAGGAACGATTCTCCAGATGGAATTTCAGAAAGAACGTGATTTCGCCGGTCTACGGCCTGGCGGAAGCCTCGGTCGGGCTCGCCTTCACGCCGCCGGGGGAGCCGTGGCAGGTCGACCTCATCGATCGCGACTGGCTGTCGCGCACGGGCGAAGCGGCGCCGGCGCGGCCGAACGACCCCTCGCCGCTCAAGCTGGTGGGCTGCGGAGCCTCGATTCCGGACCACGACCTGCGGGTGGTCGACGCCGCCGGTCTCGAGCTTCCCGACCGCAGCGAAGGTCAACTGCAGTTCCGCGGCCCATCGGCAACCAGCGGCTACTACCGCAATCCCGAGGCGACGAAGGGACTGTTCGACGGCGAATGGGTGAACACCGGAGATCGCGCCTACCTGTCCGAAGGCAACCTCTACATCACCGGCCGTGAAAAGGACGTCATCATCCGCGGCGGCCGCAACATCAGCCCCTACGAGCTCGAGGAAGCGGTCGGCGGCCTCGACGGCATCCGGCGCGGCTGCGTAGCGGTGTTCGGCAGCATGGACGCGGCGAGCGGGACCGAGCGCGTCGTGGTGCTCGCCGAGACGCGCGAGGCCGACCTTTCGCGCCACGCCGAGGTCAAGCGCAAGATCAACGAGCTTGCCGTGAGCCTGATCGGCGCGCCGGTCGACGACATCATGCTCGCGCCGCCGCAGACCGTGCCCAAGACTTCGAGCGGCAAGATCCGCCGGCTCGCCGCGCGCGATTACTACGAACGCGGACCCTCGGCCGTGAAATCGCAGGCGGTCTGGTGGCAGTTCGTGCGCCTCGCGGTCGGCAGCGTGCTGCCGCAGCTGCGCCGCGGCTGGCGGGTCGCGCGGGGGCTGCTGTTCGCCGCCTACGCGTGGCTGCTCTTCGGCGCGCTGTTCATCGTGGTCCTGGCCGCGGCCGCGATTTCACCCGGCAAGCGGACCTGGCAGATCGCGCAACGCTGCGCGCGGCTTTTTTTCTCGCTTTGCCGCATCCCGCTCGCGGTGCGCGGCCAGGAAAATCTGCCGCCTTCCGGCGCCGTGGTGATCGCGTCGAACCACACCAGCTACCTCGACGGCGCGGTGCTGCTCGCCATCCTGCCATGGCGCAACAACGCCTTCGTCGCCAAGCGCGAGCTGCGCGAGGGCTTCATCACGCGCACCTTCGTCACGGGGCTGGGCGCACAGTTCGTCGAGCGCTTCGACGTGCAGAAGAGCGCCGAGCACGCCGACGAGCTCGCGCAGGCGGCCAGGCGCGGCGTATCGCTGATCGTCTTCCCGGAGGGCACGCTGGTGAGGCACACCGGCCTGATGCCGTTCCGCGCCGGCGCCTTCCTCAGCGCCGCGCAGGCCGCAATCCCGGTCGTGCCGGTCGCGTTGCGCGGCGTGCGCTCGGTGCTGCGCGACGGCACCTGGTACCCGCGCCGCGCGCCGATTTCCGTGACAGTTAGCGCGCCCGTGGCGCCGGATGGCAGCGATTGGAACGCCGCCGTGCGCCTGCGCGACCAGGTACGCAAGCAGATTCTCAAGCACTGCGGCGAGCCCGACCTGAGCTAGCTACTTCAGGATTCTCAGCAGGTTGTGATGCGAGTCGGTGAAGGTCGGCAGGTCGCGCCGGTCCTCGATCGGCTCGGCCGCCTCGGCAATGCGGGGCCAGGCGAGCAGCGCCTTGTTGCGCGTGACGATGACCTGGTCGGTCGAGGAGTACCAGTATTCCGGACCTTCCTCGGCGTCGGGCACGTCGGCGACGTTGACGGCTTCGAGGCCGAATTCGCCGGCAAGGCGCCTCACCACCGGCAGCAGGTTGATGAAGCGGTTGGTCGCCTGGAACACGATCACGCCGTCGGGCTTCACGTGCTTGAGGTAAAGCGCCATCGCCTCGCGCGTCACCAGGTGCATCGGGATCGAGTCGCCGGAAAAGGCGTCCACTCCCAGCACGTCGTAGCCGCGCGGCGGCTCGCGCTCGAGCGACAGGCGCCCGTCGCCCATGACCAGCTCGGTGCGCGCCGGCGTGTCGGCGAGAAAGGTGAACTCGCGCGTTGCGATGTCGACGACCCGCGGGCTGATCTCGTAGAAGACCAGCGCGTCGCCGGGCTGCATCCAGGCGGCGACCACGCCGGCCCCCAGGCCGATGATGCCGACCGAAAGCGGCTGCTTTCGCCTCATCTCGCGCAGCGACTGGAACACGCGGCCGTAGCCCGAGGTGGGGCCGAAATAATCGGCCGGCGTGTTGCGGAACGAATCGCCGAGCAGCTGGCCGCCGTGCATGATCGGCCCGTGGTACATCGAGCGGTAGGGGATCGGACTGTCGTGGTCCGCCGTGCGCACCACGCCGTAAAAGTCGCGCTCCATGACACGCACGCCTTCGGAGTAGTCGTGCGCGCCGCGCGCCACGAGGAGCGCAGTGACGACGCTGACTGCCACTCCACCCCACATGAAAATTCGCCTCGATCTCAAAACGACGAGAAAGGCAAGAAGGACCAAGGCGATGCCGAGCTCGAAATAGCCGGGCAGCGTCAGCGGCGCGAGGATCGCCACCAGCACGGCGCCGATCGCGCCGCCGAGCGAAATCATCAGGTAATAGCGCGTGAGGTGCAGCGGGTCGGGCTTGAGCCGCGCCAGCTCGCCGTGGCAGAACATGCAGGAGACGAACAGGCCGGCGAGGTACAGCGGCACCGCGACGTGGAGGTTAAGCGAGGGCACGTAGTACGCCATCGCCGGGAGCAGCGCGACCAGCGCCACCATGAACAGCGGCCGCACGTACCAGCGCGGATGATCGAACGCGAGGATGAAGCTGGCGAGGTAGAGCGCGAGGGGTAGCACCCACAGAAACGGCACGCTCGCGACGTTCTGGGTGATGTGGTTGGTGACCGCGAGCAGCATCACCGAACCCATCGCGGCCAGCGCGAGCCATTGCAGCTGCGTCGCCCTGGAAAGCGGCTCGGCCGCGGCGCCTGTCGCGGCGGGGGCTTCGTCGGTGCCGAAGCCGTTCATCGACAAGCGCGCGGTGAGCGCGCAGAGGACGACGAAACCGGCGAACAGGAACGACCACACCCAGCCGAGCTGTTTCAGGTCGAGCGCCGGCTCGAAGGCGAGCGGAAACGCGACCAGCGCGAGCAGCGAAGCCAGGTTGGAGAGCGCGAACAGGCGATAGGGCACGCGGCTCCGGAAGCGGCGCCAGTACCACGCCTGCAGGAGCGGCGTCGTCGTCGACAGCAGGAAGTAGGGCAGGCCGATGGTGGCCAGCAGAAGCAGCAGGATGCGCACGATCGGCTGCTCGTCGCCCTGCGGCTTCCACTCGCTCGAGGCGAGGATCGGCAGGAAGATGAGCGACAGCGCGAGCAGCCCGACGTGCAGCAGCGCCTGGCGCCGCGCGCCGAGGCGATGGGTGAGGTCGGCGTAAGCATAGCCGGCGAGCAGCACGCTCTGGAAGAACACCAGGCAGGTCGTCCACACCGCCGCCGAGCCGCCGAACCACGGCAGGATCTGCTTGGCAATGATCGGCTGGACCAGGAACAGCAGGAAGGACGAGAGGAAGATGGTCGCTGCGTACGGCAGGCTCGCCAGCAGCGGGAAGCGGATTACCTGAGTATGGATTTTAGGGTCCTCCCCATCTCCGCGGGGTTGCGCGTCACCTTGATGCCGCACTCCTCCATGACGGCGAGCTTTTCCTGCGCGGTGCCCTTGCCGCCGGAGATGATGGCGCCGGCGTGGCCCATGCGCTTTCCGGGTGGGGCGGTAATGCCGGCGATGAAGCCGACGATCGGTTTTTTCATGTGGTCCTTCGCCCAGCGCGCCGCGATCTCCTCGTCCGAGCCGCCGATCTCGCCCACCATGATCACCGCCTCGGTCTGCGGGTCGTCATTGAACATGCGTAGAACGTCGACGTGCTTCAGTCCGTTGACAGGATCGCCGCCGATGCCGACGCAGCTCGACTGGCCGAGTCCGACTTCCATCAGCTGCCCAACCGCTTCGTAAGTCAGCGTCCCGGAGCGCGACACGACCCCCACCGGCCCCTTCTTGTGGATGTGACCCGGCATGATGCCGATCTTGATCTCGTCGGGCGTGATCACGCCGGGGCAGTTCGGCCCGACCAGCAGCGTTCGCTTGCCCTGCATGCGGTACTTGGTGCGGATCATGTCGCGCACCGGGATGCCTTCGGTGATGCAGATCACCAGGTCCAGGTCCGCGTCGACCGCCTCGTCGATCGCCGCGGCGGCGAACGGCGGTGGAACGTAGATCACGGAGACGGTGGCGGCGGTGGCCTTTTTCGCATCTTTCACCGAACCATAGATCGGAATGCCATCGAAATCCTCGCCCGCCTTCCTGGGATTGACGCCGGCGACATAGCAATTCCTGCCGTTGGCATAGTCGCGCCCCGCCCGCGTGTGGAACTGGCCGGTCTTGCCGGTGATGCCCTGCGTCATGACCCGCGTGTTCTTGTCGACCAGGATGCTCATTTCTTCGCTTTCGCGGCCGCGACCACCTTCTGCGCCGCGTCGGCCATGTTCTTCGCCGAGATGATCGGCAAGCCGGAGTCGGCGAGAATTTTTTTTCCTTCTTCCACCCGGTTGCCTTCGAGGCGGACGACCAGCGGGACCTTCAGGCTCACCGCCTTCGAAGCCTTCACCAGGCCGTCGGCAATCACGTCGCACAGCATGATGCCGCCGAAGATGTTGACCAGGATCGCCTTCAGCGACGGGTTGCGCAGCATGATCTTGAACGCCTCGGTCACTTTCTCGGTGGTGGCGCCGCCGCCGACATCGAGGAAGTTCGCCGGGCTGCCGCCGTAGAACTTGATGATGTCCATCGTCGCCATGGCGAGGCCGGCGCCGTTCACCAGGCAGCCGATGTCGCCGTCGAGCTGGATGTAATTGAGCTCGTGCCTGGAGGCCTCGACCTCGGCCGGGTCCTCCTCGTCCAGGTCGCGCAGCGCCACGAGCTCGGGGTGGCGGAAGAGCGCGTTGTCGTCGAAGTTGAACTTGGCATCGAGCGCCACCACGCGTCCGTCGCCGGTGAGAATCAGCGGATTGATCTCCGCGAGCGAGGCGTCGGTTGCATCGAAGCACTTGTACAAGGCCTTGAACAGCGCACGGCCTTGCGCTCGAACTCGCTCCGGAATGCCGATGGCTGCGGCGATCTCGTCGGCGTCGACGTCGCTCAACCCCTGCCCCGGGTCGATGAATACCTTGTGGATCTTCTCGGGCGTCTTCGCGGCGACTTCCTCGATATCCATGCCGCCCTCGGAAGAAGCCATCAGGACCACCTTCTGCGTGCCGCGGTCGACCACCATGCCGGCGTAGAGCTCCTTCCTGATGTCGGCGCCTTCCTCGATCAGCAGCCGCCGTACTCTCTGTCCCGCGGGCCCGGTCTGATGGGTGACGAGCTGCATGCCGAGCATTTTTGAGGAAAGCTGTCTGACTTCTTCAAGCGACTTTGCGACCTTTACCCCGCCGCCTTTGCCGCGGCCGCCGGCGTGGATCTGCGCCTTGACCACCCAGACCTTGCCGCCGAGCTTCTTAGCCGCTTCCACCGCCTCATCGACCGAGAATGCCGGTAAGCCGCGCGGCGTCGGCACGCCGTACTCGCGCAGCACTTCCTTGCCCTGGTACTCGTGGATCTTCAAGCCGCCTTGCCCCGATACCATTTCGGGTACCACTTCTTCACCGTATCGGTGGTCGTCTCGAGCGCGTGACACTGGTCGAGCTGGAAAGGCTTGCGGCCGTCCTCGCGCTCTTCCTTCATCTCGCCGGCGAAGGTCTGGATCGCCGCGGTCGGCATGCCGGAGAGCATCTCGGTGAGATGCGTGCAGCCCCGCGTGCTTCCAAGAATCTCCCTGACTTTTTTTCGAAAATCCTTTGCCAGGCTCAAACCGATGAGCTTGCGATAGGCCGGCGTGATCTTCTCGCAGCCGCCCGGGTAAGGCAGGGCGTCCATGGAAGCCGCCGCATCCAGGATCGTGAGATTACGGTCGATGGTGAGGCGCAGCCACATCTCGTGGATCGGCTGACCCGCGCGCCGCACGCCGGTCTTCAGGTGGTAATCGTGATTCTTGATGTCGCTGAGATGCGCCTCGATGTCCCACAGCCCGTCGGCGCGCTTGTAGCCCTCGAAGCGCACGCGCCGCGTGTGCGTCAGCTCGCGCTCGACATCCTGGACAGGCAATGGCATGGCGGCGGATTTTAGCACTCGCGCCTGCTAGAATTTTTCGTGCGTTACGTTCTCGCGCTCGATCAGGGCACCACCAGCTCGCGCGCCATCCTGTTCGATGAGGAAGGCGCCGTGGTCTGCAGCGCGCAGCGCGAATTCCGCCAGATCTACCCGCAGCCCGGCTGGGTGGAGCACGATCCGAGGGAAATCTTCGAGACGCAGCGCGCCGTGGCGCGCGAAGCGCTTCAAAAGAAGAACATTCCCCTGAAAGACCTGGCGTGCGTCGGCATCACCAATCAGCGTGAGACGACCATCGTCTGGGACCGCCAGAGCGGCGAGCCCATTCACAACGCCATCGTCTGGCAGGATCGCAGGACCGCGGCGCATTGCGACCAGCTCAAATCTTCAGAAGAATTGGTTCGCAAAAAAACGGGGCTGGTGATCGACCCTTACTTCAGCGGCACCAAGATCGCGTGGCTTCTCGATAACATTCCCGGCGCACGCGCGCGCGCCGAGCGCGGCGAGCTCGCCTTCGGCACCGTCGATACCTGGCTCGTGTGGAAGCTCACCGGAAACCGCACACACGTCACCGATCCTTCGAATGCCTCGCGCACCATGCTGTTCGACATCACGCGCGGCGACTGGGACGAGGAGCTGATGCGGCTTCTGGGCGTGCCGCGCGCCCTGCTGCCCGATGTGCATCCGTCCGCGCATGCCTTCGGCATGCTGCCGGCAGCCGTGCTCGGCGAGCCGCTGGTCATCGGCGGCATCGCCGGCGACCAGCAGGCGGCGCTGTTCGGCCAGGCCTGCCACCGGCCCGGCATGGCGAAGAACACCTACGGCACCGGCTGCTTCATGCTGCTGCACACCGGCGATCGAGTGGTCCACTCGGCGAACGGGCTCGTCTCGACTGCCTGCGCACAGGTTCAGAAGAAGGAATACGCCCTCGAGGGGAGCGTGTTCATCGGCGGCGCGGTGGTGCAGTGGCTGCGCGATGAATTGCAGTTTTTCTCGTCTTCTTCGGAAATAGAAAGGCTGGCGGCGAGCGTCCTCGACAACGGCGGCGTGTATCTCGTGCCCGCTTTCGTCGGCCTGGGGGCGCCGTACTGGGATCCGCGCGCGCGTGGCGCGATGCTCGGCCTGACGCGCGGCACGTCGCGGGCGCACATCGCGCGAGCGGCGCTGGAATCGATCGCCTTCCAGTGCGCCGACGTGCTGCAGGCGATGCAGAAGGATGCGGGCGAGAAGCTCGCCGAGCTGCGCGTCGACGGCGGCGCTGCCGCGAACGACCTGCTGATGCAGTTCCAGGCCGACCTGCTCGGCGTCCCGGTGGTGCGGCCGAAAGTGCTGGAGACCACGGCGCTCGGCGCCGCCTATCTAGCCGGCCTGACCGTCAACCTGTGGAAATCGCGCGAAGAGATCGCGGCGCACTGGAAGCTCGAGCGGCGCTTCGAACCGAGGATGGAGCGCGCCGAAGCGCAGGAAAAAATGGCTCGCTGGCGCGACGCTGTCAGCCGTTCCCGGAATTGGGCGAGCGCTTAAGGTAGCCGTAATAGCGACGGAAACCCGCGACGAAGCCGGTACACTAGCTGTTGCGCGGAGGCTGTCGCGCAGCCGAATCGCGCTTGAGACCAAGGGGCGATTTCCTCGGCGTCACGTGAGGTCACACGGTAACCTCAAAGGGAGGCTCTATGCACCGGACAGCGTCAATCCTCTGTCTAGGAATGATTACCGGGGCGGTGCTGGGCGTAATTGGCGCGCCAACCTTGCGCGCCCAACAGCCTGCGGAGAGTCGGAAGGTTCTCGTCACACAAGACTTGGAAGGCATTGACGGGTACGAAATACGCATCTGGCGCACACACATCGGCCCGGGCGTCATCGGGCAAAAACACTATCACCCCGGAACTGAATGCAATTACGTGCTGGCAGGGACTCTCATCCTGGAAAAGGGCGGAGAACAGCCCGTGACACTGAAAGCCGGTGACGCCCAATGCGCGCGGCCTCGGCAAGTGCTCGTGCCCAAGAATGCCAGTACGACTGAACCGTACGAGAGCGTTGTCGTTATGATCGCCCCCAAGGGTCAACCGCTGGCAGTTCCGGTCAAATAGGCTCCGCTGGCCATGGGTGCAACGCTTAAGCGGTCGCGGATGCCTTGCGCGTAAAGCCTACCAATGCCATCACGGCCCCAACCACAAATATCAAGGTTCCCACGTAGATAGGTCCAAGATGGCTTACCCAATCGTGCTCGAAAGCTCCCGTGTAGTGCATCGGGAGGGCAACCACCAAACCCACGACCGGGGAAATCACTGCGGTTATCCACGCCCACCATGCGCCGGCGCGCACTCCATACCATGCCAGTCCGATCACTGCGATGGCGGTTGCCGCGATGAATCCGGCGGTAGCCAGATGGAGGTGCGTGATGTAACCCGTGATAGCCGGGTTCAGTTGATTGAGCTGCGCCTGGGTCACGCCATTTAGCGTTGCCACCCCTATCTCGAACCCGGCGCTCGAAAAGGCTCGGAAGAAAAATACGATCGCGTAGATCAGGAAAATCGCCGCTCCTACGACCATTGTCACGGCACCGCGGTGCGTCAACGAATTTTGCGCTTGCATGGCGATCCCTCCTCTCAGGGTGCTGATTCATTCTACGCTCGTGGACGCCACCAATGACATGCTCCCGAACCTCACAAAAAATGAACCCCTCCGAAGAGGGGTTCGAGCGGATCGAGCGACAGGCCGTGAACCAGTTCGGCGAATCCGCCGACAATGCCGCCTGCATTATTTTTTCGGCTCTTTCACGTAGACGACGTAGAGTACGATATTCGCCTTTCCTTCGTTCTTGGGCGAATATGGCGGGCTAGCCTCCCGTACCTTCACCTCGCCGGTTTTCCACACCAATTTTTCCTTCTTGCCGTCGGGATAGATCAACGTTAGCGTCCCTCCCTTCAGCACGCGTATCACGCGCAGGGGGCGCTCAACGGTCGCACCGGCGTCACCGGGCCTGAATGTAACTTCGAAGACCCGTACCCTCTCATTTTCAAGAAAGACCTTCTGTATCGGCTCCCCCTTTTTCGCCGAAGCGGCTTTGGCGCCCTTCCCCTTCTCTTGCGCCATCGCTGGTGTCGCCACAACCCCTGCCACGAAAAACGCAGGGACAAGCAGTCCTGCCAGTACGCGAGCAAACTTGCTCATGGTTGATCCCCCTTTGGACCGCCCGTAGACGGGCGGGGAAGCGATTCTACTATCGCTTCTTCAACTGATCCTCAAATTTCTGCCGCACGTTGCTGCGCAGCTCGTCCGAGGCCTTTACCACCGGCGGGAAGTCCTTGAGCATGTCGAAGGGCCGGCAGGCGTCGATGACCGCGCGCGAGTTCCACGTCACGCCCTTCGGCAGGCGCGGATCGAGCGGCCCGCTCCAGGTGCGGCGCAGGATGTCGATGTCCTCGGCCGGGTCGCAGCGCGTGCACATCGCCCAGAGCACCTCGTTGAGGTTCGCCGGGTCGACGTCGTCGTCGACGACCACCACGAAGCGGCCGAGGTAGGAGCCCGACTGGCAGCTTGCGGCGAGCAGCGCCGCCTGCTTCGCATGGCCGGCGTAGGCCTGCTTGATCGAGGTGACGTTGAACATGCGCGCGCAGCCCGGCTCGTGCACCCACACGCCGCGCACGCCGGAGAGGCCGGCGCGCTCGACCTCGTCCCAGATCATGCCGGCCTTCATGACGCACTTGGAGTACGAGAAGTCCGACGGCGGCACCATCGGGCAGGCGAGGCCGAGGATCGGGTCGTTGCGGTGATAGATGCGCTCGACGCGCACCACCGGCTGCTCGCTGCGCCCGCCGGCGTAATAGCCGGTGAACTCGCCGAACGGACCCTCGGGCAGCGTGTCTCCCGGGTGCATCGCGCCTTCGAGCACGATCTCGGCGTGCGCCGGCATCGGCAGGCCATGGAGCTCGCTTTCGACGACGTCGTAGGGCGCCCCGCGATGCCCGGCCGCGAAGTCGTATTCCGACAGGCCGAAGTGGATCTCGTTGCCGCCGGCGAGGAACAGCAGCGGATCGTGGCCGCAGCTGATCAGCACCGGGCAGGGCTTGCCCTGCTTGAAGTACTTCTCGCGGATCTGCCGCCCGTGCTTGCCCGGCGACATCCACAGCCCGACCCGGTCCGGGCCGTGCACCATCGAGCGGTAGGTGCCGCAGTTCACCCAGTTCTCCTCCGGGTCGCGCATGATCACCAGGTCGTCGGTGCCGATGTAGCGCCCGCCGTCGTGCTCGTGCAGCAGGGGGGCGGGGAATTTCAGCACATCAAGATTTTTTCCAGTCAAGACGTTTTCCAGCACCGGGCCGTCCTTGACGACGCGTGGTGGAATCGGCTTGTGCAGCTTCATCCGGTCGCGATAGGCGCGCACCA